>NZ_JYFT01000057.1:0-48911 GCF_000931385.1 Pseudomonas sp. FeS53a
GGGTAGCTATGTTCGGAAGAGATAACCGCTGAAAGCATCTAAGCGGGAAACTCGCCTCAAGATGAGATCTCACTGGGATCTTGAATCCCCTAAAGGGCCGTCGAAGACTACGACGTTGATAGGTTGGGTGTGTAAGCGCTGTGAGGCGTTGAGCTAACCAATACTAATTGCCCGTGAGGCTTGACCATATAACACCCAAACAATCTGGTGTTGTTGGTGAAGTCGACAAACCGAAAGTTCGATTGAAGCGCAAAATACTGTCACATACCCGAATTCGGGTGAGCGTCTCGACGATCACCCTAAAGAATTGCTTGACGACCATAGAGCGTTGGAACCACCTGATCCCATCCCGAACTCAGTAGTGAAACGATGCATCGCCGATGGTAGTGTGGGGTTTCCCCATGTGAGAGTAGGTCATCGTCAAGCACCTATACCAAACCCCCGATCATCGAAAGGTGATCGGGGGTTTGACTTTGCGCGGATGAAAATCGCGCAAGAGCGACCCCAGATCATTCGAGTCTGCGAGCTTTCCGCTGAGTCTTGTTCGTCCCTGTGAAAGGCTACCCGTCAAAGCTGCGTGTCGGTCTTCCGCTCCCATCCATCGACCCATCGACCGCTCTCCTCCTGGTCTTGCCATTTCGCAGACACAAAAAAGCCGCCATTGGCGGCTTTCGCTGTGGTGGAGAGTTAATCCCCCCGGTATTCGCAACCGCTTGTGCACGTCTCGTGTATGCGTACTCGGCTCAGTTCCGGGATCAGCGGCTTGACCTGCTGCCAGATCCACTTGGCCAGCACCTCGCTGGTGGGGTTCTCCAGGCCGGGGATGTCGTTCAGGTAGTTGTGGTCCAGTTGCTCGTAGATGGGCCTGAACAGTGCCTTGATCTCCGAGAAGTCCCGAATCCAGCCGGTATGGGGGTCAACGTCCCCTTCGATATACAGGGCGACTCGGAACGAATGGCCATGAAGACGACCGCACTTGTGCCCGGCCGGTACGTGGGGGAGGCGATGGGCTGCCTCGAAGATGAATTCCTTGAAGATTTCCAACTGCTGCGCCCTGGCTGAAAGGGATTTCGGGGGCGCGAGTGTATCAGGTGCGGTGCGGGTTTTCGTGCCGTCCGGCGCTAGCCTGGCTTCAGCGAAGGCCCAGGCGCTTCGCCAGGCGTAGAAGGTTGGCTCGATCCAGTCCCAGGTCGCGTGCCGCAGCTGCCCAGTTGCCCTGATGATGCTGCAGCCCGGCCTCGATCAGGCGTCGCTGGTAATCATCGACCGCTTCCCTCAGGTCACGGACCTTGCCAGCACCTGCTTCGATTGCACCGGATGTCGCAGTCACGCCCTCCTGGAGCATGGGCAGCGCCAAGTCAGAGGCGTCGATCGTCAGGATGCGTGGTCGCTGGGGGCGTACAGCGGCCAGCGCCTTGAGTCCCGCCCTACCGATCAGGTGCTCCAGCTCCCGCACGTTCCCTGGCCAGTCATAGCGGAGGAGGGCGGCCTGTGCGTCTGCTGCCAGGCGCAGGCTGCGTAGCCCGAGCTGGGCCCGGTTGCGTTCGAGGAAGAAGCCCGCCAGCAGCAGCACATCCCGCCCACGCTCCCGCAATGGCGGGACCAGCAGCGGATACACGCTCAGCCGGTGGTACAGATCGGCGCGAAAACGGCCTTGCCTGACCTCCTCGGCCAGGTCCCGGTTGGTGGCTGCGATGACCCGCACATCCACCCGGTGCTCCCGATCCGAACCGACACGCTGCAGTTGCCCGCTCTGCAGCACCCGCAGGAGCTTCGCCTGGACGGCCATGGGTAGCTCGCCCACTTCATCGAGGAACAGCGTTCCCTCGTCGGCCAGCTCGAACTTGCCTCGACGATCATTCACCGCGCCCGAGAACGCCCCACGTACGTGACCGAACAGCTCGCTCTCCACCAGCGTGTCCGGGAGCGCCGCGCAGTTCAGGCTGACCATCGGCATTCCGTGCCGGGGCGAGCGGGCATGGATCGCCTGGGCCACCAGCTCCTTGCCAACCCCCGTTTCCCCGGTCACCAGCACCGTCAGCTCGCTGTCCGCCACCGTTGCGATCTCCGCCAGCAGCGCCTTGTGCGCAGCGCTCTGGCCGATCAGCTCACGAGGCGCTGGCTCGCCGGCGGCCTGGCGGTAGGCATCCGCCCGTTGCCGTTCGTCCTGTGCGCGACGCTCCAGGTCATGCATGCGCTCCGCAGCCTTCACCGTGGCGGAAGCCAGGCTGGCGAATTGCTCCAGTGTCTGCAGGTCCTGCTGCGAAAAGCGCGATGGATCCAGGGCGTCCAGCGTCAGCAAACCCCACGGGCGCTCATCGAGGTAGAGCGGGCACCCCAGGCAGTCATGCACCTCCAGGTGCGCGTGATGGCCCTCCACCAACCCGTCGTAGGGGTCGGGCAGGTCGCAGTCCGCAGGAAAGTGCGTAGGGGATCGCTGTTCCAGCAAGGCCGCGAGACGGGGGTGATCGGCCACGCGGAAGCGCCTGCCCAGGGTATCGAGGCTCAGCCCATCCACTGCCAGCGGCACCAGGTGTTCATCCTCCAGGCGAAGAAGTGCCGTTGCATCGCACGGCAGCAACCCGCGGAGGGCTTCCAGCAAGCGACGATAGCGCTCGCGTTCGGGCAGGTCGCGGGAGAGGTCGCTGACCAGGGGAAGCAAGGTCTGCAGCAAGGAGGGTGCAGTCATAATGACTCCATGTGTGTCGTTAAGACATGGCGCCAAGTGTAGTCAAATTAACCTTAATAAATACAACTCACTGAATATAAAGGGAAAATTTTCTGGCACGAAAACTGGAATAGCCAAGGTGAACCAACACACCATAATGGAACCCCCCATGCTGTCCAGCCAAGCCCGTGCAATCGTCACTTCCACCATCCCGCTGCTGGAAACCGGCGGCGAAGCGCTGACCACCCACTTCTACCGCATCATGCTGACCGAGTATCCCGAGGTTCGCCCGCTCTTCAACCAGGCCCACCAGGCCAGTGGCGACCAGGCTCGTGCCCTGGCCAACGGCATCCTCATGTATGCCCGCCACCTCGATCGCCTCGACGCCCTGGGGCCGATGATCGGGCGCATCGTCGCCAAGCACGTTGCCCTGCAGATCCTGCCTGAGCACTACCCCATCGTCGGCGCCTGCCTGCTGCGGGCGATTCGCGAGGTGCTGGGCGAGGAGATCGCTACCGACGAGGTGATCGCTGCCTGGGCCGACGCCTACCAACAGCTTTCCAGCCTGCTGATCGCTGCCGAGGAAGAGGTGTACGCCGCCAACGCCGAGTCCGAAGGCGGGTGGCGGGGCGGTCGTCGCTTCGTGGTCCGGCAGAAGGTGGTGGAGAGCGAAGAGATCACCTCGTTCTACCTGGCTCCCGCCGATGGCGGCCCCGTCCAGGCGTTCATCCCCGGGCAGTTCATCGGCCTACGGCTGGACATCGATGGGCAGGAGGTGCGCCGCAACTATTCCCTGTCCGCCGCACCCAATGGCCGCGACTACCGCATCAGCGTCAAGCGTGAGCCGAACGGCAAGGTTTCCAACCACCTGCACGACCGGGTCGGGGAGGGCGACGCCCTCGAATTGTTCGCCCCCGCCGGCGACTTCATCCTGCGCCCCGGCCGCAAGCCCCTGGTGCTGATCAGCGCCGGCGTCGGTATCACCCCCGCCCTGGCCATGCTCGAAGCCGCCCACGCAAGCGGTCGACCGATCCACTTCATCCACTGCGCCCGCAATGCATCCGTGCAGGCTTTCCGCCCCTGGCTGGCAGAGATGGCCGCGCGCACGCCCAACCTGCGACTCCACACCTGCCTCAGCGAACCGAACGCCGGTGACCGGGCCGATGCCACCGGCCTGTTGAGCCGCGACCAACTCGCCCAGTGGCTGCCCGCCTCCCGTGATGTCGAGGCGTACTTCCTCGGTCCCAAGCCCTTCATGGCCATGGTCAAGAAACACCTCGCCGCGTTGGGCGTGCCGGCTGCACAGTGCCACTACGAGTTCTTCGGCCCGGCTGCCGAACTGGATGCCTGAACCGCCGCCCGGCACCCCGGTGCCGGGCCTTTCCTGGAGGAGTTCGCCATGCGCCCTGTCCCTTGCCGTTGCCCCTTGCTGAGCCTGGCCCACCGCCTGCTGGCTGCCGGCCTCGCGCTGCTGCTGGTTGGCGTCGTTGGCGCCTATGGGCTGGATCGTTACCTCGCGCTGCCCGCCCAGGTGCTGGCCCATGGACTGGTCATCCTGGGGCCCACGCTGATCAAGGTCGGCTATGTCATCCGCCTTACCGCCCTGCAGCGGCTGCATCGGGAGGCCTGCCATGCAACTGCGTGACCGTCGCCGCGAACTGGCCATTGCACCGCTCTGGCGCCTGGGGTTCCGCCCCTTCTTCCTGGCTGGCAGTGCCTTTGCGTTGCTCGCGGTAGCGGCCTGGCTGGGCGTGCTGAGCGGGCTGCTTCAGGGTTGGCAGCCCACCGGAGGCTGGCTCGCCTGGCACCGTCACGAGATGCCCTTCGGCTTCGCCGTGGCAATCATTGCCGGCTTCCTGCTCACCGCCGTGCAGAACTGGACCGGCCAGCCGGGCCTTGCCGGCCGCCCCCTGGTCGGCCTGTTCGTGGTGTGGCTGCTGGCGCGGCTGGCCTGGCTGGCCGGTGTGCCCCTGGTGATGGCGGCGCCCCTGCAACTGGTCTTCCTGCCCTTGCTGGCCTGGGTGATCGGCCGTCGCCTGTTGCGGGTGCGACAGCGCAACAACTACCCGGTGGTGCTGATGCTTCTGCTGTTGGCAGTGGCCGATGGGCTCGTGGTGCTGGGCATGCTCGCGGGCAACGAGGCCTGGCAGCGCCAGGGTGTGCAGGGTGCACTCTGGCTGGTGGCCGCGCTGATGGGCTTGATCGGCGGGCGGGTGATCCCGTTCTTCACCCAGCGCGGACTTGGCCTGCCCAGCCAGGTCAAGGCCTGGCCCTGGCTGGAGTGGGGCACCCTGGGGCTGTCGCTGGGCGTGGCGCTGTCGACGCTCATGGGCGCTGCCAACCGGCCTGTTCCGTTCCTGGCGTTGCCGTTCGCCGTGCTCGGGGCGGGGCACCTGCTGCGCCTGGTGCGCTGGTATCACCGGGGCATCTGGCGGGTGCCACTGCTCTGGTCACTGCACCTGGCATTCGCCTGGCTGGTGATGGCGCCGTTCGGCCTGGCGGCCTGGCACCTGGGTTGGCTGGCGGGCAGCAGTCCGGCCCTCCACGCCTTGGCGGTGGGGGCCATGGGTGGGTTGATCCTGGGGATGCTGGCGAGGGTCAGCCTGGGGCACACCGGGCGTGCGCTGGTGGCGCCTGCTGCCATGGGCTGGGCCTTCGGCCTGCTCAACCTGGGGGCGGTGCTGCGGGTCTTCGGTATCGGGATTTGGCCACTGGCCAGCCTGCTGCTGGCCGGGGCCTGCTGGATCCTGGCCTTCGCCCTGTTCCTCGGGCACTACGGGCCGATGTTCTGGCGGGCCCGGGTGGATGGCCAGCCGGGCTGAAGGCAGGGTTCAGGGACGGGCGGCGCGCAGACGGGTCAGTTCCTGCTTCAGCCAGTCCGCGGAGAGCTGCTCCTGGCCGGCGCAGTTCACCTTGTAGGGCTTGCCGCTCATGCTGCTTTCCGTGGCTGCACGGGCGATGAAGTCCTCGGCGTTGTCCACCAGGCCCTTGTTTTCCAGGTAGTCCAGCTTCTTCTGCAGGTGCTGCCGTGCTTCGGCGGCGGGGTACTCACTGCCGTTGCGGATGAACAGGCAGCCACTGCTCTCCACGAACCCCAGCAGGGCGTTGATCTCCTGCTGGCTCCGCGCGTCCAGCTGGGCCTGGCTCGGGGTGGTCGCAAGCAGCAAGCAGCTGGCGCAGATGGCCCGCCAGGTAACGGTGGAAGCGCGCATCGTTCCAATACTCCATGTGGCTCAAAGGGGTGTGGCGTTTGTACCAGGGGCCGACCGGCAGGGCGACGTCCTCCGTCACGACTTCGGCATAGTTCTGCAGCGGTCGCAGCGGATAGCCCAGCGGATCGGCCGGCGCATACACATTCAGCCAGCGCGCGGCGTGCTCAAGGCCCGCCGGCAGGCAGTGGCCGGGAAAGCGGATCGGTCGCACCGGGTCGTAGGCGAAGGTGAAGAGCGGGATGTTGCAGCCGAAGGTCACCAGGCCCGCCAGGGTTTCCAGCGCGAGGAAGGGATCGCGCGGGCAACTGGGCGTGGTGTTCAGCTTCTGCTGGTCCCAGACGAAGTTGGAGAAGATGTGCCCGCCCAGCGAGTGGGCCAGCACCACCAGTGGCGTGGTCGGTGCCACCTTGGCCCGCAGGGCGGTGAGGCCGTTGCGCAGGCACTGGTGCACTTCTTCATAGGTGGTGTCGTAGGCCTGGCTCACCTTGCGGTAGCCGCTGGCATCACCGAGGAACAGCGTCACCGCCTCGCGCAGCCAGCGCCAGGTCACCGGTTCGTGCTCCAGGCGGTCGAGGTAGGCCCGCTCGCGGCGGTCCAGCACGCTGGCCCAGTACAGGCTCTGGAAGGCGATGGCGTCGGCCTCCACACCCAGCTCCCGGCGCAACCCGCCGATAAGACCCTGGGCATAGCTGTACTGGCCCTCGGCATCGCGCTGGTCGGGCTGGCTGCCAATGCCATGCAGGATGGCGACGGCGAGTTTCATGAATCCTTCCTTGGAACAGATGGGGTCAGAGGGGCAGCAGGTGCTCGGCGAGGCGGCCGCTGTCGGCCAGTTCGAGGAACTCGTCGCCCAGCCGCTGGCTTTCCGCCATGGCCTTGCGCCAATAGCGCTCGCGGCCGTCGTCGTCGCCCAGGTAGCGGGTGAAGTCCTTACGGTCCGGCAGCTTGCCGTGGGGCAGGGTGGCCAGGTAGTCCCTCGACGGTGCCAGCAGCAGAACGTCCTGCAGGCGCTCGGCATCGCCACGGCGCCAGGGCAGGCCCTTGTCGAACCAGCCGGGGATGACCTTGTCGGTGAAGTGCGGGTAGAGCACCACCCCGTCGCCCTGGTAGGGCAGGTCCAGGTGGTAGTCCAGCAGGCCGCCGTCGCGGTAGGTGCCGGGGCCTACGCCGGGGATGTCGCGCACCCCCTCCATCACCATGGGGATGGAGCCGGAGGCCAGCAGCGCATGGCGCAGGTTGGCGCCGTCCAGGGGCAGGCAGCGCGAGGGGAAGTCGTTCAGCGGCGCCAGCGGCGGTGCCAGGCGGCTGTCATGCAGGATCACCCGCTCGAAGTGGCGCGCCAGGCGCGGGCGGCCCAGCAGGTTGGCGCCGATCACCGAAGACAATCCCAGGCCCAGCGCTCCCCGGCGGTCGTGGGCGAGCAGGCCGTGGCTCTTCACCACCACCACGTTCAGGCGGTAATGCGGGTTGCTCAGCACCTGCTGGTCCTGGCCGTCGAGCAACTGGTCCAGCATCGCCGTGCAGCGGCGGCTCACGTCCGCCATGCTCACGCCCTTGGGGAAGCGCTGCGAGGTGTACAGCTCGCCGAGGCGACGAAGGCCTTCCGCGGCGTCCGGCAGGCAGGCACTGGCGAAGCGCCAGGAACCGATCGAGGCGCCGATCAGCGAGCGCTCCTGGGGTGCACGGGGCAGCCATTCGCCGAACAGCGCCAGGTCCAGGCCCTGGATGCCCAGTGCCTTCGGCCCGCCTGCCGCGCCCGGGAGGATCTTCACATCCGCCGGTTGCAGGCCACGCTCGCGGATACGGGCCAGGGCCCGCTTGCCGGCGCGCAGGGTGAGGGCGGGCGACTTGATGTGAATGGCGCTCATGGAGGCCTCCGAAAAAAGCGAGGCAGCGATTATAGTGGCCCGCGCCTGCGGACCAAGTGCTTTCAGCGCGTGAATGATGCCTCCGCCTGTAGCACGATGACGCCCCAGCAGCGGGGAGCCCGGCGAATTCAGCTTGAATTAATGGCGACTGGCTACAGTGGACCCATCTCAAGACAGCGACCCCCACAAGGAGAAGCCACGATGAAAACCCTTACCGCCCTGTTCGCCACTGCCGTTCTCGCCACCACCTCCAGCCTCGCCCTGGCCCGCGACCTGGGGCCGGACGAAGCGCTCAAGCTGCGTGACGCCGGCACCATCCAGTCCTTCGAGAAGCTCAACGCCGCCGCCCTGGCTCAGCACCCCGGTGGCACCATCCACGAGACCGAACTGGAAGAAGAGTACGGCCGCTACGTCTACCAGGTGGAACTGCGTGACGCCAAGGGCGTGCAGTGGGACCTGGAGCTGGACGCCACCAACGGCCAGGTTCTGAAGAACCACCAGGACGACTGATGCGCCTGATCATTCGCTACAGCGGCATCGTCGCCCTGGTCCTGGCCACCTGCACCCTGCAGGCCATGGCCCGCGACCTGGACCAGGACGAAGCCCTCAAGCTCCGCGAACGAGGGGTGATCATGCCCCTCGAACAACTCCTCGACCGCGCCCTGGGGCTCTACCCCGGGGCGCGCCTGCTGGAAGCGGAGCTGGAGGAAGAGGACGATATCTACGTGTACGAAGTGGAACTGCTGACCACCGATGGCGTGGTCCGCGAGCTGGAACTGGATGCCCGCGACGGTCGCATCCTGAAGGACGAGGAAGACGACTGATGCGCCTGTTGTTGGTGGAGGACCATGTCCCCCTGGCCGATGAACTCCTGGCCGGCCTGACCCGCCAGGGCTACGCCGTGGACTGGCTGGCCGACGGCCGCGACGCCGCCTACCAGGGCGCCAGCGAACCCTACGACCTGATCGTGCTGGACCTCGGCCTGCCGGGCCGACCCGGCCTCGAAGTGCTGCAGGAGTGGCGCGCCAATGGCCTCGCCACCCCCGTGCTGGTGCTCACCGCACGGGACTCCTGGGCCGAGCGCATCGAAGGCCTCAAGGCCGGTGCCGATGACTACCTGACCAAGCCGTTCCACCCCGAGGAGCTGGCCCTGCGCATCCAGTCCCTGCTGCGCCGCGCCAAGGGCCTGGCCAACCAGCCGCACCTGGAGGCCGCCGGCCTGCAGCTGGACGAGGCCCGCCAGTGCGTGCTGCGTGACGGCGAAGAGGTGACCCTGACCGCCGCCGAGTTCCGCCTGCTGCGCTACTTCATGCTCCACCCCGGGCAG
The DNA here is from genome assembly GCF_000931385.1 of Pseudomonas sp. FeS53a. Classification (NCBI taxonomy): domain Bacteria; kingdom Pseudomonadati; phylum Pseudomonadota; class Gammaproteobacteria; order Pseudomonadales; family Pseudomonadaceae; genus Pseudomonas; species Pseudomonas sp. FeS53a. Next base: position 9,076 of record NZ_JYFT01000057.1, read on the forward strand.
TTGCTCTCCAAGAGCCACCTGGCCGAGCACCTCTACGACGGCGAGACCGAGCGCGACTCCAACGTCATCGAAGTCCACGTCAACCACCTGCGCCGCAAGCTCGGCCGCAGCGTCATCGAGACCCGGCGTGGCCAGGGCTACCGCTTCACCGGAGTCACCGGGTGAGGTCCATCCAGCGCCAGCTTTCCCTCGGCCTGGTCGCCCTGCTGCTGGTGGTCGGGCTGCCCCTGGCCCAGCTCAGCCTGTGGCTGTTCGACGACGGCCTGCGGCGTTACCTGGAGAACAACTTGCGCAGCGAAGCGGAAGGCCTGCTCGCCGCCCTGGTGCGCGGTCCCAATGGCATCCAGTTGGACGAGCAGAAGCTCAACCCCGCCCATCAGCAGCCCTTCTCCGGGCGCTACTTCGTGATCCGCATCGACGACCGCCCCTGGCGCTCCCGCTCGCTCTGGGACAGCGAGCTGCAACTGCCCGAGCGCGCCGGCCTGGCCGCCGACCTGCTGCCCGGCCCCCGCGAGCAGCGCCTGCTCACCTACCGGGGCGACTACCGGCGCTTTGGCCGCCAGGTGGTCATCGTCGTCGCCCAGGACTACACCCCCGTGCTGGAAGACTTCCGCCGTGTGCAATGGACCGGCGTCGCCCTCGGCCTGGCCGCGCTGCTGCTGATCCTCGGGCTGCAGCGCTACACCGTCCGCCGCGCCCTGCAGCCCCTGGAGCGGGTGCGGCAGCAGATCGCCCAGTTGCAGCAGGGCCAGCGCAGCGACCTGGACACCCGGGTGCCCCAGGAGCTGGAGCCGCTGGTGGGCCAGGTCAACCACCTGCTGGCCCATACCGAAGACACCCTGCGCCGCTCGCGCAATGCCCTGGGCAACCTTGGCCACGCCCTCAAGACCCCGCTTGCCGTGCTGGTCAACCTGCAGAACCGGGAGGAGCTGCGCGAGCATCCTGAGCTGCGCGCCACCCTCACCGAGCAGCTGGAGCAGATCCAGCAACGCCTCGCCCGCGAACTGGGGCGCGCCCGGCTGGCCGGCGAGGTGCTGCCCGGCGCGCACTTCGATTGCGACGCGGAGCTGCCGACCCTGTTCAACACCCTGGCCATGATCCACGACAGCGCACTCGACCTCGACTGGAGCGTCGAGCCCGGCCTGCGCCTGCCCTGGGACCGGGAGGACCTGCTTGAGCTGCTGGGCAACCTGCTGGACAACGCCTGCAAGTGGGCCGAGACCCAGGTCCTGCTGGGCATTGCCCGAGAGGGCGACGGCTACCGGCTGTACGTCGACGACGACGGCCCCGGCATCGCCGAGGACCAGCGCCAGGCCGTGCTAGAGCGCGGCACCCGCCTCGACGAACAGGTGGCCGGGCATGGGCTCGGCCTGGGCATCGTGCGTGACATCGTCGACGCCTGGGGCGGCCGCCTCGCCCTGGACAGCAGCCCCCTCGGCGGCCTGCGGGTGCGTATCGACCTGCCCGCGCCTCGCCGTTGACGGCACGCAGTGCGGTTGGTATCAGGCCTGTCTAGTCTGTAGGCAACCCAACAAGGACTCGCCCCATGCATGCATTCGATGCTCCCCATCCGCCGCAACTGGCCCGGCTGCTCGGTTTTGCCGGGCTGGTGCCCTTCGTCACGGGCGCACTCGGCATCTGGCTGACCCCGATCGGCTGGCGCCCCCTGGTGCTGGCGGCGTTGCTGGATTACGCCGCCGTCATCCTCGCGTTCATGGGGGCCATTCACTGGGGGCTGGCCATGCGCGCCGGCCAGGAGGACACCCGCGCGCGCCTGCAACTGGGCTTCTCGGTGATTCCCGCATTGTTCGGCTGGGTCGCCATCTCCGCCGGGCTGCCCGCTGGCCTGGCGGTGGCCGTGTTCATTCCGGCCTTCATCGGCCTTTACCTGGCCGACCTGCGTGCCGTGCGACTGGGCCTGGCACCGGGCTGGTACCCGGCGCTGCGCCGCCCGCTGACCATCGGCGTGGTCACCAGCCTGCTGGTGGCCTGGGGCGGCCTGCTACTCGGCCAGCCAGGCTGATACCGTGGCCAGCGCCGCCTCGCGGCGCTCGGCCCAATCCCCCTCAAGCACCACGTAGCGCTGCCCCCGGGCCTTCAGCCAAGTCTCGCTGGCGTGGAAGAATGCCAGGCGCTCGGCCAGTGCCGGCTGGCAGCGCTGCCCATCGCCCACCCAGGGCWCGCCTTCCGGGCTCAGCAGCAGGTGCAGGTCGTAGCGGCGCTCGTCCAGGGCCGTCTCCAGCCAGGCCGGGCAGTCGCCGAACAGCGTGCGGCTCCAGAGGATGTTGCTCAGCAGGTGGGTGTCCAGCACCAGCAGCGCCGGGCGCTCGGCCCGTGCTGCGTCCTCGCGCTGCAACTGCCCCCGGGCGATCAGGGGAATGTCGGCGTAGCAGGTGTCGCGCTGCTGCTCGTCGATGAACTCGCGCACATACTCGCCCACCACCCGGCCGCCGAAGCGTGCGGCGATCTCGCCGGCCAGCCAGCTCTTGCCGCTGGACTCGGGGCCGGCCAGTACCAGCACCTTCATGCCGAGGCCGCCAGGGGTTGGCGCCACTGCCGCCAGCCGTGCACCGCCAGCAGGGTGAACAGCGCATAGAGCGCGGCGGTGAGGTAGAGCCCCTTGTAGGTGAACAGCCCGACGAAGATCACATCCACCACGATCCACAGCGCCCAGCACTCCAGGCGCTTCTGCGCCATCCACACCTGGGCCACCAGGCTGAACCCGGTCAGCGCCGCGTCCAGCCAGGGGGCGGCGGCATCGGTGTGGGTGGCCATCACGTAACCCAGCGCCAGGCTGCCGGCGGCCCCCAGGCCCAGGCCCGTCGCCAGCTGCGCCGGCGCCAGGCGGCTGACCTCGCGGCCGTCATGGCGGGCGCCGCCCCGGGTCCATTGCCACCAGCCGTAGCCCTGCAGCACGGCGTAGATGCCCTGCAGCAGCATGTCGGAATAGAGCTTCACCTCGAAGAAGATCCAGACGTAGATCAGCACCATCACCAGGCCGATGGGCCAGCACCAGATGTTCTGCCGGGCGGTGAGCCAGACGGCCAGCACGCCGAGCGCGGCGGCGAAGAGTTCAAGCGGTGACACGGGCGACCCTCGTTCGATGGAGGGGCGATTGTAGCGGCTCCCACCTGCCGCGCCAGCAGCGGCAGGTGGGGCAGGGGAGGGCTCAGATGCGGAACTGGCGCAGCAGGTGGCCGAGGCGGTCGGCCAGCTCGTTCAGCTGGTGGCTGGCGCTGCGGGTCTGCTCGGCGGCCATGGCCGTGTCGTGGGCCAGGCTGGCGGCCTGGGTGACGTTCTGGTTGACGTCCTCCACCACGTGGGACTGCTCCAGGGTGGCGCTGGCGATGGAGGCATTGAGGCCCGTGAGGTTGCGCAGCGACTGGCCGATCTGCCCCAGGCTCTCGCCGGCCTGGCTGGCGCGTTCCACCGTGGCCTGGGTGGCCCGGCTGCTCTCGTCGATGACCTTCACCGCCGCCTCTGAGTTGGCCTGCAGGCGCTCGATCATGGTCTGGATCTCCGCCGTGGATTTCTGCGTCCGCTGGGCCAGCAGGCGCACCTCGTCGGCCACCACGGCGAAGCCACGGCCCTGCTCCCCGGCACGGGCGGCCTCGATGGCCGCGTTGAGCGCCAGCAGGTTGGTCTGCTCGGCGATGGAGCGGATCACCTCCAGCACGCTGCCGATCTGCGAACTTTCCGCTGCCAGGGAACGGATCACCTCCACCGCCTGGCCGATGGTGCTCGCCAGGTCGCTGATCTGCTGGATGCTGGCATCGATGCTGGTCTGGGCCAGGCGCGCCTGGTCCTCGGCGGTGCGCACTTCCTCGGCGGCGTGCTCGGCGTTCTTGGCCACGTCCTGCACGCCGTAGGTCACCTGGTTGATGGCGGTGGCCACCAGTTCCATGCGCTGGGACTGCTGCTCGCTGTGGGCGTGGCCGTCCTGGGCGATCCCGCCCAGGGCGCTGGCCGACTGGTCCAGCGCACCGGCGGCCTCCAGGGACTGGCGGATCACCCCGCGCAGCTTGCCGGTGAAGGCGTTGAAGTGGCTGGCCAGCGCGGTCACTTCATCCCGGCCGTGGGTGTCCAGCTGGCTGGTGAGGTCCCCCTCGCCGCTGGCGATGTCGGCCATGGCACCCACCACGTCCTTCAGCGGGCGGGTGATGCTGCGGGCGATGAGCATCACCAGCGCGGCCATCAGCAGGGCGATGACCAGGCCGATGGCCGAGGCTTCGAGCGCCTGGTTGCGGAACTCGCCCTCCATGTCGTCGATGTAGATGCCCGAGCCGAGCACCCAGCCCCAGGGCTGGAACAGCTGCACGTAGGACACCTTCGGCACCGGGTCGGAGGCACCCGGCTTGGGCCAGCGGTAGTGGACGAAGCCCGCGCCCTTGGTCTTGGCCACCTCCACCATCAGGTTGAACAGCGGCTTGCCGTCCGGGTCCTTGTAGCCGGAGAGGTCCTGGCCCTCCAGCTTCGGGTTGGTCGGGTGCATGACCATGCGCGGGCCCAGGTCGTTGATCCAGAAGTAGTCGGCCTTGTCGTAGCGCATGCCGCGGATGGTCTCCATCGCCTGCTTCTGCGCCGCCTCGCGGGTCAGCGTGCCCGCCGCCTCCAGGCCCTGGAAGTACTGCAGGGTGCCCATGGCCGTCTGCACCACATGCTGCGTCTTCAGCTCCTTGCCGGCGAGCAGGTCCTCATGGATCTGGCGGAGCATCAGCACCCCGAGGATCAGCAGCATCGACACGGCGACGACGAGGATCAGCCAGAGTCGCTGGCTGATGGGCAGGCTGCGCAGATTCATGAATGAAATACTCCCGCGATATTGTTGTTTTTCCCTAAGGCGACAGAGGCGCGCTACAGATGTTGTCTGATAGCATTTCGGCCCTTTCGCCCGAAACCTGAGCATGCACCGCAGGACGCCCGGGAACCCAGTCGACCAAGGTCGGTCATAGAGCCGCCCGTCAGCCGTGCCGGCAGACACACCAACGCACTTAATTTAGTCGGGCCACGACCGCGTGTGCCCTGGGGAGATTCGATGGATTTGTGGACCGCCTTCCAGGCCTTGTTGCTGGGCATCGTCGAGGGCCTGACGGAGTTCCTGCCGATCTCCAGCACCGGTCACCAGATCATCGTCGCGGATCTGATCGGCTTCGGCGGCGAGCGCTTCGAAGCCTTCAACATCATCATCCAGCTCGGTGCCATCCTCGCGGTGGTCTGGGAATACCGGCGCAAGGTCTTCGACATCGTGGTTGGCCTGCCACGCCAGCGCAGCGCCCAGCGCTTCACCCTCAACCTGCTGGTGGCCTTCCTCCCCGCCGTGGTGCTGGGGGTGGCCTTCGCCGACCTGATCCACCACTACCTGTTCAACCCCATCACCGTGGCCACTGCCCTGGTGATCGGTGGCGTGATCATGCTCTGGGCCGAGCGCCGGCAGCACCGCACCGAGGCTGACACGGTGGACGAGATGACCTGGAAGCACGCCCTCAAGGTCGGCTGTGCCCAGTGCCTGGCGCTGATTCCTGGCACCTCCCGTTCCGGCGCCACCATCATCGGCGGGCTGGTCTTCGGCCTCTCGCGCAAGGCTGCCACCGAGTTCTCCTTCTTCCTCGCCATGCCCACCATGGTCGGCGCGGCCGTCTACTCGGGCTACAAGTACCGCCACCTGTTCCAGTCCGCCGACCTGCCCGTATTCGCCCTGGGCTTCGTGGTGTCGTTTATCTTCGCCATGCTCGCGGTGCGAGCGCTGCTGAAGTTCATCGCCAGCCACAGCTATGCCGTGTTCGCCTGGTACCGCATCGGCTTCGGCCTGTTGATCCTCGCCACCTGGGTCTTCGGCGTGGTGGACTGGAGCACCGCCCAGGCCTGACGAGACCGAGGTATTCGCCGCATCGATGAAGGCGCGCCACGGGCGCGCCTTTGTCATAGTGGGCCCCCGCCATTGCCCGGAGGCCCGCCATGCTCCCGCTCGAACACCGCCTGCTGGCCGTCAACGGCATCCAGCTCGCCCTGCACCTGGCCGGGCCGGAGGACGGCCCGCCGGTCTGGCTGCTGCACGGCTTCCCCGAGTGCTGGCTGGCCTGGCGCCACCAGATCGAACCCCTGGCCCGTGCCGGCTACCGCGTGCTGGTGCCCGACATGCGCGGCTATGGCGCCAGCAGCGCTCCTGCCGACCCGGCCGTCTACGACCTGCTGACCCTCTGCGCCGACATCCGCGCCGCCATGGACGCCCTCGGCCAGGTCCGCGTCTGCGTCGTCGGGCACGACTGGGGTGCCCCCGTGGCTTGGCACCTCGCACTGCTGGAACCCCAGCGCGTCCAGGCGGTGGTGGGCATGGCCGTGCCCTTTGGCGGCCGGCCCCGGCAGCCGGCCACCGAGGCCATGCGCCGGCACTTCGCCGATCGCTTCAACTACATCCTCTACTTCCAGCAGGTCGGCCTGGCCGAGCAGGAGCTGGATGCCGACATCCCCCGCACCCTGCGCATGATGCTGCACCACTGTTCCGCTGCCGTGCCGCTGGGGCATTTCCTCCAGGAGCGCCCCGCCGGCTCGCGGCTCTTCGATGGGCTCGAAGACCCTGGCCAGCCGCCGGTGTGGTGCGAGCCGGAAGCCTTCGCCGGCTACTGCAAGGCCTTCGAGCGCCACGGCTTTCGCGGTGCACTCAACTGGTACCGCAACTTCGAACGCAACTGGGCGCTGACCGAGCCCTTGCAAGGGCAGCGGGTGCTGCAGCCGGCGCTGTTCCTCATCGGCGACCACGACCCGGTGGGCCTGCTGGAAGCCCACACGCTGAAGCAGATGCCGGAGGTGGTGCCAGCCCTGGAGGCCCATCGGATCGAGGCCTGCGGGCATTGGCTGCAGGGCGAGCAGCCCGAGGCGGTGAATGAGCGTCTGCTGAATTTCCTGGCCCGGCACTACCGCTGAGGGGCTGGGCGGCGCAGCGCCAGGTAAAGCAGCGGGCCGATGGAGGCGAAAACCGCCGTCAGCAGGTAGAAGGGCAGCAGGTAGGCCAGGCTCCGGCCCTGGCGGCGGTTGTCCTGGTACATCCAGACCGCGATCAGGGCACAGGCCAGGTACAGGTCAATCACCACCTGGGCGGTGTCCGGCCGGCTCATCAATTGAGCGCCGAAGGCCAGCAGCGACTGTTCGCTGATGGCCATCACATAGAGGGTGTAGCCACCAAAGGCGAGGAGAGCGGCGAGGGCGAGGGGGCGGGCAGGCATGGCAACGTCCTTGTTATGGGTATGGACGCCGAATCTGCCGCAGTGCCCCCGCGCCGGCAATGAGGTATCGGGCCGCCCCAGGCGGTTCAGTCCAGCAGCAACCCCACCCGCTTGTACTTCGGCAGGCGCGCCACCACCAGTTGGTGGGAGCGGGTCAGCAGGGCCTTCAGCTCGGCGTCGCCGAGAGCCGGCGGCATCGCCACGCTGACCCAGAAGGCTCGGGCCAGGTAGGGCGCCGGGCGGATGCCGGGGCGGTCGACGTAGCCGAGGAACAGGTCGGGGTCGACCTTGAAGGCCAGGTCCTCGCCGAGGAAGTCGACGATGGCGAACATCTTGTTCTCGGCCACCGAGAACACCCGGTTCGAGCCCCACTTAAGGTCTTCCCGGGCACCGGGCAATTGCAGGCAGAACGCGGCGATCTCGTCAGCGGTCATGGGCAGCTCCTTGCAGGTCTATAGAGGTCGCTGGCGCGCATCGCTGCGCAACAGCACGAGACCCAGCAGCATGCCGGCCAGGGCCAGCCCGGCGGCTACCAGGAAGATCGCGGCAAAGCCCTGGGCGTTGGCTACCAGGCCCATCAACGGGCCGGCCAGGCCCAGGGCCAGGTCGAAGAACACCGCGTAGGCCCCCAGCGCCGAGCTGCGGCTGGAGGCGGGAATGCGCGAGATGGCCTCCACGCCGAGGGCCGGGTACACCAGCGACAGGCCGAAGCCGGTCAGCGCGGCGCCGCACAGGGTCAGCCAGGGCTGCGGTGCCAGCCACAGCAGGAGCAGGCCCAGGCTCTCGATGCCCAGGCAGGCGATGGCCACCCGGTAGCCGCCGAGCCGGTTGATGGTGCCGGCGAACAGCAGGCGCGCGCCGATGAAGGCGCAGCCGAAGGCCGTCAGGCACCAGGCCGCGCCGCTCCAGCCACGGCTGGCGTAGTACAGCGTGACGAAGGTGGCCAGGGTGCCGAAGCCGATGGAGCCCAGGGCCAGCGCCACGCCGTTTGGGGCGATACGCAGGAACACGTTGCGAAACGGCAGGCGCACGCCGGCGACGATGGGCGCCGGCGCCTTGCCCCGCGCCACCAGCAGCGCTCCGGTGCCCAGCAGGGCGATCAGCGCGCCCATGCTCCACAGCCCCAGGCCGCCCACCAGCAGCACCCCCAGGGGCGCGCCGATGGCCACCGCGCCATAGGAGGCGATGCCGTTCCAGGAGATCACCCGCGCGGTGTTTTCCGCACCGACCCGGCCGATGCCCCAACTGATCGAGCCGGTGCCCACCAGCCCCTGGGACACCCCCAGTGCCACGCGGCCGGCCAGCAGCAGGCCCAGGCTCAGGCTCGGCAGGCCCTGCAGGGAGGTGGAGGCCAGCGTCAGCAGGCCGCTCAGCGCGCAGCCGGCCAGGCCCAGCAGCACCGCGTGCTTGGCACCGCGGCGGTCGGCCACCGCGCCGGAGAAGGGGCGTGAGAGCAGGGTGGCGGCGTACTGGGTGCTGATCACCACGCCGGCCAGCACCGAGCCGTAGCCCAGGTCGTTATGCACGTAGCCGGGCAGGACCGCCAGCGGCAGGCCGATGCAGAGGAAGCTGATGAAGGTGAAGAAGACGATGGAGACGATCTGCAGGGTGATGGAGGCAGATTGCTCGACGCTGCGCATGGATGGACCTGGTTCGGCTCGGTGCGGGAGGCGCCCATCATCCTCCAGCCGGCGGGCCAAAGGAAAGCCAGCTAACGATTGCTCAGAGGGGCTCCAGCGCCTCGCCGCGGCAGGCGTCGACGAGGTGGTCGATCCACGCCCGCACCGCTGGCAGCAGGCCGCGCCGGTGGGTGTAGACCACCTGCAGGTGGCCACCCGGCAGCTCCCAGTCCGGCAGGACCCGTACCAGGCGGCCGTCTTCCAGCTCCCGGTTGCAATGCATCGCCGGCAGCATGGTGATGCCCAGGCCACGCAGGGCCGCCTGCTTGCGCACCTCGAAATCCTCGATGGCCAGCCGGGGCTCCAGCACGATGTCGCGGCGGTTGCCCTGGGCGTCGCGCAGCAGGTAGTGCAGCTTGCGGTCCCGCTCCAGCGCGCCGAGTACCGGCAACCGGGCCAGGTCGTCCGGGGTTTGAGGGGCGCCGGCCTGGAGCAGGGCCGGGGCCGCCACCAGGTAGGCGCGGGCGGGCGCCAGGCGGCGGCAGATAAGCGAGGGCTCCTCGTCCTCTTGGTCGCGTACCCGCAGGGCCACGTCCACCCCCTCCGCCAGCAGGTCGACCCGGTGGTTCACCAGCGCCACTTCCAGTTGCACCAGCGGGTAGCGTTCGAGGAAGTCGCTGAACACGCCGCGCAGCCGGGTGCGGGCGACCTCGGTGGGGCAGGTGACGCGAATGCGCCCGCGCGGCTCGCTGGTCAGGCTGGCCACGGCTTCCTCGGCCTGTTCCGCCTCCAGCAGCATCGCCTGGCAGTGCCGCAGGAAGCGCTCGCCCACGTCGGTCAGGGCCAGCTTGCGGGTGGTGCGCTGCAGCAGGCGCGCACCGAGTCGGGTCTCCAGCTCGGCGATGCGACGCGACAGGCGGGACTTGGGAATGCCCAGCAGGCGCCCGGCCGCCGCAAAGCCGCCGTGCTCCACCACCTTGGCGAAATAGAAGAGGTCGTTGAGGTCCTGCATGCTGCGCTACCGCTAGGAAGAGGGCGCACTATGGCACTCGGGGGCGGATTTCGTCGACTTGATGAATCCTTTGCCTACGCAGTTGTCGGAGCGGTGTATCTTGAACGCTCCGCGTATCGGTGAAGGCCATGCCAAGACTGGCGCGATACCTGCAACACCTCAGGCTCACTGCCGGTCCATCGGCGGTGGCGCCGGCTCAGGGAGGCGAGCCTGGCCCGAACGCGGGGCGGAGCGCCCGATCCCTGAACCCGGAACGGAAGGTGAGCACCATGTTGGTTCGTCTTTCAGCCATCCTCGGCCTGGCCCTGCTGGCCGCCCTGGCTCCCCTCGATGCCCTGGCCGCCCAGGCCGTCGGCGTGCACCGTCTGGTGCTCAGCGACCCCCTCGACGACAGCGCCAGCCTCAGTGCCGTGGCCTTCTACCCGGCACGGGGCGAGCCGCAGAGCAGCGACCTGGGCTTCTACCACGTCGCCGCCGGTGAGGATGCGCCCATGGCCGCCGGGCGCTTCCCGCTGGTGCTGCTCTCCCACGGCAACGGCGGGTCGCCGCTGGCCCACCATGACCTCGCCACCGCCCTGGCCCGGCGCGGCTTCGTGGTACTCGCCGTGCTGCACACCGGCGACAACTACAAGGACCAGAGCCGCACCGGCACCCTGAGCAACCTCTATGGCCGCCCGTTGCAGCTGTCCGCCGCCATCGATGCGGCGGAGTCCGATGCGCTGCTGGCGGGCGGCCTCGACACCGAGCGGGTCGGTGTCATCGGCTACTCCGCCGGCAGCGAGACCGCGCTGATCCTGGCCGGCGCCCAACCCGACCCGGATCGCCTGCGTGCCTACTGCCAGCAGCAGCCGGCTGACCACGACACCTGCGGCACCCAGGGCGAGCTGGTGCCCGACCGCGACGACCTCGACCCCTTCGCCGACGAGCGTGTCAGCGCCGTGATGCTGATGGCGCCCCCTGGCGTGCTGTTCGGGCGCAAGGGGCTGGAGCCGGTGCAGGTGCCGGTGCTGCTCTACAGCGGGGACGAGGACCGCGTGGTGCCGCTGGAGCAGAACGCCCGCGCGCTGCTGCGCAAGCTGCCCAACCCGCCGGACTTCCGCCTGGTGCCGGGCGCCGGCCATTTCGTGTTCATGGCGCCCTGTTCCGAGGAGATGGACGCCCTGGTGCCCCAGGTCTGCGAGGATGCCGACGGGGTCGACCGGGTGGAGGTGCACCGCGAGCTGGACGCCGAGGCCGTGCGCTTCTTCACCCGCACCCTGGCGGACCTGCAAACATCGCTGCGCTGATTCGCCTCATGGGTGGGACGCTGCATCGCAAATGCACCAACTAATCGTCGTTTGGCTGCATGGGTAGGATGGCCACCATTCCGATCGCACTCCGGCGATCGCCAGACACAGGGGCCTTCCCATGAAACTTCTGCACCTCGACTCCAGCATCCTCGGTGACGCGTCCGCCTCCCGCCAACTCAGCCGCGCCGTGGTCGAAGCCTGGCAGGCCGCCGAGTCGGCCGTGCAGGTCACCTACCGTGACCTTGCCCAGGACGCCTACGCCCACCTCTCCGCCACCAGCCTGATGGCCGGTGCCACCCCCGCCGAGCTGCGCGACGCCGCGCAGAAGGCCGAGGTCGCCCTGTCCGAAGCCTCGCTGGACGAATTCCTCGGTGCCGACGCCATCGTCATCGGCGCGCCGATGTACAACTTCACCGTGCCCACCCAGCTCAAGGCCTGGATCGACCGCATCGCCGTCGCCGGCAAGACCTTCAAGTACACCGAAGCCGGTCCCCAGGGCCTGGCCGGTGGCAAGAAGGTGGTGATCGTCTCCACTGCCGGCGGCATCCACGCCGGCCAGCCCAGCGGCCAGGCCCACGAGGCCTACCTGGTGCAGGTGCTGAACTTCCTCGGCATCACCGACATCGAGATCGTCCGTGCCGAAGGCCTGGCCTACGGCGAGGAACCCCGCGCCAACGCCTTCAAGGCCGCCCAGTCGCGCATCGGCGAGCTGTTCGTGGCTGCCTGATCGGCAGGCAGGATGAACGAGCCCCGCTTCGGCGGGGCTTTTTCATGGCGGTGCTCGGCCTTCTGAAGGGGCAATGTCGCGGCCTCACCCGTCCTGCTCGCCAGGCGGCTCCCCGCTGGGGGCCCTAAACGGCTACAATCGCGCCCTTTTTTGCGTGCCAGCACGCCCAGCCCAGGATTCCGCCCGTGATCTCCACCGCCAACATCACCATGCAGTTCGGCCCCAAGCCGCTGTTCGAAAACGTTTCCGTCAAGTTCGGCAACGGCAACCGCTACGGCCTGATCGGCGCCAACGGCTGTGGCAAGTCGACCTTCATGAAGATCCTCGGCGGCGAGCTGGAGCCGTCCGGCGGGCAGGTGATGCTCGAACCCAACACCCGCCTGGGCAAGCTGCGCCAGGACCAGTTCGCCTACGAGGACTTCACCGTCATCGACACGGTGATCATGGGCCACGCCGAGCTGTGGAAGGTGAAGGCCGAGCGCGACCGCATCTACAGCCTGCCGGAGATGAGCGAGGACGACGGCATGGCCGTGGCCGAGTTGGAAGTGCTGTTCGCCGAGATGGACGGCTACACCGCCGAATCCCGCGCCGGTGAACTGCTGCTGGGCCTGGGCATTCCCCTGGACCAGCACTTCGGCCCGATGAGCGCCGTGGCCCCGGGCTGGAAGCTGCGCGTGCTGCTGGCCCAGGCGCTGTTCTCCGATCCGGACGTGCTGCTGCTGGACGAACCGACCAACCACCTGGACATCAACACCATCCGCTGGCTGGAAGGCGTGCTCACCGCGCGCAACAGCACCATGATCATCATTTCCCACGACCGTCACTTCCTGAACAGCGTCTGCACCCACATGGCCGACCTGGACTACGGCGAGCTGCGCCTGTTCCCGGGCAACTACGACGAGTACATGACCGCCGCCGAGCAGGCCCGCGAGCGCCTGCTCTCGGACAACGCCAAGAAGAAGGCGCAGATCGCCGAACTGCAGCAGTTCGTCAGCCGCTTCTCGGCCAACGCCTCCAAGGCCAAGCAGGCCACCAGCCGTGCCCGCCAGATCGACAAGATCCAGCTGGAAGAGGTCAAGCCGTCCAGCCGCGTCAGCCCCTTCATCCGCTTCGAGCAGTACAAGAAGCTGCACCGCCAGGCGGTGACCCTTGAGCGGGTCAGCCAGGGCTTCGACGGCACGCCGCTGTTCAAGAACCTGTCCATGCAGATCGAGGCCGGCGAGCGCGTCGCCATCATCGGCCCCAACGGCATCGGCAAGACCACCCTGCTGCGCACCCTGGTGGGCGAGATGGCGCCCATGGCCGGCGAGGTGAAATGGACCGAGAGCGCCGACGTGGGCTACTTCGCCCAGGACCACGCCGAGGACTTCGAGGACGACATGACCCTGTTCGACTGGATGGCCCAGTGGACCCAGGGCGGCGAGCAGCTGGTGCGCGGCACCCTCGGCCGCATGCTGTTCTCCAACGACGACATCAAGAAGTCGGTCAAGGTCATCTCCGGGGGCGAGCAGGGTCGCATGCTGTTCGGCAAGCTGATCCTGAAGAAGCCCAACGTGCTGGTGATGGACGAACCCACCAACCACCTGGACATGGAATCCATCGAGGCGCTCAACCTGGCGCTGGAGAACTACCCGGGCACGCTGATCTTCGTCAGCCATGACCGTGAGTTCGTCGGCTCCCTGGCCACCCGCATCATCGAGCTGTCGGAGAACGGCGTGACCGACTTCAGCGGAACCTACGATGACTACCTGCGCAGCCAGGGCGTGATCGTCTGATCACGACCGGACAGGAAAAACCCCGCTCAGGCGGGGTTTTTCGTTTCCGCAGGCGGGCCGGCTTCAGCCCAGCACCCGATGGGCCAGGCCGACGTACAGCGGGATGCCCAGCAGGATATTGAAGGGGAAGGTGATCCCCAGGGACATGCCGAAGTACAGCGAGGGGCTCGCCTCGGGGATGGCGAAACGCAGGGCCGCCGGCACGGCGATGTAGGAGGCGCTGGCCGCCAGCACCATCAGCAGCGCGGCGTTGCCGGCCTCGACCCCGACCAGCATGCACAGGCCCAGGGCCAGGCAGGCATGCACCGGCGGGGCGGCCAGCGCGTAGAGCAGCAGCCAGGGCGAACGGCCCTTGAGGTCGCCCAGGTTGCGTGCGGCCAGCAGGCCCATGTCCAGCAGGAAGAAGGCGAGCATGCCCTTGAACAGGTCCACCGAGAACGGCGCCAGGGCGGCCTGGCCCTTGGCGCCGGTCACCAGGCCCACCAGCATGGCGCCGAGCAGCAGCAACTGGGCCCCGTCGGTGAGGGACTCGTGCAGCACCTTGCCCAGGCCGACGCCGCCGCTCGGGGCACCGCCCACCGCCAGGGTGCCCGAAGGCGTGGCCAGCGCCGCCGGGGCGGGCGAACGGTGGCGCAGGGTGTTGGCCAGCACCACGGCGATGATGATCGCCGGCGACTCCATCAGCGCCATGGCTGCAGCCATGTGCCCGCCATAGGGCAGGCCCTGGTTCTCCAGATACTGGATGGCGGTGATGAAGGTCACCGCGCTGACCGAGCCGTAGGTGGCGGCCAGGGCCGCGGCGTCGAAGCCGTTGAGCAGGCGGCGCAGCAACTGGTAGGCCAGCGCCGGCACCAGCAGCGCGAGCACCACGGCCAGGCCCAGGGAGCGCGCCACTTCCGGGGTGAAGCCGGAGGCGGCGAGGGCGAAGCCGCCTTTCAGGCCCAGGGCCATCAGCAGGTAGAGCGAGAGGAAGCGGGAGATCGGTGCTGGGATCTCCAGGTTGGACTTCAGCAGGCCGGCGAAGATGCCGAAGAGGAAGAAGAGGATCGCGGGGTCGAGGAAGTTGGCCATCGTCGGTTTCCAGGAGAGCAGGGATGGCCATAGGCTAGTGCGCAAGATGCATAATCAAAAATCAATAATTACGATGCAAAGATTAGAGGAAAGGTTATGAATGCGACGTTCCGGCAATTGCGCCTGTTCCTCGCCCTGGCCGAGCACCGCAGCATCACCGCTGCCGCACGGGCCTGCCACGTGACGCAGCCCACCGTGTCGATGCAGCTCAAGGAGCTGTCCGAGGCGGTGGGCATGCCGCTGTACGAGCAGATCGGCCGGCGCCTGTACCTCACCGAGGCCGGCGAGGCGCTGGCCGAGACGGCTCAGGCGATGGTGGAGGAGTGGGGCTCGTTCGAGCAGCGCATCGACGGCATGCGCGGGTTGACCCGGGGGCGCCTGCGCTTGGCGGTGGCGAGCACCGCGCAGTACTTCGTACCCAGCCTGCTCGGACGCTTCTGCGCCAGCCACCCGCAGATCGACATCGCCCTGGAGCTGCTCAACCGTGATGCAGTGCTGGCGCGCCTGCGGGACAACCGCGACGACCTCTACATCCTCTCCATGCCGCCGGCCGACCTGGAGCTGGAGACCCACGCCTTCCTGCCCAACCCGCTGGTGGTGATCGCCAGCCAGTCGCACCCCCTGGCCGGCCGGCAGGGGCTGACCCTGGCGGACCTGGCGGAGCAGCGCTTCATCCTCCGCGAGCGTGGCTCCGGTACGCGGCTGGCCTGCGATGCGCATTTCCAGCAGGTCGGCTTCGTGCCCCAGGTCTGGGTGGAGCTGGGCAGCAACGAGGCGATCAAGCAGACGGTGGCGTCCGAAATGGGGCTGTCGGTCATTTCCCGCCATGCCCTGGCACCCATCGTCGAGCACGAGCAACTGGCCGTGCTGGATGTGCAGGGATTCCCGCTGCAATCGAACTGGTGGACGCTCTACCCTCGGGGCAAGCGCCTGTCGCCCCTGGCGACGGTGTTCCTCACCCACCTCGATGACATGGCCCAGGCCTGGTACCGGCAGCGCCAGTCGCAGTAGGGCGCCTCCAGGCCCCCCGATGCTGTCATCGGTTCGGGTGTTTGATACGGGGCGGGCGGGTGGCCGGTCGTCTGTTTTTCCAGGTTGTCAGGGGTGCGATGCGACTCGCCGAGGGTTTGCAGCGTCGCATCGCCTGAAATGGAAGTCTGCGTGGTGCATTTGTGAAACGTGATATCCGTCTTACCGCTCTGCTCCTGGCCATCATCGTGGTCTCGCTCATCGCCCTGGTCGGCTGGAAGGTCTGGGCCTCGCGCGAGCGCACCCTGCATGAAGCCTACGTGCACAGCCTAAACCTGACCCAGGCGCTGGACACCTACGCCGAAGGCATCGTCCGGCAGAGTTCGACGCTGCTGCTGGGTTTCATGGAGCGCTTGGAGGCGGAGGGCACCGGGCCGGAGCAGATGAAGCGCCTGCATGCCCTGGCGGACCAGCAGCAGCTGCTGATGAGCCAGCTCAACGGCATCGTCATCTACGACGCGGCGGGCAACTGGCTGATGTCCTCCAATGGCGAGGTCCCGGCCAATGCCAACAGTGGTGACCGGGCCTTCTTCCTCTTCCACCGCGACAACCCGACCCGCGAGGTGCACATCGGCCCGCCGATCCGCAGCCGCGCCACCGGGGCCTGGGTGATCACCGTCAGCCGGCGCTTCGAGGACGCCCCCGGCCATTTCGCCGGCGTGGTGGCGGTCACGCTGGGGGTGGAGAACTTCCTCCGGCTGTTCGGCAAGATCGACGTGGGCACCGAGGGGGCCATCGCGCTCACCTTCACCAACGGGCAGATGCTGGTGCGCTACCCGTTCCGCGAGCAGGACATGACCCACGATTTCTCCGGGTCGCCCATCTACACCCAGTACCTGGTGGGGCACTCGGTGGGCACGGCGGCGCTCACGTCGAGCCTGGACGGGGTGGACCGTCTGTATGCCTTCCGCAAGAACGAACATCTGCCCCTGGTCACCACCGTGGCCGTCGGCAAGGGCGAGACCCTGCAGGCCTGGCGCACCGAAACACAGTTCACCGTGGGCGTGGCCACGGCGATGCTGGGGGGCATCGGCATCGTCGGGCACCTGCTGATCCGCGACATCCGCCGGCGCATCCGCACCGAGCGGCTGCTCATGGCGACCCGCGAGGACCTGCTGCTGAGCAATGCCCGGCTGGAGGCCCTGGCCTCCCGCGACCCGCTCACCGGGCTGGCCAACCGGCGCGGCTTCGACATGACCCTCACCACCGAGGCCCGGCGTGCCTACCGGGAACGGACGCCGCTGTCGTTGCTGTTGCTGGACATCGATCACTTCAAGCGCTTCAACGACGCCTACGGGCACATCGCCGGGGACGAGTGCCTGAAGGCGGTGGGCGAGGCCCTGCAGGGGTGCGTGCGGCGCCCGAGCGACCAGGCAGCCCGCTACGGCGGGGAGGAAATGGCGGTGATCCTGCCCGGCACCGACCTGGCCGGCGCACAGGCCGTGGGCGAGGCCATCCTGCAGCGCCTGGCGGAGCTGGCGATTCCCCACAGTGCCAGCCCGCTGGGCCGGGTCAGCGCCAGCATCGGCGTGGCGACCCTGCAGGGTCCGGTGTTGCTGGGGGGCGAGCTGGCACTGGTGGAGGCGGCCGACCAGGCGCTGTACCGGGCCAAGGACGCTGGCCGCAACCGCGTGGAGCTGGCCGGGCCGGCCTAGCATCGGACCGCGTGTCAGAACCGCGCCTGCACGCCGAGCCGCCAGGTGCGCCCCGGGGCCGGCATGAAGCTCTGCGCCAGCGGGTCCAGGTAGTAGCGGTCGGTGAGGTTCTGCACCGACAGGTTCAGCTCGGCGTGCTCCAGCACCTTGTAGGTGAGGAACAGGTCGTACAGCGTCACCGCGCGGTAGTCGATCTGCGGCGTGGTGGCGCCGGTCTGCCAGGGCTTGTCCAGCTGCGCGGTGGGGCCGGAGGTGTGGGTCATGCGCCCGCCCAGGGTCAGTGTCTCGTCGAAGAAGCGCAGGCCGGCCAGCAGGTTGGTGGAGAACTTGGGCGGGTTCTGGGTGTTGGTGTACGAGCCCATGTAGCTGCCCGGGGTGCAGTCCGGCGTGTCCTGGGTGCGCTGGTAGGGGCTGGCGACGGCGCGCAGCTTGGCGGCGAAGGCCGCGTCGCAGGTTTCGGTCTTCAGGTAGTAGGTGGCCGAGAGGTCGGCGAACACGCGCCCGGCGTCGTAGTGCGACTGCAGTTCCAGGCCACGGGTGCTGTAGCGGTCGGTGTTGCTGAAGGTCATCTGTCCCCAGAGGCCCGGGCTCGGGTCGTAGTAGCGGGTGATGTAGTGGCGGATCTCGTTGTCGAAGAACGCCAGCTTGGCGGACGCGGTGTCGCCTGATGCCAGCAGGTCGCTGCGCAGGGCGCTCAGGCCCAGCTCCCAGCTGCGCGAGCGCTCGGGCTTGAGGTGCTTGCCCGGAGTGACCTGCTGGGTGCCCTGGCTGGTCTCGAACAGCGAGGGCTGGCGCAGGCCTTCGGTGTAGGTGAGGTAGGCGAAGGTGTCCGGCAGGAACTCGACGTTGACGCCGAAGGCCGGGGCGAAGCCGCCGCCGTGGCTGTCGCGCTGCGGGGTGTAGGCGTAGCCGGTGACGACGTTGCTGACCTCCTCCGGGGAAACCGTCACCTGGGTGGCGCCGAAGCTGTCGAAGGGCACGCCGTTGAACGGCTCGTTGCTGTTGCCGAAGACGATGCCGTTGTTCAGGCGCGGGTCGGTGGCGGCGGTGTACTGCCCGTTCTGGTCGGGGAACCACATCATGCTGCCCCAGCCCGTGGGGCTTTCCACCGTGATCCAGCGCATCGCGCGGTCTGCCCGGCGGGCCTCGGCGAGCACGGTGTTGTCGCGGGTGCGGTAGTGGCTGTAGCGGCCGCCGCCCCACAGGGTGACTTCTTCGATGGGCTGGTACTCCAGCTTGCCGTTGAAGCTGAACTCCTGGCGCGAGGCGTCCCGCAGCATGCGGTTGGCGTTGATGTCGTGCTGGGTGGTGGTCACGCTTTTCTGCGGTTTCAGATCCTCCACCTGGAAGGCGCCACCCAGCTCCAGGGTGAAGTCGCCGTGGTCGGTGCTGAAGCGCGACACGTTGCTCAGGTCGCCGCCGATGCGCCGGTCGTCCTGCCGGGCCCAGGCGCGGTCGGTGCGGTACAGCTGGGAGGTGGGCGCCATCCAGGCGGCGCTGAGGGAGCTGGTCTGCGAATCGGTCAGCCACAGGCCGGCATTGAGGTCCAGCAGCGGGTTGTCGGCGGGCAGGTAGTGGTAGCGCGCGGTATAGGTGTCGATCGCCACGTCGCTGGTGGGGTACTGGTAGATGCCGGCGGTGCCGAAACGGAAGATGTCCGAGGGCATGATCTCGCCCATGTGCCCGTCGAAGCGGCGGTAGCCCAGGTCCAGAGTCTGTTCGTCGTCCAGCCGCCAGGTGGTCTTGAGCAGGTAGGACTCGGTCTCTGCCGAGGAGTTGAGCACCTCTTCACCGGCGTTGTAGGTGCTGGCCACGCTGGGCTGCTCGTCCCCCCAACGGTCGAACAGGCGGTAGCGGTCCTGGCCGTGCTTGCCGGCGAAGTAGTTGCCCTGGTTGCGGTGGGCGTAGGCGGCCACCAGGTCCACCCGCTCGTGGTGGAAGGCGAAGGCCGCGCTGCCGGATTCGGCCGCCGAGTTGAACAGGTTGCCGCGCTGTGTGCGGGGGACGGCGCTGAGGTCCTCGGTCCGCGAGTGGGCGTCCCGGCTGGCGGGCTCTACGCCGTTGTTCCAGAGGTTGCCGGTCACGCGCAGGCCCACGTCCTGGCCGTCGACGAGGATGTCGTCGACGCCGAGGGTGGTCATCTCCACTGCGCCGCCGATGGCCCCGGAGCGCAGGCTGGGGCCCTTGTTCACGGTCACGCTGCTGAGCAGGTCCGGGTCGATGTAGCTGCGCTGCTGGGTACCGCCGTAGCCGCGGTAGACATCCAGCGCCTGCTCCGAGCCGTCCACCCGCACTGCGATGCGGCTCTGCCCCTGGATGCCGCGGATGTTGACGTCCAGCGCGCCGCCGTTGCGGCTGTCGCCCACCTGTACGCCGGCCACGCCCTTGAGCATGTCGCCCACCGAGACGGTGCCGAAGCGGTCCAGGTCCTCCCGCGTCAGGTGCACGGAGGAACGTGGCGCGCGATAGGCCTCCTGCGGGTCGTCGAGCAGGGCGGTGGCGCCGACCATCGTCGGGTTCAGTTCGAGCCCGGCCTCGGGCGGCGTGCTCCGGGGCAGCAGGACATAGGTGCCGGCGGCTCCGGGCAGCAGGTCCAGCTCCGTGCCGGCCAGCAGGCGCCGCGCGGCGTCCGCCACGCTGTAACGCCCCTTGAGTGCGGGGGCGGTGCGGCCCCGCGTCAGGTCGGCATCGTAGGACAGCAGCAGCCCGGACTGGCTGGCAAACAGGCCCAGCGCGGCACCCAGCGGCCCGCGCGGGATGTCGTAGTCGTGGGCGCTGTCCGGCTGGTCGTGGGGCGCGGTCGTCTCGGTGGCCTGCACGGACGGGGCGGTGATACCGGCCAGCAGGCAGCCGATCAACGCGCAGCCGACGGCCAGGCTGATCGGAGAGAGGCGGATGGGCATGGGCGAAGCGGCGGGGTGCCGGTGGACTGCAGGCATGGTTCTCTCGCTCGTAGGGTGTGTGGCCCGCCACTCGCTGCGGGCTGTCACTCCCTCTGTCGCACGAGATTGGAAAAGGTATATGCGGATCGTTCTTGTTTTCATCCGTGCTTGTGGCGGCTCGGATTTTAGTGATAATTGTTTTCATTTGCGACCTGCCGTGCCGATCCCCCGCGATGACTTCCCCCGAATCCCCGATCCTGCCCGCCGAGCGCTGCCCCGTGACCACGCTGTACACCGAGCACCACGGCTGGCTGCGCAACTGGCTGAGCTACCGGTTGCGCTCCTGGGGCCGGGGTGTCGCCGATGACCTGGCCCAGGACGTGTTCCTGCGGGTGCTGGTGAGCCGCGATGCCCGGCAGGGCGGGGCCATCCAGCAGCCCCGCGCCTACCTGACCCGCATCGCCCAGTGCGTGCTGGTCAGCTGGCGGCGGCGCCATTCCCTGGAGCAGGCCTGGCTGGAGGCGCTGTCGCAGCTGCCGGAGCCGGAGCACCCTTCGCCGGAGCAGCAGAGCGTCATCCTCGAGACGCTGCATGAGGTGGACGCGCTGCTCGATACCCTGCGCCCACCCGTGCGCCAGGCGTTCCTCATGGCGACCCTGGACGGCATGAAGCAGAAGGCCATCGCCGAGGCCCTGAACATCGCCCTGCCCACCGTGAAGAAGTACATCCACCAGGGCTACCTGGTCTGCCTGAGTCGGATGCCCGATGCCTGACCTGCGCCCCCCTGGCGACCCCATCGCTGCCACCGTGCTGGAACAGGCCGCGTCCTGGCTGCTGCTGATGCAGGAACGGCCGCTGACACCCGCCGAACAGGCCGAGCTGGTGCGCTGGCAGCACGCCGGTCCCGAGCACGCGCGCGCCTGGCAGCGTGCCCAGCGGCTGCTGGATTGCCTGGGCACGCTGCCGCCGGGCCTGGCCCGGCAGGCCCTGGATCGCCCGCTTGGCAGCAGCCGCCGCACGGTGCTGCGCAGCCTGCTGCTGGCCACCTGCTCGGCGCCGCTGGGGTGGTGGCTGTGGCAGCGCAGCCGGGCGGGCGTCGACTACCTCACGGCCCGGGGTGAGCGCCGCGAGCTGTGGCTGGAGGACGGCACCCAGGTGGCGCTGAACAGCGACACGGCCCTGCAGGTGCGCTTCAGCGCCGACCAGCGCCTGCTGCACCTGCAGCGCGGCGAGCTGTACGTGACCACGACGGTGGATCGGCAGGTGCCGCCCCGGCCGCTGCGGGTACGCACCGGGCAGGGGCTGATGCAGGCGTTGGGCACGCGCTTCAGCGTTCGCACCTTCCCGGACGCGACCCTGCTCGCCGTCTACCAGGGGGCGGTGAGGGTGACCCTCGACCACCCGGGTGCCGTGCCGCACGAAGCGGTCCTGCAGGCCGGGCAGCAGGTGCGTTTCAGCCGTGAGCGGTTCGGTGCTGTCGAGGCCGCGCGCGAGTCCGCCCTGGCCTGGCGCAAGGGGCTGCTGGTGGCGGAAGACATGCCGCTGGCGCAATGGGCGCAGGAGCTTATGCGCTACAGCGACCGGCCCCTGGCCTGGTCACCCGCCGTGGCGAGCCTGCGGGTGTCCGGCACCTTCCCCGTCGACGACCTGCCCCTGGCGCTGGCCATGCTGGCGCAGAGTCACGGGGTACGGGTCGAGGCCGTCGGCGGGGGGATGCGCATCCAGCGCTGAGCGGCTGGATCAGCCGAAGCGCGTGAGGAGGATGTCCCGCTGAGCGCAGGCCTCCATGAAGGCGTCGCTGGCGAGGAAGGCGTATTCCCGTTCCCGGGCGTCTGCAATCGGGTCATCAGCGGCGCGCGGGCCGTGGCCGGGGTGGCACATCAGCAGGCCACGGTCGGGGCAGGCGTCCAGCCAGGCCTGCATGAGCCCTGGGAAGTCGGCCTCCGGCGTCAGGGCATAGAGGCCGGCGAACCAGGGCGGCGTGCGCAGCCCCTGGGCCTTGGCCCGCTGCTGGAAACCCCGGCAGGCGTTGGCCAGCACCCGCGCCTTGAGCCCGCTGTCGCCGGGGTGGGCGAGCCGGTCCGGCGCGCGCAGGTAGGGCGGTGCGATGGTTTCCCAGCGCTGTTCGATGGCCGTCAGCAGCGCCTCGCGGATCACCGGGAAGGCGTGCACGTGCTGGTGCCCGTCGATGAAGTCCGGCAGGCGGCCGAAGTGCTCGGTGAAGCGGTCGATCTGCGCCAGCGCCAGGTCCTGCAGCCGTGCACGGGGCAAGGCGCGGAGCTGGCTCAGCAGCAGCCAGTAGGGCAGTGGACGGGTTCCGTGCTCGAACGGATGGGTCAGGTTGAAGTGCAGGCCGATGTCCGCCTGACCGTCGAAGGCCTTGAGTGCTCGGGCGTGCTCGGGCCACAGCGGCGACTGGCTCATCACGCTGGTGGCCGACAGGCGCCCAGCGCCCAGCAGCGCGAGGATGGCGCCGCTGGTGGCGTCGGTCTGGGCGAAGTCGTCGGCGCACAGGGTCAGCCGGCGGGGTGGGCGGGCGTGGCTGTTCATCCGGCACTCCCCGGCAGGCGGAAGGCCCAGAGCTTGCCGAGCACGAAGGTCATCCCGGCCACCAGGACCAGGACCAGCAGCAGGGCCGGGCGGTAGCCGAGGGCCGTGTGCTGCAGCAGCAGGGCGTAGAGCCCTTCGTTGACCGCGAAGCTCAGGCAGGCGACGGCGAAGAAGCGTGGCAGGGCCTGGCGATGGGGCACGCCAGTGGCGCGGAAGGTCTGCACCCGGTGGCCCCAGTAGCTGACCTGGAAGGCCAGCAGGAAGCCCAGCACGTTGGCCAGCAGCGGCGCCAGCCCCAGGGGCACCAGCACCCAAGCCACGCTGGCGAAGTGCACCAGCAGGGCACTGATGCCGACCACGCCGAACCAGAACAGCTCGCGGCTCAAGGGCGGGGTTCCCGGTCGCGGCTGCTGATGCGGCTGATCAGGTAGTTGGGGCGCTGCTTGACCTCGTCGAAGATGCGCCCGACGTATTCGCCGAGGATGCCGATGGACAGCAGCTGGACCCCGCCGAGGAAGCACACCGCCACGGCCAGGGTCGGCCAGCCCCGCAGCGGGTTACCGAACAGCAGGGTGTGGATCAGCTCCCAGAAGGCGTAGCCGATGGCGAGCAGGGAGATCGTGCAGCCCACCAGGGTCCAGATGCGCAGGGGCAGGTTGGAGAAGGCGGTGAGCCCGGTGATGCCCAGGTCCAGCAGGCGCCGGTAGTTGAAGCTGCTGTGGCCGGCGCGGCGTTCGTCCACGCGGGTGATCATCGGCCGCTGGGTGAAGCCGACCCAGTGGTACAGGCCCTTCATGAAGCGGTTGCGCTCGGGCATCTGGCGCAGGGCCTCCAGCACGCAGCGGTCGAGCACGCGGAAGTCCTGGGTGTCCGGAGGCATCTTGTGCCGGCAGCCGCTGTTGGTCAGGCGGTAGAAGGCGTGGGTGCACAGGCGCTTGATCCAGGGCTCGCCACGGCGGTGTTCGCGCACGCTGTAGACCATGTCGTAGCCCTGGCGCCATTGCTTGAGGAAGTCCGGGACGCGCTCCGGCGGGTGCTGGAAGTCGCAGTCGATCAGCACCGCCACGTCGCCCCGGGCCTGGTCGATGCCGGCACTCAGGGCGATCTCCTTGCCGAAGTTGCGCGACAGCTGGATCAGCGTCACGGGCAGGGCATCCAGCTGGCCGAGTACCTGCTGCACGGTGTCGTCGCGGCTGCCGTCGTCCACCACCACCAGTTCGTGGCGGTAGCCGGCGGCGTCGAGCAGGGCGTGCAGGGTCTGCAGCATCGGCACGATGTTGGCCGCCTCGTTGTAGGCCGGCAGGATGCAGCTGACCAGCGGATCGGCCGGCCGCTCCTGGGCACGCAGGGACAGCAGGTAGGGCGGGACCTGGTAATCAGTCATGGCGATGGTCCTCGGCGTCCAGGATGGGGGCGGCTTCGCCCAGCAGCAGGAAGGTGTTGCCGACGTTGCGCACCTGCGCCACGGGTTCGAAGCGGGCGCGGATGTCCGCCGGCAGCAGGCGCAGGTCCTTGTCCTGGCAGACGATGAAGCTGCCGGGGCGGCCGCTCAGCCAGTCGCGCAGCTGCTCCGGGTCCGCGGTGGTGCGGGCGCGGCCGTGGGAATAGAACTCGGCGGAGAAGGCGCGGCTGTCGCTCCAGTACACCAGCGCGCTGGCCGGCGACGGATGCTGGGTACGCCAGGCAGCGATCACGTCCTTCTGGGTACGCAGGTAGCGGTCCCCCTGGAAATGAGTGACTGCCAGCACACCGGCCAGCAGCAGGGCGCCGATGGCGGCGATCAGGGGCAGGGCGCTGCCGCTGTCGGGGTTGCGCCGGGCCCGCAGCCAGAGCTCGGCGAACAGCAGGGCGCAGCCCGGCAGCATGGGCATGGGGTAGGGGAAGATGATGTTGCCGGAGAGGGTGAAGAACAGCGGCGTCATCAGCGTCCAGAACGCCAGGTAGAGCACCCAGCCGTCCTCGTCGCGCACCAGGCGGGGCAACTGGCGACCGTGGCGCGCCAGCCAGGCCAGCATGACCAGCGACCAGGGCAGCAGGGCAGCGAAGGTGTAGGGCCAGATCATGCCGCGCGGGGTGGCATGGGCGAAGCCGTACTTGTCGCCCTTCCAGCCGGCATCGAGGAAGCGGCTGAGGTGCTCGCCGACGATGAAGTAGTTCAGGAAGCCCGGGGTGCGGTGTTCCGCCAGCAGGTACCAGGGAAGTGCGATGGCCAGCATCAGGGGGATGCCGGTGAGCCAGGGCAGGCGCTGCCAGAGGGCACGCCAGCGGTTGCCCAGCAGCACCCAGAAGAACACCGGCATGCCCACCAGCACGCCGGCGATCGGGCCCTTGGCCAGCAGGCCGAGCCCCAGCCCGATGAACAGCAGGTAGCCCCAGGCCCGGCTGCCGAGGACCACGGCACGCCAGACGGCCACCAGGCTGAAGGTGACGCAGAACAGCAGGGCGGAATCGGTCATCACCGTGCCGGCAGTGCCGAGGAACAGCAGCCCGCTGCCGAGGATCAGCGCGCACGCGAGGGCGGCGTCACGGCCGCTGCGCTGGCGGATCAGGCTGCACGCCAGCAGCAGGGTGGCCACGGCCAGCAGCAGCGAGGGCAGCCGTGCCGCCAGCTCCGTGGCGCCGAGCAGGTCCATGCTGCCGGCGGAGAGCCAGGTGGACAGCGGCGGTTTGGCCCAGAAGGGCACGCCGTAGTCGTGCCACAGGGTGACCCAGTCGCCGGTCTCCCACATCTTGCGGGCGATCTCGCCGTAGCGGGCTTCGGTCTTGTCGGTGAGGGGGAGTGCCCAGGCGGCGATGAGACGCAGGAGCAACAGGAGAAGAAGGACGGGGATCGCGAGTCGCTGCCAGCGCATGGTCGGTGAGGTCTGCATGGGGGTCGATACGCTCCCTGTGGTGCCGTTGGAGCCGTCCAGGCTCGAAGCCAAGCGTAGATGAGATTGGCTGTACGGCTGCTGTACGAACAATCGGAGTCCCCCCGGGGTGACGGGCGCCGTCCGGAGGGGCTCCGCAGGTGGCTGTCAGTCGGTGTAGGAAAGGGCGATCTGCGCCACGGCATCCACCACCCGCTGGGCCTCGGAGCGGATCTCGTTGATCACCGTGCCGGCCTGGTTGGCCAGTTCGACGCCGCGCTGTGCGCGGCTCTGGGTGGTGGCCATGCCGGTCACGGCATCGTGCGCCAGGCTCTGGTTCTGCTGCACCACGGCCTTGATCTCCACCGTGGCCTGGCTGGTGCGGAAGGCCAGTTGGCGGACCTCGTCGGCCACCACCGCGAAGCCGCGCCCCTGGTCGCCGGCGCGAGCGGCCTCGATGGCGGCGTTGAGCGCCAGCAGGTTGGTCTGGTCGGCAATGGAGCGGATCACCTGGACGATGTTGGTGATCTGCTCCGACTGCTGGTTGAGGCCTTCGATCTGCCCGGCCACGGCGGCCAGGTCGTCGGCGATCTCGGTGACCACCTGGACCGTCTCGGCGACGGTGCGGGTGCCCCGGTCGGCGGTGATGTCGGTTTCCCGGGCGATGTCCTGGGCCAGCTGCGCGGCGGCGGCTTCGGTGTCGCGCCGCAGCATCTGGGGGGTGATGTCGGTGGCGAATTTGACCACGCCGTAGGGACGTCCGGTGGAGTCGTACAGCGGGCTGTAGGTGGCGCGCAGCCAGATGGTGCTGCCGGAGCGGGTGAGCCGGCGGAAACGGTCGGAGATGTACTCGCCGTGGCGCAGGCGGTCCCAGAAGTGCTGGTAGTCGCTGCCGCTGGCTTCGTCGGGGCAGCAGAACAGGCTGTGGTGCTTGCCCTGCACCTCGTCGAGGCTGTAGCCCATCAGGCCGAGGAAGTTGGCGTTGGCGCCCACCACCCTGCCTTCGAGGTCGAATTCGATGGCCGCCATGGCGTGGTTGATGGCGTTCACGTAGCTCTCGTGGACGTGCTCGGCTTCCAGTTGGCGGGTGATGTCGGTGGCGACCTTGAGGATGCGGATGGTCTGGCCGGCTTCATCCAGCACCGGCATGTAGGTGGCCTCCAGCCATACCTGGCGACCGCTGCGGGTCAGGCGCATGAAGCGGTCGCTGAAGTGCTCGCCGGCCCGCAGGCGGCGCCAGAACTCCTCGTAGGCCGGGCTGCGCACCAGTTCCGGGGTGCAGAACAGGCTGTGGTTGCGCCCCAGTACGTTGTCCAGCTGGTAGTCCACGACGCCGAGGAACGCGGCGTTGGCATCGAGGATGGTGCCGTCCGGGCTGAACTCGATCATCGCCATGGCGTTGCGGATGGCCCGCAACTCGAGCTCTCCCAGCGATACGGGCGGCGCGGCCGGCTTCTTCCTGGCAAACCACATGGTCGGCTTCCTCTATCAGATTCGAAAGCCGCCCACGGTAGCGGAAGGCCATCGGTGCTTCCGGAGGGGCTGGCCGATGGAGGAGGGGGAATGCCTCGACGGTGCGCGTAGGACTGTTTCAGTCCCTGAAGAACACCTGCACCAGGTGATAGCCGAACTGGCTCTTCACCGGGCCGTGGATGGTGCGCACCGGCTTTTTGAAGATCACCTGGTCGATCACCCGCACCATCTGTCCGGGGCGCACTTCGCCCAGGTCGCCGCCGCGCTTGCCGGACGGGCAGATGGAGTGCTTCTTCGCCAGCACGGCGAAGTCCTCGCCCTTGGCCAGGCGCTGCTTGATCTGTTCGGCTTCCGCCTCGGTCTTGACCAGGATGTGGCGGGCAAGGGCCTTGGCCATGGGATTTCCTCTTGGTTTGTGGAGCCGTTCATTGTGCCAGCCACGGGCCGGGCCATACAGTTCGTCGCCTTCACGGCACATGCCGTGCCCACTGGCGAAATTCGCCTACCGTTACCTTGTCCCGCCCCACGGATACACGCCCCATGGATCTCCCTTCGATGCTGAAGGTCCTTGCCTCCCAGGATGGCTCGGATCTCTACCTGTCCACCGGCGCGCCGCCCTGCGCCAAGTTCAACGGCGTGCTCAAGCCGCTGAGCGCCGACCCGCTCAAGCCGGGGGACGTGGCGCGTATCGCCGAGTCGATCATGGACCCGGAGCAGCGCGTCGAATTCGACCGTGAGCTGGAGATGAACCTGGCGATCTCGGTGCCCAACGTGGGGCGCTTCCGCATCAACATCTTCAAGCAGCGCAACGAGGTCTCCATCGTTGCGCGCAACATCAAGCTGGACATCCCCCGCTTCGAGGACCTCAAGCTGCCCGAGGTGCTGCTCAAGGTGGTGATGGAGAAGCGCGGCCTGGTGCTCTTCGTCGGCGGCACCGGCTCCGGCAAGTCCACCTCCCTGGCGGCGCTGATCGACTACCGCAACCGCAACAGCGGCGGGCACATCATCACCATCGAGGACCCGGTGGAGTACGTGCACCGGCACAAGAAATCCATCATCAACCAGCGCGAGGTGGGGGTGGACACCCGCAGCTTCCACGCCGCCCTGAAGAACACCCTGCGCCAGGCGCCGGACGTGATCCTCATCGGTGAGATCCGCGACCGCGAGACCATGGAGCACGCCCTGGCTTTCGCTGACACCGGTCACCTGGCCATTTCCACCCTGCACGCGAACAACGCCAACCAGGCGCTGGACCGCATCATCAACTTCTTCCCCGAGGAACGCCGGCCGCAGCTGCTCAACGACCTGGGCAACAACCTCAAGGCCTTCGTCTCCCAGCGCCTGGTGCGCACTTCCGACGGCAAGCGTCGCGCGGCGGTGGAGGTGCTGCTGGGCACTTCCACCATCAGCGACCTGATCAAGCGCGGTGACTTCAGCTCCATCAAGGAGATCATGGAGAAGTCCAAGGCCCTGGGCATGCAGACCTTCGACCAGGCGCTGTTCGACCTGGTGGTGGAAGGTGCCATCAGCGAGGACGAGGCGATCAAGAACGCCGACTCCGCCAACAACCTGCGCCTCAAGCTGAAGCTCTACCGCGACGGCCCGGCTCCCGCACCGACGCCCGCTCCCGCCGCCGCACCCACCCCGCCACCGGCCGCGACCCGTACCCAGGACGCAGCCAGCTGGGGCCTGGAGCTGAAGCTGGAGGAGCTGCCCGAGGAAACGCCGCCGGAAGATCCGGGCAAGCACTTCTGACACCTGCGCGCGGGCAGGACGCTCCCGTTCACTGCACCCCTGGCAGGTAGTGCTTCTGGATGCGCTGCACCCGGCCTTCGTCGCGCAGGGCCTGCATGGCGTGGGCGACGGCGTCGGTCAGCTGCGGGTCGCACTGGCGCGAGCAGGCGATGTAGAGGTCGGTGGTGGCCAGGGGTGGGCTCATGTGCAGCTTGCGGTCGGTGACCTGGGGCCAGATGTAGAGCCCTTCGGTCACGCCGGTGAACCAGGCGTCGATGCGCCCCATCAGCAACAGCTGGGCGGGCTTGTCGCCCAGCACCAGGTGGCGGATCTGTTCGTCTGCGAAGCCTTCGCGGTGGAGGATGTCGCTCTGGGCGGTGCCCAGCCCCACACCGATCTGCCGGTAGCGCTGGCGCGCTTCCTCGAAGCTCTTCACCGGCTCGTCGAGGCTGAAGAACACCCGGTCCAGCGCCATGACCGGGGCCACCCAGGTGTAATGGGCTTCGCGCTCGGGGGTACGGGAGAGGGGAATGATCAGCAGGTCGTGGCCGTCCATGACGGTTTTCTGCGCCCGGGCCCAGGGCTCGACGCGGATGCGCACCCGGTAGCCGGCGCGCTTGAGCGCGAGGAGAGCGGCGTCGCCGACGATGCCGTGGCCCTTGGCGTCCTGGACCAGGGTCAGCGGTGGTGCATCGGGCAGGTACAGGTCCACCTGGCGTGGTTGTGCCTGGAGGCCGAATGCGAGGCAGAGCAGGGCGATGATCCAGATCGCTTTGGCGGGCACGTGGCAGTCCAGTCCAAGGTGGTGCAGCGAGTATAGAAAAGCTCCGGGAGGGTGCAGGGTGACGGCGGTCATCTCTTCCCAGCGATCAGTTCACACCCAGGTGCAGCCGGGAGAACGCCACGATGGCTTCCGCCGAGGCCTGGGGGTGGGCCTGCAGCAGCGCATGGGGGCCGTCCAGGCGGACCAGGCTGAAGGCTCGGGTGCGCTGGGCCACTGCCCGTGCGGCCCGTGCCGGCAC
Organism: Pseudomonas sp. FeS53a; assembly: GCF_000931385.1. NCBI lineage: Bacteria > Pseudomonadati > Pseudomonadota > Gammaproteobacteria > Pseudomonadales > Pseudomonadaceae > Pseudomonas > Pseudomonas sp. FeS53a. Next base: position 38,983 of record NZ_JYFT01000057.1, read on the forward strand.
CAACCGGTCCTGCCGGGCCTGCAGGTACAGCAGCGGAACCTGCAGCTCGCCCAGGCGCGCACGCAGGTCCACCGTGGCGACGGCGCGCAGGCGCGAGGCGAGACAGGCCGGCGGTGCCAGGGACAGGCTGTGGCGCAGGGCCGCCAGGGTTGACGCGGGCGCGTCGGTGCCCAGCAGGGCGAAGCGCAGCAGCCAGCCCGGCACGGCGTCGAGGGGCATCCGGCGGATCAGCGGTTCAAGAAGCACGATGCCCGGGCGAGGGCGATGGGCGAAGCTGCAGGCCAGCACCAGAGCCCTCAGGCCGGGTGGGCGGCGCAGGGCCAGCTTCAAAGCGACGGGGCCGGAGAAGGACTCCCCGAGCAGGATGAAGGGCCGGTCTTTCGGCAGTTGGTGTTCTGCCCATTCGACGAGGCTGTCGTAGTCCTGGGGCGCCACCGTCGGGTAGCCGAGCACCTGGCAGTCCAGGCGCCCGGCAAGGGCTTTGCTCAACGGTTCGAACAGCAGGCCGCTGCCGTCCAGGCCCGGCAGCAGGATCAGCAGCGGTGCGATGGCCTCAGCGTCCCTTGAAGGCACCGGGGCGGCGCTCCAGCATGGCCTGCAGGCCTTCCTGGGCGTCCTCCGAGGCCAGCAGGCGCTGGGCGACTGCCGGCAGGGCACGGGCGGCGGCGAGTTCGCCCTCGTTCACCACCTGCCGTGCGGAGGCGAGGGTGGCGCGGATGCCCAGTGGTGCCTGGGCGGCGATCCGCTCGGCCAGCCAGAGGGCGCGGGGCATCAGCTCTTCGCTGGCCAGCACCTCCTGCACCAGGCCCAGGCGCAGGGCTTCGTGGGCGTCGAATTCGTCGCCGGTGAGCAGCCAGCGCATGGCGTTGCCCCAGCCCGCCACCTGGGGCAGGCGCAGGGTGGCACCGGCGAAGGGGAAGATGCCGCGCTGGACTTCCATCTGGGCGAAGCGGGTGTTGCTGGCGCAGAGGTTGATGTCGGCGGCGAGCATCAGTTCGATGCCGATGGTGAAGCAGTAGCCCTGCACGGCCACCAGCAGCGGCTTGCTCAGGCGCGGGCCGCCGAAGGTGCCCCAGGGGTCGACGGCGCCCTCGGGCAGTTGCCAGCCGTTGCGGAAGGTCTCGGCCACGTTGGCCAGGTCGAGGCCGGCGGTGAAGTGCTCGCCGTGTGCGAACACCAGCGCGCAGCGCGCTTCGTCGTCCCGCTCGTAGTCCCCCAAGGCCAGCACCAGGTCGTCGAGCATCGCCTGGTCGAAGGCGTTGCGCTTGGCGGGGCGGTCGAGGCCGAGCAGCAGGATGTGGCCGCGCTGTTCGCGGGTCACGCGGCCGGTTTGGGCGTGGGACATGGAGGCGGTCCTCGGAGGGAAGGGGCGGGGGCTCGGAGGATATAGCCGCTGCGTGTGGCGTTGTCCATGCGACCAGAGCCGTCTGGCGCTTTGCGTGAGAAAAACGCTGCGCGCTTGTCAGCTTTTACTGTATGATGCGCGCCGGCCCTAAACCGGGCCCCGTTCAGGAACTGCATCTTTCGGGGCATTCGCCTTCAGCTGCACCGTCCGCATCGCGGACTACCCTAGACGTAACACTCCAACCAATAAGCAACTCGCAAATTCTCTCCCAGGCTGCCAGGGTGACCCACAAGGTCTTTCGGCATATGCAGCTTTGGGTTTGGGTCTTTGCGGATGCACATGAGGCATACCCATGACCCAGGATATCGGCGGATTCGCCGCGCTCGGCCTTCACCCCAATGTTCTCGCTGCCATCGCTGCAGTGGGCTACGAAGAGCCTTCCCCCATCCAGGCCCAGTCGATTCCGGTGATCCTCGCCGGGCACGACATGATCGGCCAGGCCCAGACCGGTACCGGCAAGACTGCAGCCTTCGCGCTGCCGATCCTTTCCCGTATCGATCCGGCCAAACGTGAGCCGCAGGCGCTGATCCTGGCACCGACCCGCGAGCTCGCACTGCAAGTCGCCACCGCTTTCGAAACCTACGCCAAGCAGATGCCCGGCCTGAACGTCGTGGCCGTCTACGGCGGCGCGCCCATGGGCCCGCAGCTCAAGGCCCTGCGCCAGGGCGCCCAGGTGATCGTGGCCACCCCCGGCCGCCTGTGCGACCACCTGCGCCGTGACGAGAAGATGCTCGCCACCGTGCAGCAGATGGTGCTGGACGAAGCGGACGAGATGCTCAAGCTCGGCTTCATGGAAGACCTCGAAGTGATCTTCGAGGCCCTGCCGGAAAGCCGTCAGAGCGTGCTGTTCTCCGCCACCCTGCCGCCGTCGATCCGTTCGATCGCCGAGCGTCACCTGAAAGAGCCGCAGCACGTCAAGATCGCTGCCAAGACCCAGACCGTGGCCCGCATCGAGCAGGCCCACCTGATGGTCCACGCCGACCAGAAGGTCGGTGCCGTGCTGCGCCTGCTGGAAGTCGAGGAGTTCGATGCGCTGATCGCCTTCGTGCGCACCAAGCAGGCCACCCTGGACCTCGCCTCCGCCTTGGAAGCCAAGGGCTACAAGGCCGCTGCGCTGAACGGCGACATCGCCCAGAACCAGCGTGAGCGCGTGATCGAGTCCCTCAAGGACGGTCGCCTGGACATCGTCGTCGCCACCGACGTCGCTGCCCGCGGCATCGACGTACCGCGCATCACCCACGTGGTGAACGTGGACATGCCGTACGACCCCGAGTCCTACGTGCACCGTATCGGCCGTACCGGCCGTGCCGGTCGTGAGGGCCGTGCCCTGCTGCTGGTCACCCCGCGCGAGCGCCGCATGCTGCAGGTGATCGAGCGCGTGACCAACCAGAAGGTTGCCGAAGTCCGCCTGCCCACCGCGCCCCAGGTACTGGATGCACGGATCCGGAAGCTGACCAACAGCCTGGCCCCCCTGGTGGCCGACGCCGAGGCCAGCCATGGTGAACTGCTCGACCGCCTGATCGCCGACATCGGCTGCAGCCCGCGTGCCCTGGCCGCTGCGCTGCTGCGCAAGGCCACCAACGGCCAGTCGCTGAACCTGGCGGACGTGGAGCGCGAGCAGCCGCTGGTGCCGGGTGCTCCCCAGCCCCGCGAGCGCCGTGAGCGTGACGGTGAGCGTGGCGAGCGCGGTGAATACCGCGAGCGTCGTGCGCCGCTGCCGGTCGGCGAAGGCCGCGTGCGTTGCCGCACCGCCCTGGGGACCCGCGACGGCATCGCCGCGAAGAACCTGCTGGGCGCCATCCTCAACGAGGGTGGCCTGGCGCGCGAAGCCATCGGTCGTATCCAGATCCGCGAGACCTTCAGCCTGATCGAGCTGCCCGAAGAGGGCCTGGATCGCCTGCTGGGCAAGCTGAAGGACACCCGCGTGGCGGGCAAGTCGCTGAAGCTGCGTCGCTACCGCGAAGACTGATCCGCACTGCTGCAACGCAACGGGGGGCCATTTGGCCCCCCGTTGCGTTTCTGCGTGTGCGAAACCTCAGGCGCGCTGGTGCACCGAGCGGCCGGCGGCGAAGGTTTCCTTCACGGTGCGGTCGTCGCCGAGGATGGTCAGCGCGAACAGCTTCTCCGCCAGGCTGCGGGCCTGCTGCATGCGGTAGGCCATGAGCGGGGTGGCCTGGTAGTCGAGGACGACGAAGTCGGCGTCCTTGCCGGCCTGGAAGTTGCCGATGTGGTCGTCCAGGTACAGCGCGCGGGCGCCGCCCAGGGTGGCGAGGTAGAGGGACTTGAACGGGTCGAGCTTCTTGCCCTGCAGCTGCATGACCTTGTAGGCCTCGTTCAGCGACTGCAGCTGGGAGAAGCTGGTGCCGGCGCCGACGTCCGTGCCCAGGCCCACGCGCACGCCATGCTGCTCCAGCTTCTGCAGGTCGAACAGGCCGCTGCCGAGGAACAGGTTGGAGGTGGGGCAGAAGGCCACGGCAGAGCCGGTCTCGGCCAGGCGCTGGCACTCCTCGTCGCACAGGTGCACGCCGTGGGCGAACACCGAGCGCTCGCCGATCAGCCGGTAGTGGTCGTAGACGTCCAGGTAGCCCTTGCGCTCGGGGAACAGCGACTTGACCCATTCGATCTCCGCCTTGTTCTCGGAGAGGTGGGTGTGCATGTACAGGCCGGGGTATTCGCCGTAGAGCTTGCCGGCCAGCTCCAGTTGCTCGGGGGTGCTGGTGGGGGCGAAGCGCGGGGTCACTGCGTAGTGCAGGCGGCCCTTGCCGTGCCAGCGCTCGATCAGCGCCTTGCTGTCGGCATAGCCGGATTCGGCAGTGTCGGTGAGGTAGTCCGGGGCGTTGCGGTCCATCAGCACCTTGCCGGCGATCATGCGCAGGTCCAGCGCCTGGGCGGCTTCGAAGAAGGCGTCAACGGAGGTGGCGTGCACGGTACCGAACACCAGGGCGGTGGTGGTGCCGTTGCGCAGCAGCTCGCCGAGGAACAGGTCGGCCACTTCGCGGGCGTGGGCCAGGTCGGCGAAGGCGCGCTCGGTGGGGAAGGTGTAGGTGTTCAGCCAGTCCAGCAGCTGCTCGCCGTAGGAGGCGATCATGCCGGTCTGCGGGTAGTGGATGTGGGTATCGATGAAGCCGGGAGTGATCAGCGCGTTGGGGTATTCGCGGATCTCCACGCCGTCGAGCTCTGACAGCAGGTCGCGGGCGTGGCCGATGCGGGCGATGCGGCCATCCTCCACCAGCAGGATGCCGTCCTCGAAGTATTCATAGGAGGCCTCGACGCCCACCTCGGCGGGGTCGGCGATGCTGTGGAGGAGGGCGGAGCGGTAGGCGGTCAAGCGGGTCATGGCAGTCTCGTCGGTCAATGCGGTACTTGAGGGCCCGCGTTTCGCGCGGGCGTGGAAAAGCGGGCGCCGGGGTGGCCGCCCGCTTTCCGTTGTGTGGTCTGGTCAGGCCTGTTCGCGGCGGGAGCTGGGCACCAGCCGGGCGACCGTTTCTCCCTTCTTCACGTCCTGGCCATTGTCCTTCTGTCCGAAGGTGGCGTTGTAGGTGGCGATGATCTCACCGGCGATGGAGATGGCAATCTCCACCGGCAGCTTGCCCTTGACCTCGGCCAGCCCCATGGGACAGCGCATGCGCTGCACGGTTTCGCTGGCGAAGCCGCGCTCGCGCAGGCGGTGCTCGAACTTGACCCGCTTGGTGCGCGAGCCGATGAGGCCGAAGTAGGCGAAGTCGTTGCGCTTGAGGATCGCGGCAGTCAGCTCCAGGTCCAGCTGGTGGTTGTGGGTCATGACGATGAAGTAGCTGCCGGAGGGCAGGGCGTCGACTTCGTCGACCACCTCGTCGTTCACCACCTTCTCCACCCCGGTGGGCACCTGCTCGGGGAATTCGCTTTCCCGCGAGTCGATCCAGTGCACCTTGCACGGCAGGCTGGCGAGCAGTGGGGCCAGGGCGCGGCCGACATGGCCGGCGCCGAACAGGGCGATCTGCGCCTGGGGCTGGTCCATCGGCTCGAACAGCAGCACGGTGGCGCCGCCGCAGCACTGGCCGAGGCTGGCGCCCAGGCTGAAGCGCTCCAGGCGGGTGTCGCGGCTGCCGCTCGCGAGCATTTCCCGGGCGATGGCCATGGCCTTGAACTCCAGGTGGCCGCCGCCGATGGTTTCGTAGATGCGCTCGGCGGTGACCACCATCTTCGAGCCGGCGTTGCGGGGCGTGGAGCCCCGCTCTTCGATGATGGTCACCAGCACGCTGGGTTCGCCGCGCTGCTGCAGCTCGGCAAGGGCGTTGATCCAGCTCATCGGCTCAGCCTCCAGTTGCGCAGCGGGCGGCGCGAGCGGGACAGGCGCCAGTCGTCACGCTCGCCGGGGCGAGGCGTGTCGGTGGCGGCTGCCGGCCGGGCCGGGGTGTCGTGCAGGGTCGGACGTGGGTTCATCGGTCGCCTCCCGACTGCCCTCAGGCAGGCTCCACGTGGGCGTTGCTGGGGGCCTCGGCCTTGCGTTGCAGCGCCTTCATCTGCTCGACGCCCCAGAGCACGCGCTCGGGGGTGGCCGGTGCGTCGATCTGCGGGTGGGCCCTGTAGTCGGCGATGCTGGCCACGGCGTCCTTGATGGCGCACCAGGCGGCGATGCCGAGCATGAAGGGCGGCTCGCCCACGGCTTTGGAGTGGAACACCGTCTGCTCGGGGTTCTTGCGGTTCTCCACCAGCTTCACCCGCAGGTCGATGGGCATGTCGGCGATGGCCGGGATCTTGTAGCTGGCCGGGCCGCTGGTCATCAGCTTGCCCTTGGCGTTCCACACCAGCTCTTCGGTGGTCAGCCAGCCCATGCCCTGGACGAAGGCGCCTTCCACCTGGCCGATGTCGATGGCCGGGTTCAGCGAGGCGCCGACGTCGTGGAGGATGTCGGTGCGCAGCATCTTGTACTCGCCGGTGAGGGTGTCCACCAGCACTTCGCAGCAGGCCATGCCGTAGGCGAAGTAGTAGAAGGGGCGGCCGGCGGCCTTGTCGCGGTCGTAGTAGATCTTCGGCGTGCGGTAGAAGCCGGTGCTGGAGAGCGAGACCTGGTTGAAGTAGGCCAGCTGGATGACCTCTTCGAAGGCGAGGTACTGGTCGCGCACGCGCACCTGGCTGTTCTTGAACTCCACGTCCTCGGGGGTGACCTTGAAGTGCCCGACGAGGAAGTCCACCAGGCGACCCTTGATGGTCTCGGCGGCGTTCTGCGCGGCCTTGCCGTTCAGGTCGGTGCCGCTGGAGGCGGCCGTCGGCGAGGTGTTGGGCACCTTGTCGGTGTTGGTGGCGGTGATCTGGATGCGCGAGATGTCCACCTGGAACACTTCGGCCACCACCTGGGCGACCTTGGTGTTGAGGCCCTGGCCCATCTCGGTGCCGCCGTGGTTCAGGTGGATGCTGCCGTCGGTGTAGACGTGGATCAGCGCGCCGGCCTGGTTGAGGAAGGTGGCGGTGAAGCTGATGCCGAACTTCACCGGCGTCATCGCCAGGCCTTTCTTCAGCACCGGGCTCTGGGCGTTGAAGGCGCGGATGGCGTCGCGGCGCTGGGCGTACTCGGCGCTGGCTTCCAGCTCGGCGGTCATCTCGGCGAGCAGGTTGTGCTCGACGGTCTGGTAGTAGTGGGTGACGTTGCGCTCGTCCTTGCCGTAGTAGTTGAGCTTGCGCACCGCCAGCGGGTCCTTGCCCAGGTGGTGGGCGATGACGTCCATGATCTCTTCGATGGCGACCATCCCCTGGGGGCCGCCGAAGCCGCGGTAGGCGGTGTTGGAGGCGGTGTTGGTCTTGCAGCGCAGGCCGTTGATGGTGGCGTGTTCGAGGAAGTAGGCGTTGTCCGAGTGGAACATCGCGCGGTCGACGATGGAGCCGGAGAGGTCCGGCGAGTAGCCGCAGTTACCCGCCAGCTGCAGTTCGATGCCGGTGAGCAGGCCCTGGTCGTCGAAGCCGATGTCGTACTCGACGTAGAAGGGGTGGCGCTTGCCGGTGATGCTCATGTCCTCCATGCGCGGCAGGCGCATCTTGGTGGGGCGGCCGGTGAGGTGGGCGATCACCGCGCAGAGGCAGGCCGGACCGGCGGCCTGGGTTTCCTTGCCGCCGAAGCCGCCGCCCATGCGGCGCATGTCGATGACGATCTTGTTCATCGGCACGCCCAGCACCTCGGCCACCAGCTTCTGCACTTCGGTGGGGTTCTGGGTGGAGGTGTAGACGATCATGCCGCCGTCTTCGCTGGGCATCACCGAGGAGATCTGGGTCTCCAGGTAGAAGTGCTCCTGCCCGCCGATGTGCAGGTGGCCCTGCAGGCGGTGCTTCGAAGCGGCCAGGGCGGTGGCGGAGTCGCCGCGCTTGTGCTGGTGCGGGTCGAGCACGTAGTGCTTCTTCCGGTAGGCATCGACCACGTCGAGCACGGGCTCCAGGTCCTCGTACTCGATGAGGGCGGCCATGGCGGCCTTGCGTGCGGTTTCCAGGCTGTCGGCAGCCACGGCGAGCACCACCTGGCCGACGTATTCCACCTTGCCGTCCGCCAGCAGCGGGTCACCGGCCACCACCGGGCCGATGTCCAGTTGCCCGGGCACGTCCTCGGCGGTGATGGCGATGGCCACGCCGGGGATTGCGTAGCAGGGGCGGGTGTCGATGTGGACGATGCGTGCGTGGGCGCGGTCGCTCATGCGGGCATAGACGTGCAGCTGGTTGGGGAACTCCAGGCGGTCGTCGACGTACACCGCTTCGCCGGTGACGTGCTTGGGCGCGCTCTCGTGCTTGACGCTCTTGCCGACGCCGGTGGTGATGTCGGCACGGAACAGCGCCGCCAGTTCTTCCTGGGTCTTGAAATGGTGCTTAGACATAGGCGGTCACCCGGGTTTCGACGGCTGGGGATTGCTGTTCGAGGAAGCACTTGCGCAGCAGGTTCTGGGCCGCCAGCAGGCGGTATTCCTTGCTGGCGCGGAAGTCGGTGAGGGGGCTGAAGTCCTGGGCCAGGGCTTCACAGGCGCGCTCGACGGTGCCCGGGTACCAGGCGGAGCCGACCAGGGCCTGTTCGCAGGCGCTGGCGCGCTTGGGGATGCCGGCCATGCCGCCGAAGGCGACGCGGGCGCGGCGCACCACGCCGTCCTCGATCACCAGGTTGAAGGCGGCGCAGACGGCAGAGATGTCGTCGTCCAGGCGCTTGGAGACCTTGTAGGCGCGGAACACCTGGTTCTTGCGGGCGCGGGGCACGCGCACCTTCTCGATGAATTCGGACTCCTGGCGGGCGGTGACCTTGTAGTCCAGGAAGTATTCGTCCAGCGGCAGGGTCCGGGTCTGGTTGCCCTTGCGCAGGACGATCTCGGCGCCGAGGGCGATCAGCAGCGGCGGCGCGTCGCCGATGGGCGAGGCGTTGCCGATATTGCCGCCGAGGGTGCCCTGGTTGCGGATCTGCAGGGAGGCGAAGCGGTGCAGCAGTTCGCCGAAATCCGGGTACTCGCGGGACAGGGTCTCGTAGCAGTCGGACAGCGGGGTGGCGGCGCCGATCTCGATGAAGTCGGCATCCGTCTCGATGCGCTTCATGGCGTCGATGTGGCCGACGTAGATCATCACCGGCAGCTCGCGGTGGAACTGGGTGACTTCCAGGGCCAGGTCGGTGCCGCCGGCCAGCAGGCGGGCCTGCGGGTTGGAGACGTAGAGCTCGGCCAGGTCGCCGATGGTCAGCGGCACAAGGCAGCGCTTGTCGCCGCTGTTCAGCTCGGCGGTGTCGCGCGGGGCAATCGCCTTGAGCTGGGCGAGGGTCTCGGCTTCGGCGGCGTCGAACTGGTCGGGCTGCGCCTGGCAGCAGGCCTGCTCGGCGGCATCGAGGATCGGGCGGTAGCCGGTGCAGCGGCACAGGTTGCCGGCCAGGGCTTCCAGGGTCTGTGCCTTGTCGTAGCCGGTGCTGCCGGAGGCGGCCCGGCTCTTCTGCAGGGCGAACAGCGACATGACGAAGCCGGGTGTGCAGAAGCCGCACTGGGAGCCATGGCAGTCCACCATGGCCTGCTGGACGCTGTGCAGCTGGCCCTTGTGCTTGAGGTCTTCGACGGTGATGAGCTGCTTGCCGTGCAGCGAGGAGACGAACGTCAGGCAGGCATTGAGGGTGCGGTAGCGGATGCGGTCGTCGACCACCTCGCCCACCACCACGGTGCAGGCGCCGCAATCACCGGAGGCGCAGCCCTCCTTGGTTCCTGTCTTGCCCAGGTGCTCACGCAAGTAGTTCAGCACCGTGACGTTGGGGTCGAGCGCATGTTCGGTGCGCAGCTCCCGGTTGAGTAGAAACTGGATCAAGGAAGACCTCCAGGCACTTTATTGTTGTTTACGAGGGCTCGTATGGCCGCGAATTTAGAGTCCGTTGACTTTTCGGTCAATATTTTTCTGACCTGAAAGTCAGAAAATCATGCGGGCTGTACTGCAAGTGCCGTGCCGGGGCGCTGGAACAAGGGTAGACCGGAATGCAAACGCCCCGCTCTGGGGCGGGGCGCTTGCATTCCGGTCTACCCTTGTTCCAGCGCCCCGGCACGGCACTTGC
>NZ_JYFT01000004.1:0-48159 GCF_000931385.1 Pseudomonas sp. FeS53a
TGGGCGGGGTGGGCGTTTCATCGCCTTGGCGGTGGCCAGCACGGTGCGTTTGCTCCAGATCAGCAGGCCGCTGAGCACCATCATCGTCAGCAGCAGGCCGAACACGAACCACAGCAGCTTGACCCAGATGCCACCGAAATCGCCGGTGTGCAGCGGACGCATGGACTCGGTGACGAACTCCAGGGCGTTGCGGTCGCCGAGCAGGTGCGAGCCCAGCAGGGTGCCGTCGTAGGGGTTCACCTCGGCGGTCTGGAACATCAGCGGGTACCAGCCCCGGCCGCCCACCTCCAGCGGGGTGAAGGCGTCCGCCGGGAAGATCACGAAGCTCACCTCGAAGCCGGGGATGGTGCGCGTCGCCACCTCCACCGCCTGGTCCACGCCGATGCGCGGCACCGGCTGGCCGGGCTCGGGGCGCGGCAGCGCCTCGCGGGCGATCAGCGTGGGCGGGCCTTCGCTGGAGATGGAGATGTGGTTGTCGTAGAGCACCGCGCGGATCAGGAACCAGGTGCCGGTGACGGCGATCACCGCGATGAACCAGATGGACCAGATGCCCACCAGGCGGTGGAAGTCGCCCCAGAAGATCCGCGCGCCCTGGCGGATGCGCAGGGTCGGCCGCAGGAAGCCGCGCCAGAAGCGCTTGTACACCACCAGCCCGGTGACCAGCGAGGCGAGCATCGGCAGGGCCAGCAGCGACACCAGGTACCAGCCCCAGCTGTAGCCGTTGGTGAAGGGCACCAGCCACCAGCCGTGCAGGGCACGGGTGAACTGGCGGAAGTCGAACAGCGGGCTGCTGCCCTGGATCACCCCGGTGTACGGGTTGACGTAGAGCGTGGCGGTGCGGGTGTCGGGGTAGCTGACCGCCGCCGTGAGGGCGAAGTGGTCCTCCTCCGGCTTGGCCAGCCACTCGATGGCGGCATCCGGCTGCTGGCGGGCGATGGCGGCGACGACCTGGTCGAAGCCGAGGGGCTGGGTGTCATCGGCGGGGCGGGTGGCGCGCACGTCGGGGTTGGCCAGCCAGATGATCTCCTCACTGAGCACCGCCAGGGTGCCGGTGGCGCAGACGAGGAAGACGAAGAACCAGATCGGCAGGGCCAGCCAGCTGTGGACCAGGAACCAGGTTCGCGAGCGGGACTTCTTGGACATGACGGAGCGCGGTCCTGACTGTTCGGGGCGATGAAAAAGACCGCCCGCCGGGATGGCGGGCGGAAACTAGCCAAAGGGGCGCTCGGCACCGGCCCGCCCCGGCAAGGGCGCGGCAGGTGCATGGAGAGGAGTGCCTAACAGTAAGGACGGATGAGCGCGGAAAAACCGACAGGGTCAGGTGAAAGAAAATGTTTCCGCGCCGGCCGGGCTCAGCCCATGTGGGAGCTGGAGCGGCGCACGAACTTGATGGAGTGCTTCAGGGTGGGCTTGCGGGTGACGCTGATGGCGCGGCGGGTCACCGTGTCGATGGTGATGTTCCAGAAGCCCGTGCTGGGCACCGTGATGCGCGCCGGGAAGCGGTCGAAGGCGCCGCCGTGGTAGGTGTGGCGGCCGCCGTTCTTGAAGCTGCGGAAGTTGGCATCGCTCATCAGGCGGATGTTGCAGACCTGCGAGCACTCGATGACGACCAGGTCGCCTTCGTTGAGGTGTTCGCGTTGATGGATGAACTTCATGGCAAGGCTCCGGAGCAGGGGTGACGCGGGGGCGCAACGATAGCACGGCCGGCCGGCGTCCCGCTGCCCCGGGCACGGCGTGCGCGACGGAATGCCCGGATTCGCCAGGGCGCGGTTGCCGGGCGCCGGCGGCCCGGGAATGATCCCCCGCTGCGGGCGCGAGCCCGGTCTAGGCTGCGCAGCGAAAGATCGCAATTCCTGCAAACCCGCTGCCGCTAGCGTCTGGTCCAGGGAGGCTGACCATGAAACCCGAAMCCCTCGCTCACTACGCCCGCCGCATCGACCCGGTGCTGCGCTGGCTGGCCGCTCACCCGGACGCCGATCCGGACCTCCACCACCTGGCGGAGCTGGCCTGCCTGTCGCCGTACCACTTCCACCGCGTGTACCGCGCGATGCTCGGCGAGACGGTCAATGCCACGGTCCAGCGGCTGCGCATGCACCGCGCGGCGGTGGCCCTGGCCGGTACGGGGGATTCGCTGGAACGGGTCGGCCGGCGTGCCGGGTACAGCTCGCACGCCGCCTTCAACCGCGCCTTTGGCGCCCACTTCGGGCTGCCCCCGGGACGCTACCGCGAAACCCGGGCCCGCCCGCTCGACCCCCAGGAGCTCGCCATGTACCCCATCGCCATCGAAACCTTCCCAGGCGCCGTCCTCGCCACGCTGCCGCACCAGGGCAGCTACCAGGGCATCGGCCCGCTGTTCGGCCGCGCCTTCATGCTCGCCATGGGCCAGGGGCTGCTCGGCCCCGACTGCCTGATGTACGGCGTCTACTTCGACGATCCGGCCCAGGTGCCCGAGGCGCGCCTGCGCTCGCTGGCGGGTATTTCCGTGTCCCCGCAGGCGGTGATCGGCGGCGAGCTGGAGCGCTACGAGATACCCGCCGGGCGCTGCGCCATGCTCACCTACACCGGGCCCTACAACGAGATGGGCAAGGCCTATGACTGGCTGTACTCGCGCTGGCTGCCGGAGAGCGGGCTGGAGCCGGGCGACTGCCCGATGTTCGAGCAGTACCTGAACGACCCGCGCAGCACCCCGCCTGCCCAGTTGCAGACGCGCATCTGCATGATGCTCGCGGGCTGACGCCCGGCGCCGCCTTCCCGGGGGAAGGCGGCGCGATAGTTTGCAGAATCCGCAACTGAGTATTTGTCCTGTCCGATGTATCCCGAGCAACCGCTTGGCTAGAGTCCGGCGCACAACCATTACAACAACGCCGAGCACTGCCATGCCTGACGCCTCGTTCGCCCTGCGCCCCGTCCCCTCGTCCTGATCCGCGCCCGTCGCCGCGCCTTCAACTTCCCTACCGGACGAGGACTTCCCATGACTCAACAGCACGACGCGCGCCCGATGATCGAGGTGCGCTCCATCGACTACGTGCCCCGCCACGAACGCCACGGCAAGGTGTGGCACCAGGGGCCGTTCTGGTTCACCGGCAACTTCGTGCTCACCACCCTGGTCACGGGTTTCACCGGGCCGGCCCTGGGGTTGGGGGCGCTGGGTTCGATCCTGGCGATCCTCATCGGCGTGTGCATCGGCACCTTCTTCATGGCCTTCCACGCCAACCAGGGGCCGCGCATGGGCCTGCCGCAGATGATCCAGTCGCGCCCGCAGTTCGGCGTGCGCGGCGCGGTGGTGCCATTCCTCGCCGTGGTGTTCGTGTACATCGGCTTCAACGTGTTCAACGTCATCCTCGCCACCGACGCCATCAACACCGTGCTGCCCGGCGCGCGCACCCCCTGGTACGTGCTGCTGGTGGGGCTGGCGGTGCTGCTGGCCATCGTCGGCCATGACCTGCTGCACGCCGTGCAGCGCTGGCTGACCTGGCTGATGATCGCGGTGTTCGGTGCCCTGACCCTGTTCGCCGTGACCCAGCTCAGCGCCGATGCCGCGCTGCAGGGCAGCGGCTTCAGCTGGAGCGCCTTCCTCGTGCAGCTCTCGGCGGCCGCCGGCTACCAGATCAGCTACTCGGTGTACGTCTCCGACTACTCGCGCTACCTGCCGGAGGAAACCCCCGCCGGCAAGGTCATCTTCTGGACCTACCTGGGGGCCGGCGCCTCGGCGCTGTGGCTGATGTCCCTCGGTGCCTTCCTCGCCTCGGCCCTGCCGGCGCCGGACGCCATCGGCAGCGTGCGCGAGCTGGGCAACCAGCTGCACGACGGCTTCGGCACCCTCATCGTGCTGGTGGCGGTGCCCTCGCTGGTGGGCATCATGGCGGTCAACTGCTACGGCGCCATGCTCACCGGGCTCAGCGCGCTGGACGCCTTCTCCCGCGTGCGCCCGACCCTGGGCGTGCGGGTGGTCGGCATCAGCGTGGTGGCGCTGGTGATCCTGCTGGTGGCACGGATGATCCCGGAGAGCTACCTGGGCAGCTTCAACACCTTCGTGCTGCTGATGCTCTACTTCCTCGTGCCGTGGACGGCGGTGAACCTGGTGGACTTCTACCTGGTGCGCAAGGGCCGCTACGCCATCGCCGAGATCTTCAACCCCGAGGGCGTCTACCGCGGCTGGTCGCGCCCCGGCCTGGTGGCCTACGGCCTGGGCCTGCTGGCCATGGTGCCGTTTATGTCCCTGAGCTTCTGGAGCGGCCCCTTCGCCACCGCCCTGGGCGGTGCCGACATCGCCTTCGCCATCGGCCTGCCGGTGGCCGGCCTGGCCTACTGGCTGCAATGCCGCCACCAGGACCGCAGCGAGGAAGAACGCCTCGCCGCCCTCGACCCGCAACGCCTGGAGGACCCGCGCCCATGAACACCCGCCCCGTCGCCCCGGTGAAGGTGGCCTGCTGCCAGGTGGCGCCGCGCATCGGCGAACTGGCCCACAACCGCGCCCTGGCCGAGGGCGCCATCCGCCGTGCGGCCCTGGAGGGCGCACACATCATCGTCCTGCCGGAGCTGGTGCAGAGCGGCTACCTGTTCCGCGACAAGGCCGAGGCCCTGGCGCTTTCCGAGCCCCTGGACGGCCCGGCGGTCAGCCACTGGCAGGCCCTGGCGCGGGAGCTGGGGGTGGTGATCGCCGCCGGTTTCTGCGAGCGCCGCGACGACTGCGAGCTGGCCAACAGCGCCGTGCTGGTGGACCCGGACGGCCTGCGCGCGCATTACCGCAAGGCCCACCTGTGGGATGCCGAGAAGGCCCTGTTCATCCCCGGCGACGCAGCGCCGCCGGTGGTGGATACCGTCCACGGCCGCCTGGGGCTGATGATCTGCTACGACCTGGAGTTCCCCGAATGGGTGCGCCTGCCGGCCCTGGCCGGCGCCCAACTGCTCTGCGCCCCGGTGAACTGGCCCCTGGGCCCGCGTCCCCAGGGCGAACGCCCGGCGGAAGTGGTGCGGGTGCAGGCCAACGCGGCGGTGAACCGCATGTTCATCGCCGCCTGCGACCGCCACGGCCACGAACGCGGGCAGGACTGGGTGCAGGGCTCGGTGATCGTCGATGCCGACGGCTTCCCCCTGGCCGGCCCGGTGGAGGGCGGCGAGCGCCTGCTGCTGGCGACCCTCCACCTGGCCCAGGCCGACGACAAGCGCATCAGTGCCCGCAACGACGTCCACGGTGACCGCCGCCCCGCGCTCTACCAGGCCCCCTGAGGGGCCTGCCTCCCTTTCTGCGTAAAACGTGAAACAGGCATGCCAGAGCCTGTGAAGCAGTCGTCACTGTGACGGAGCGCATACCCTTCGGTGAGCGATGGGTTCAGACTACGCGCCCCCGTTTCACAACGGCGACAAGGGTGCCGAGGGTGGCTTCGCTGCGCGACGCCAGGCATCCGGTCCGTCATCACAAACACAATAAAGGGGCGACCGGTCACAGCGCCGTGCCCCGCGAACCAACAGCAAAAGAGGGAGTTTTCCATGGTTGTTGCGGTAAGACGCGCCCTGGGCCTGGCGCTGGCAGTCACCTGCCTGCCGGCCTCGGCGGATTTCGTCACGGTCATCACCTTCGGCGGTGCCAACAAGGACGTGCAGAAGGAAGCCTTCTTCAAGCCGTTCAAGGCCAGCACCGGCGACGCCGTGGTCCACGGCTCGTACAACGGCGATCTCGACAAGCTCAAGAGCATGATCGACATCAGCCACGTGACCTGGGACGTGGTGGAGGTGGAGGCCCCCGAACTGGCACGCGGCTGTGAAGAAGGCCTGTTCGAGAAGATCGACCCGGCCCTGGTGGGCAACCCCAGCGACTTCGTCGCCGGTGCCCTGCAACCCTGCGGCGTGGGCATCTTCGTCTGGTCCACCGTGCTCGCCTACGACTCCGCCCGCATCAAGGACGCCCCGCGCGGCTGGGCCGACTTCTGGGACCTGCGCAAGTACCCCGGCAAGCGCGGCCTGCGCCATGGCGCCAAGTACAACCTGGAATTCGCCCTGATGGCCGACGGCGTCGCGCCGAACGAGGTCTACCAGGTGCTCGACACCCCCGCCGGTGTCGACCGCGCCTTCCGCAAGCTCGACGAGATCAAGTCCAGCGTCGTCTGGTGGAAGTCCGGCGCCGAGCCGGTGCGCGCCCTGCAGGACGGCAAGGTGGCCATGAGCTCCGCCTACAACGGCCGCATCGCCACCGCCCAGAAGGAGACCCGCAGCCTGGCCATGGCCTGGGGCGGCAACATCTACGACTTCGACTACTGGGCCCTGCCCAAGGGCTCGTGGAAAGGCGAGCTGGCGAAGAAGTTCGTCCACTTCGTCAGCCAGCCGGACCAGCAGAAGGCCTTCGCCGAAGGCATCTCCTACAGCCCGGTGAACAACAAGGCGATCGCCATGATCAACCCGGCCATCGCCGCCACCCTGCCCACCGCCCCGCAGAACATCCGCGATGCCCTGCCGATGAACGTCACGTTCTGGGCGGCCCATGCCGACCTCGAAGCGCGTTTCGAGAACTGGGTGAAGAACTGACCCCGCCCCACCCTGAAGCGGCCGTCCAGGCCGCTTCGTTTTTCCGGCAGCGTCTTCCGCTGCGGTCGACGTCGGGCCCGCGCCTCTGGCACGCTGCGCCAGCCCCGGTACCGCGTTGCCGGGCAGCCGCCTGACAGGGAGCGAAGCGATGGCAGTGGATATCGAATGCGTGGTGGTGGGGGCCGGCGTGGTCGGCCTGGCCGTGGCCCGTGCACTGGCCCAGGCAGGGCTCGAAGTGGTGATCGTCGAAGCGGCCGACGCCATCGGCACCGGCATCAGCTCGCGCAATTCCGAAGTGATCCACGCCGGCATCTACTACCCGCCGGGCAGCCTCAAGGCGCGCCTGTGCGTCGACGGTCGCCATCGGCTCCTGGCCTTCTGCCGCAGCCACGGCGTGGCCGTGCAACAGCTCGGCAAGCTGATCGTCGCCACCGATGACGCCCAGGTGGCGCCGCTCCAGGCCCTGCTGGCGCGGGGGCTGGCCAACGGCGTGGATGACCTGCGCCTGCTGAGCCGCGACCAGGCCCTGGCGCTGGAACCCGACCTGCACTGCGTGGCCGCGCTGCATTCGCCGTCCACCGGCATCGTCGATTCCCACGGCCTGATGCTGGCGCTGCTCGGCGACGCCGAGGCCGCCGGTGCCGCCCTGGCCCTGGGGTCGCCGCTGCTGTCGGCGCAGGTGCAGGGCGACGGCTTCCAGCTGACGGTGGGCGGCGCCAGCCCGACCACCCTCGGTTGCCGCCTGCTGGTCAACGCCGCCGGCCTCGGCGCCCCAGGCCTGGCTGGCCGCATCGACGGGCTGCCGGCCGCCCATGTCCCGCGCGGCTACCTGTGCAAGGGCCACTACTTCAGCCTCGCCGGACGGGCACCGTTCAGCCGCCTGGTCTACCCCGCGCCGGAGGCCGCCGGCCTGGGCGTGCACATGACCCTCGACCTGGGCGGCCAGGCCCGCTTCGGCCCCGACGTGCAATGGACGGATACCGAGGACTACCAGGTCGACCCACGCCGCTCCGACGGCTTCTACGCCGCCATCCGCCGCTACTGGCCGGGCCTGCCCGACGGCGCGCTGCAGCCGGACTACGCCGGCATCCGCCCGAAGATCAGCAGCCCCGACGAGCCCGCAGCGGACTTCCGCATCAGCGGCCCCGAGGACCACTGCATCCCCGGCCTGGTCAACCTGTTCGGCATCGAATCCCCCGGCCTCACCTCCAGCCTGGCCATCGCCGACGGGGTGCGGCAGGCGTTGGAGCGTTAGGGGGCGTGGAGCTGCCGCCCTGTAGCCCGGACTTCAGTCCGGGAGTGCCCCGCACCATTTTCCTGGGCTGAAGCCCAGGCTACGGGGGCTTGGGCGTTGTCTGGCGGGTTGTTGCGGTAAACATCGGATTTCTGTTCAGGAGGGAGCATGGCCATCTGGCAATTCGATTTCAGCCTTGTGCCCAAGGCGGCTGTGGTGGCGCTTCACGGGTGTGTGCCGGACAGTCTGGACGGCTACGCGGCCTTCGATCTGGAGGAGGAGTTCGATCTGGACTCGGACTACCCCAACTACTGGGAAGGGGGTGTCAGTCATCAGGTCGTGCAGGTTGTGCGGGAGCGATTGCCGCTTCGCCGCTCCTGGAGCGAGGAGGCTGAAATGTACGGAGACGAGCGCGGCACCAGCGTCGAAATCTGGAGCGATGACGTGAATTGTCGCGTTGATGCGCGATCCAGTCCGCTACCTGATCTGGAGTTTTTTGCACAACTTGCCTGTGATGCTGAGTGCCTGATCGTCCTCAAGGGAACCGGTTCGCCGCTTGAGCCTTCGCTGCTCTCATTGCTATGTGCCTTCAAGGCATCGCGGGCGTATCGCTTCTGCAAGGACCCCATCGGCACCCTTCATGAGCTGTAGCCCGGACTTCAGTCCGGGGATGCCCCGCACCTTTTCCCTGGGCTGAAGCCCAGGCTACGGGTGCCAGGGGGTTGCCTGTAGCCCGGACTTCAGTCCGGGAGTGCCCCGCGCCATTTCCCTGGGCTGAAGCCCAGGCTACGGGTGCCAGGGTGTTGGCTGTAGCCCGGACTTCAGTCCGGGAGTGTCCCGCACCATTTCCCTGGGCTGAAGCCCAGGCTACGAGCACAGCTGCTTTCGCGAGGAGAAATGAGATGTCCATCCTGATGTGCCTGGAAGTCGAAGAAGGCGTTCCGCTTGCGGTCGTGGAGGCCATTCTTCGTGCGAGTGGGGAGCGGTGGGAGGAGGGGCCGGATCGACTGGAGGGCGTGTTCGAACGCTCGTGGGCGGTATTCGCGTTCCGTCGGGAGGAGCCTGCTCGGGACGTGGGACTCGACCACCACAGCGTGGATTGGAAGGTCGGTTTAAGCGGCGTTTTTCATTGCGCCAACAATCGCTTGGCGGAGAGCTGGGGCGACATCCATCACCTTATCGTCCAGCTTGCGGCTGCAACCTCTGCGCGCTTCCTGCTGTCATTTCAATACGAGTCCCTTTATGCCTACCGCGATCACGAAGGGCTCACGCTGGTACAGGCCATGGTGCTGGACTGAGGTCGCACTGCATTCGGGCTGCCCTCGGTCGTCTTGCATTTTGCAAGGCGATCAACGTGCCATCGTGCAGGCTGCATATATCAAACTGCCTTCATGTCAAATAAATTCCTTTTAAATCAAATGGATAGATTTATCGTTCGGCTGGCATGCGCCCTGCAAATGCCTGGGTCCAAAAGCCCAATCCACTGACAGGGAGCCGAACAATGCAGATCGCCATCAAGGAATTCTTCGACGCTTTTCCCGGTTACGAAGTGTCCATCCGCCCGCGTCCGGACGGCATGTTGCTGCTGACCCTGGGCAAGGACGGCGAGGAGCCGTTGCGCAAGGCCATCCCGAGCGATGCGGTGTTCTGCATCGAGCGGGTGCGTGGGGTGATCCGCGAGATGCAGCGGGAAATGAAGCTGGCCTCCGGCGAAGTGACCTGGAAGGGCGAGGGCGACACCTGGCTCAATCGCGAGCTGCCCACCTTCACCGGTGGCCCGATCCACATGACCGCCGCCAAGACCCTGGTCGAACGCCGCCGCCTGGAATTGCTCAACGCCCGTCGCGCCGTGGCCAGCTGAAGCCCGGCGCAGCGGATCGGCCATGACGCCGGTCCGCTGGCAGGGAATTTTTCGCGATTTCCGTACTCCACCATTCCGAACCCCGTCGGAAGAATCGTTATGCCAGCAACGACTGCTGGTAGAGGTTCTGTTAGTTTGTGCCCTCGTTCACGTCAGATCCGGCCTATTACCCGGTAAGTCGTGTGGGTTTTCCCCGCCGCGAGGACACGAAAGGAGATCGCGTTGTGACACCCATCGACAGCACCGAGGACCTGGCGGCTGCGACCGAAGCCTGTGCCAAAGAGCCCATCCACATCCCGGGCAGCATCCAGCCCCACGGTTTCATGCTGGTCTTCGACGAAGGCCGTGGCTGCGTGGTGCAGGCCAGCGAGAACGTCCAGGACTGGCTCGGCCTGCCCGCCAGCGAACTGATCGGGCTCCCGTTCGAGCGCCTCTTCGAACACGCCGCTGTGCTCCAGGGCCGCCTGCAGGGGCTGGCCCTGGAAGACCCCAATCCCTTCCACCTGGGGGACGTGCGCTTTGCCATCGGCCAGGAGCGTTCGCTCCCGGTGGCGATGATGGTGCACCGCCACGACCAGGTGCTGATCGCCGAGTTCGAGCCGGCCAGCGACGCCATCTCCGCCTACGGCAATTTCTACCCGCTGGTGCGCAGCTTCGTCGCCCGCCTGCAGGACGCCGACAACGTCGACGAGCTTTGCCGCCACGCGGTGCAGGAGATGAAGCGCATCACCGGTTTCGGCCGGGTCAAGGCCTACCGCTTCGACGCCGAGGGCAACGGCCTGGTGCTGGCCGAAGAGGCCGACGAGGGCTACCCGCGCTACCTCGGCCTGTGCTTTCCCGCTTCCGACATCCCTCCCCAGGCGCGCGCGCTGTACCGCGCCAACCGCATCCGCGTGATCGAGGACGCCCACTACACGCCCTCGCCGCTGTACCCGGCGCAGAACCCGCTCACCGGGCGCCCGCTTGACCTCAGCTTCGCCGCCCTGCGCAGCGTCTCGCCGGTGCACCTGCAGTACATGCGCAACATGGGCACCCTGGCCTCCATGTCCGTCTCCATCGTGGTGCGTGGCGAGCTGTGGGGACTGATCTCCTGCCACGACCTGCACCCCCGGGGCGTGGGCTTCCAGACCCGCACCGCCTGCGAAATGCTCGGCAGCGTGCTCTCGCTGCAGATCGAGAGCCGCGAGGCCCACGACCGCACCGAGCACCTGCTGAGCCTGCGCCAGCACATCGTCCAGATGCTCTCGGCCATGGCCGACCGCGACAGCATCAGCGGCGGCCTGCTGGCCCAGCCGGAGACCTTCCTCGGCTTCGCAAAGGCCAGCGGCGCAGCGATCATTTCCGCCGCCCGCTGCGACCTGGTGGGCGAGACCCCGCCCCAGGCCCAGGTGACGGCGCTGGTGCACTGGCTGGCCCGGCGCCCCGGCATCAACGTGTTCCACAGCGACAACGTCGGCCGCGACATCGACGAACTGCCCGAACTCGCCCGGCATGCCGCGGGCGTGCTGGCCGTGGCCATCTCGCAGATCCATTCCCACTACCTGGTGTGGTTCAAGCCCGAGCAGGCGCGCACCGTCGAATGGGCCGGGCGCCCGGAAAAGAGCGTCGACCCCAGCGGTGGCCTCAGCCCGCGGCACAGCTTCGAACGCTGGCAGCAGACCGTACGCGGCTACTCGAGTCCCTGGGACCCGCTGGAGATCGAGGGCGTCTGGGAGCTGCGCACCGCCGTGCTCGG
This sequence comes from Pseudomonas sp. FeS53a, assembly GCF_000931385.1. Classification (NCBI taxonomy): domain Bacteria; kingdom Pseudomonadati; phylum Pseudomonadota; class Gammaproteobacteria; order Pseudomonadales; family Pseudomonadaceae; genus Pseudomonas; species Pseudomonas sp. FeS53a. Next base: position 11,353 of record NZ_JYFT01000004.1, read on the forward strand.
CATCGTCCTGCGCAAGGCCGAGGAGATGGCTGCGCTGGCCAGCGAGCTGAAGAAATCCAACAAGGAACTGGAAGCCTTCTCCTACAGCGTGTCCCATGACCTGCGCGCACCGTTGCGGCACATCGCGGGTTACGCCGAGCTGCTGGGGGAATTCGAAGGCAGTCGCCTGTCCGAACGGGGGCTGCGCTTCCTTGACCACATCGGCGAATCCGCCCGCTTCGCCGGCACCCTGGTGGACAACCTGCTGAGCTTCTCGCAGATGGGCCGCGCAGCCCTGCGCTTCTCCGACGTGGACCTGCAGGCCCTGGTGGACGCCATCCTCAAGGAGATGGAGCCGGACCTGGTAGGCCGCAACATCCAATGGCACATCGCCGGGCTGCCCACGCTCATCGCCGATGCCGCCTTCCTCCACCTGGCCATGCGCAACCTGCTGGCCAACGCCGTGAAGTACAGCCGCGACCGCGACCCGGCGGTGATCGAGGTCAGCGCCCGCACCGAGGGCGACGAAGTGGTGGTGACGGTGAGCGACAACGGCGTGGGCTTCGACATGGCGTACGCCGGCAAGCTGTTCGGCGTGTTCCAGCGCCTGCATCGCATGGAAGAGTTCGAGGGCACCGGCATCGGCCTGGCCAGTGTGCGCCGCATCATCGAACGCCACGACGGCCGCGTATGGGCCGAGGGACGCGTGGGCGAGGGCGCCCGATTTCATTTCGCACTGCCCCTGAGGGCGCAGCACAGTCAACTACCCACTGAGTGATTACCCATGCTCAAACCCATCCTGCTGGTCGAGGACAACCCCCACGACCTGGAACTCACGCTGGTCGCTTTGGAGCGCAGCCAGCTGGCCAACGATGTCGTCGTCATGCGTGACGGCGCCGACGCCCTCGATTACCTGTTGCGTCGCAACCACTACGCCCAGCGTGACGACGGCAACCCCGCCGTGCTGCTGCTGGACCTGAAGCTGCCCAAGGTCGACGGCCTGGAAGTGCTCAAGGTGGTGCGCGAGACGCCCGAGCTGCGCAGCATCCCCACCGTGATGCTGACCTCCTCCCGCGAGGAGCCGGACCTGCAGCGCGCCTACGAGCTGGGCGTGAACGCCTACGTGGTCAAGCCGGTCGAATTCAAGGAATTCGTCACCGCCATCTCCGACCTCGGCGTGTTCTGGGCCGTGCTCAACGAGCCGCCGCCGGGCTCGCTGCGACTGCAGCGCCGCCCCGGAAGCTGATACGGCCCGCCGACCCACAGGAAGCCCCCACACTCCATGCCGCAAACGCCACTCAAACTGCTGCTGGTCGAAGACAGCCCGCGGGACGCCGAACTGGCCCTGCTGACCCTGGAACGCAGCGGCCTCGAGGTCGACTCGACTCTGGTCTACCACCACGCCGGGGTCGAGCAGGCCCTGGCAGCCGCCACCTTCGACCTGATCCTCTGCGATTTCATCCTGCCCGGCTCGTCCGGCGCCCAGGCCCTGGAAGTGGCCCGGCGCCTGGCGCCGAAGACGCCCTTCATCTTCCTCTCCGGCGTGTTCGGCGAAGAACACGCGGTGGAGATGATGCGCCAGGGCGCCGTCGACTACGTGCTCAAGCAGAACCTCAGCCTGCTGCCCAAGGCCGTGGGCCGGGCCCTGGCCGAGGTGCGCGAGCGCGAACGCCGGCGCCGCGCCGAAGAGGCGCTGATGGAGGTGGAGGTGCGTGCGCGCTTGGCCATCGACGCCGCGCGCATGGGCATGTGGGACTACAACCCGCAGACCGGCCGGCTGCTCTGGGACGAACGCTGCAAGGCCCTCTACGAACTGCCCCGGGACGCCGAGGTGGACCTGGTCACCTTCTTCGACCGCTGCCACCCCAAGGACCGCCCCCTGCTGGAGCGCAAGGTCCAGGAGGCGCTGGCCGTGGACAGCGGCAACGAGTACCAGGCCGAGTACCGCGTGCAGCTGCCGGGCGGGCGCGAGCGCTGGGTGCTCACCAGTGGCCGGGCCTTCTTCGAGGCGGGGCGCTGCGTGCGCTTCATCGGCGTGCTGCAGGACATCAGCGAGCAGAAGTACGCCACCGAGGCCCTGCAGCGGCTCAACGAAATGCTCGGCGAGCGCGTCGAACGGCGCACCCGCGAGCGCGACCGCACCTGGGAACTCTCCCGCGAGCTGCTGGCGGTGATGCGCTTCGACATGACGCCCATCGCCCTCAACCCCGCCTGGGAAGACACCCTCGGCCTCACCCGCGAGCAGCTCACCCGGGTGCAGCTGTGGCAGCTGATCCACCCCGACGACATCGAGGCGACCCTGCGCGAGACCGAGAGCGTGGCCGACGGCAACGTCTCCACCCGCTTCGTCAACCGCATGCGCCACACCGACGGCGACTACCGCTGGCTGTCCTGGACCATCGTCCCCGACGAGGGGCTGATGTACGCCGCCGTGCGCGACATCACCGGCGAACGCGCGGTGCTCGACGAACTGGCCACCACCAACCAGCGCCTGCGCGAGCAGATCCGCGAGCGCGAACGCATCGAGGCGACCCTGCAGCAGATGCAGCGCCTGGAAGCCATCGGCCAGCTCACCGCCGGGGTCGCCCACGACTTCAACAACCTGCTCACCGTCATCCTCACCAGCGCCACCTTCCTCGAGCGCGATGTCGAGCGTGGCAACCACGAGCGCATCCTCGGCCGCCTGCACAACATCCGCGAGGCCGGCGAGCGCGGCGCCAAGCTCACCGGGCAGTTGCTGGCGTTCTCCCGCCGGCAGCGCCTGGAGCCGGTGCCGGTCAACCTCAACGACACCCTGCAGGGCCTGCTGGAGCTGCTGCAGCGCACCCTCGGCGGCGGCATCTGGGTGGAAACCCGCACCGCCCCCGACCTCTGGCGGGCGCTGGTGGACCCGACCCAGACCGAGATGATCATCCTCAACCTCGCCATCAACGCCCGCGACGCCATGCCCCAGGGCGGCACCCTGCGCCTGGTGACTGCCAACGAGGTGGTGCAGGCCGCCGCGCAGCGCCCCGAAGACCCGGAGCCGGGCCCCTATGTGGTGCTGAGCATCGAGGACACCGGCGTGGGCATGACCGAGGAGGTGCTGGCCAAGGCCTTCGAGCCGTTCTTCACCACCAAGGAGGTGGGCAAGGGCTCCGGGCTCGGCCTGGCCCAGGTGTTCGGCTTCGCCAAGCAGTCCGGCGGCGGCGTCAGCATCCACACCGAGCCGGGGCGCGGCACGCGGGTCAAGGTCTACCTGCCGTGCATCCACGACGACCCCGGCGAGGCTTGCGTCGAGCGCCCGGCGGCCGTGCCGGCACCGGGGCCGAGCAGCACCGCGCGGACCATCCTGCTGGTGGACGACGACCCCCGCGTGCGCGAGGTGACCGCCGCGCTGCTGGACTCGCTGGGCTACCGGGTGCTGGAGGTCGGCAGCGGCAGCGAAGCGTTGCAGCGCTTGGAACAGGGCGTCGACCTGCTGCTCACCGACTACGCCATGCCCGGCATGAACGGCGCCGAGCTGGCCAACCTGGCGCAGCAGCAGCGGCCCGATCTGCCCGTCATCTTCATCACCGGCTACGCCGAACTGGGCGGGCTGGACCTGCCCGACCAGGTGGTGGTGCAGAAACCCTTCCGCGAAGCGGACATCGCCGCCAAGCTGCGCGCCGCCCTGGAGGAGCGCCCATGAGGGTGCGCGAGCACCTGCGCCAGGCCGGTGCCCCGTTGCACGAGGCCGTGGACGCCGCCTTCTCCCGCTTCGACCTGGGCCAGGCGGACGGCTACCGCGCCTTCCTGCGCGCCCATGCCCGCGCCTTGCCGGGGCTGGAACAGGCCCTGGAGCAGGCCGGTATCGCCCAGCTGGTACCCGACTGGCCGGCACGTTGTCGCCGCCACGCCCTGCTGGCGGACCTGGCCGACCTCGGGTTGCCGCCGCCACCGACAGCCGCGCCCCGCCTGGACGCCAAACCGGGCCTGCTCTGGGGCCTGGCCTACGTGCTGGAAGGCTCGCGCCTGGGCGGTCGCCTGCTGGCCCGACAGGTCACCGGCGCCCAGGCTGACCTGCCCGTGCGCTACCTCGGCCACGGCCAGGACCAACCCCTCTGGCCCGACTTCCTCCGCCAGCTGGAAGCCCACGCCCACGACCTGCCCCACGCCGACCTGGAACAGGGCGTGATCCTCGGCTTCCGCCACTTCCTGAACGCCGCCGAACCCCCTGCCGAACAATCCGCAGGATGCGCTGAGCTCGGCGAGCCGCATCGAATCCCCGCATGAGCCCGCCATGATGGGCTTCGCACAGCTCAGCCCATCCTACGTTTGTCGCCGCGCGCTGGCGGACACTCCGCGCTTCACCAGCCCACCGCCTCGACGCACATCGGGCACCCGTAGGATGCGGTGAGCTCGGCGAACCGCATCGCCCCGTGCCCGAGCTCCGCCATGATGGGCTTCGCACAGCTCAGCCCATCCTAGGTTTGCCTCCGCACCCTGCCGGACACTCCGCGGTTCACCGGTTCACCATCTCGGCGTCAGACACGTAGCCCGGGCTTCAGCCCGGGACCACGGCGCATCCCTGGGCTGAAGCCCAGGCTACGGCTGAGCGTAGGGTGGGCTTCAGCCCACCATCGGAGCCGGCGGCACACCCTTTGGTGGATGGATAAAGCGCCATCCACCCTACACACCGGGCACCCCCGTAGGATGCGGTTCGCTCGGCGAACCGCATCAACCCGCGCCATTCCCCGCAGCCGTCTCCATACCTACCCCTCACTGCGCTCCGCCATGAGCCGGCGGTAATGGCGGGTGCGGTGGAGGGTGTGCCATTGCTCCTTGAGCAAGGCGCGCAGGGGGGAGACGCCGGGGCGGGGGGATTGGCCGTCGCCGAGGCGACGCATCTGGTATTTCACGGCCGACATGTAGGCCAGCGCGGCGAGGGATTTGTTGCGCCAGCGGATGGGCGGCAGCTCGGCGCTGGCGGCGTTGTCGCCTTCACGCCAGCGGCGCGGCAGGGCCGGGTCCAGGGCCAGGGCGGTGGCGATACCGGCCAGGCTCACGCCGCTGGTGAGCACCTGCTCTACCACCGGCAGCCGGCGGATGCCGCCGGTGACCATCACCGGCATGCGCGCTTCGGTGGCCAGTTCACGGGCGAATTCCAGGAAGTACGCTTCCCGCGCGAGGGTGCGACCGTCCCGGGCATCGCCCTGCATGGCCGGTGCCTCGTAGCTGCCGCCGGAGAGTTCCACCAGGTCCACCGGCAGGTCGTTCAGCCACAGCAGCACCTGGCGGGCGTCTTGCGGCTCGAAGCCGCCGCGCTGGAAGTCCGCCGAGTTCAGCTTCACCCCCACGCCGAAGCGTGGGGATACCCGCGCCCGCACCGCCTTCACCACCTCCAGCAGCAGGCGCGCGCGGTTCTCCAGGGAACCGCCCCAGCGGTCCTGGCGGCGGTTGGTCAGCGGCGAAAGGAACTGGCTGAGCAGGTAGCCATGGGCGGCGTGGATCTGCACGCCGTCGAAGCCGGCCTGCTCGGCCAGCACGGCGCTGTGGGCGAAGCGTTCGATCAGGGCGGCGATGTCCTGTTCCTCCAGCGCACGCGGGGTGGGGAACATCCGCGACAGGCTGCCCATCTCCAGGGCCACCGCCGACGGGGCCACGGTCGCCTGGCCGAGGTTGGCCTGCATCTGCCGGCCGGGGTGGTTCAGCTGCAGCCAGAACTGCGCGCCATGGGCCTTGCCCACCTTTGCCCATTCGCGGAAGCGCGGCAGTTGGCGGTCATCCTCCAGCACCACACCGCCGGGTCCGGTCATGGCGCGGGCGTCCACCATCACGTTGCCGCTGAGCAGCAACCCCACACCGCCTTCGGCCCAGGCCGCGTAGAGGCGCATCAGCGCATCGGACGGCGCCTGGCGGGGATCGGCGAGGTTCTCCTCCATGGAGGCCTTGGCGATGCGGTTGGGCAGGGTGGTGCCATTGGGCAGGCTGAGTGGCTGGAAGGGTGACATGGTGGGTGTCCTCGGGCGGGCATCGACGAAAGGTAGAAGAGCTGCGGTAGAGCCTAAGGTTAAAGTCAGCTTCAAGGTCAATAGGTGGAGAACCCCTGCCATGAAAATCGGCGAACTGGCGCGACGCAGCGGCCTGACCGCCTCGCGCATCCGCTTCTACGAGGCCAGTGGCCTGATCGCCGCCCAGCGCCTGGGCAATGGCTACCGGGACTACCCCGAGCAAGCCCTCGCGGTGCTGGAGCTGATCGCCTGCGGCCAGCAGGCCGGCTTCAGTCTGGAGGAGATGCGCCACCTGCTGCCCAGCCCCGGCCAGGTGCACGGCAACCACGAGCGGATGCTGGAGGGCCTGCGGCGCAAGGTGGCGGAGATCGAGGCCATGCAGGCGCGCCTGGTGGTGGCCCGCGAGCGCCTCCTGCAGGTGATCGACAGCATCGAGGACAAGCCCGAGGGCATGGGCTGCCAGGAGAATGCCGAGCGCGTGCTGGGGCGCCTGCGCAGTAGCACACAGCCGCTGCCGCAGCGCTGAGTTGGCGTTTTTGCCGGGCCACTTCGCGGCGGCGCGGGACGTTTGCAGCGACACTGCGCGCGGTTCCGGGGCGCGCAGGGTTCGCCCATCGATCAGTCAGTGGAGGGCAGGGCAATGAAAGGGTTGGCAGCGGTGTGTGCAGGGATGGCGTTATCCACAGGGGCGGCCTGGGCAGGCGCATTGCCCGATCCGCAGGCATCCGGCGCGGCGGCCAAGGCGCCGGCAGTGCTGGAGCACTACGCGGGCGCGCTGGGCTGCAGCTTCTCGATGCCGGTGAAGACGCTGGTGCCCTTCACCGTGGTGGAGCCCGCCACCCTGGAGGAACACCCCCTGTACCTGGCGCTGTTCCAGGTGGACGAGGGCTGCGTGGGCGACGCGAGTGCAGTGCGCACCCACATCGCGGCGCTCCAGCCCGCCCGGAACGGCGGCCTCTATGTGGTGCCGGGTTATTCCCAGACCTCGCCCTACCTGCCCCAGCGCATCGACCGCCTGTTCGTCGAGGGCGAGGCGTTGCGCTACACCGGCCAGGCCAGCCTGGACCCGGCCAACCCCGAGCCGCAGGCCGGCCAGCTGAGCCAGGAAGGCGGCCGCTGGATCGACGCCAACCTGGAGCCCCTGGGCGACTGAGCCGGCCCCGGCCTCAGTGCCAGGGCACCAGCAGGAAGTCGGTCACCACCGCCACCAGCCGGCCACTGGCGTCGTAGCCGAAGTAGCTGGGATAGGCGCCGTCGCCATAGCCGCTGGAGAACAACGCCACGTTGCCGGCCTCGGTCGGCAGCAGGGTCCAGCTGCGGGTGTGCCGGTAGGTCCTGTCCAGCTCGGCTAGCAGGCGCTCGTCGAAGGCTTCGCCCTCCTGCTCGCGCTGCGCTTCGTAGCGACGCAGGGCGGCGGCGTCCATGAAACCGCCGGTGCCGCTGTCCACGCCGTAGCCGAAGAATTCGTCCGGGCCCAGGGTGCTCGGGTCCTGGCCGTCCACCAGGGCCATTTCCCAGCGGGTTGCCGTGCCCGGCGCGAAGACGATGCGGGCGAAGGCGATGCGCTCGTCCTCGCCGATCCGCGCGATGGCCAACTGCAGCGGGAAGCGGCCCTTGGGCACCGCCTGGGTGAAAGGCGCGTCGCAGCTCACCAGCGGGTCACAGGCCACCAGCTGCCCGGTGGGCAGCTCCAGTTCGCCAATGGGCTGGGTGTAGAAGCGGTAGTCGATCCCTTCCACCTTGACCTGGTAGCCCTCGGCGAAGGCGGCATCGAAGGGCGGGTGGTTCATGGGGGCAACCTCCTCGGCGTGGAGCGTGGACAGGGCCAGCAGCAGGGTGAGGGCGGCGAGGGGGCGTTTCATTCGCAGCGGTACTCCAGGTGTGCGCCAGCGGCGGTGAACAGTTCATACCATCGCTTGAGCTCATAGCTACTGGCGTTCAGCACCCGGAAGCGCCCCGTCTGCATACGCTCTCGGGCTTGTGCCGGAGTCAGCTGGGCGGCCAGCCGGAGGAGGGCGAACACCTTGATGGGGTGCTCGCCTGCGTCCAGAACCCACAGCGAGGGCTCCTCGGACCACGGGTGGTCGGGTGCCATGCTGCCGAAGCGGGCCACCAGATGCGCCAGAGCCTGGTCACTGGGCATGTTCGTGCATTCGCTAGCCGCCTCCCTGTGCTCAGCGCAGAACCACTCAAGCCCGACCGGGTGCCCCGCCGCGCGGGGTGCTAAGGGGCGGTAGTCGGCGAACCGGAACCAGTATCCGCAGTCGACCAGCCCACAGCACACGCAGGGCCTGCCGCAAAGCATGCAGATGGCGGCTCTCACCGCAGCCTCCGGATGGCGGTGCATGGGCCTATTAGGCAGGGCATTGGAAAAGCTCCCTCGCATTCATTGACGAACGACCGGCTCGTGATGCGGAAGCGCGTTACTCTACGCGCCGTTTCGGCCCGTGTCGGGCGCGCCATCATTGCATAAGGATCGAAGATGGAACCGGTCTCTGTTTCGCAGCTTCTGGCTGCACTGTTCGAAGCCCATGGCGTCGAGTTCGTCGTGCACGAAGGGTGGGTCGCTCCGGGTGGCCGGCTGCCGGCGATCCGCGCTACCTGGTATCCCCGTGGCAAGACCGGTCGGCTGGATGTGGACGTGCTGCTGGAGGATGACAACCGCCACTTCCAGGAAGCCTTCGCCGGCGTGGGTGAGGGCGAGGCCGGCCTGCGCGATGCCTGGGAGAACTTCTGCCGCAACAGCTTCCACGTGCTGCTCTCGGCACTCTGGGGCCGTGTCGACGAGGACCAGGTGACGGTGGAGACCTGGCAGGTGGGCGAGCAGCGCTTCGAGGCGCACCTGGGCAACTTCTGCACGCGCGGTGCCGACGGCAAGGTGCCGGCGCTGCCGGAGGACCTGTTCCCCAGCATCGAGGCACAGATCCGAGCGCTGCCGCTGGATGGGCGCATCCACTGGTTCCGGCACTTCTTCTGCGCCTTCGACAACCAGCGCACGGTGGAGGCGCTGTTCGACAACGAGCCCTGGCAAGCGGGCATGGACAGCTTCGCGGGGCTGGCCTGGCAGGACTCCGAGGCCTATTACAGCGCGCGGAATTTCCTGGTGATCAAGCCCGTCCCGGCCTGATCGGAGCGGGTCGTCCCCTTAAACAAAAAGCCCCGCATCATGCGGGGCTTCTTGTTGGGCGAGGCGACGGATCAACGGTTGTTGTAGCCGTCTTCGCTCGGGTCGTAGGTGATCTGGTAGACGTTGAAGTTGGCACCGGTGGCGCCTACGCCGGTGTAGGTGATGCGGCCCTGGCCCTTGTACAGCTCTTCCATGCGCATGGCGTCGCTGCCGAAGTAGAAGGGGATGAACATCTTGCCGGTCATGCGGTTGTAGCTGTCGGTGGGCTGGCCGATCAGGTCATGCACCTGCTTCATGGACATGCCGGGCTGGACCTTGGCAAAGGGGCTGCCCGCCGGGATCTGGCCGACGATCTGTTGTTGCGGGGCACGTGGCGAGGAGCCGCAGGCGGCCAGCAGGCCCATGGCGGCGATCAGGCCGATGTGCAGGATCTTGGTACGCATTGAATCTCTCCAGAGGGTGACGGTAATTCAGCGGGCTGCTCAGCCCTTGTAGCCTTTCGCGACCAATTCCGTGGTCACTTCCTTGGCCGCCTGCACGCACTCTTCGTGAGTGCTGTCGAGGAACCTCAGGAAATGCCAGGCACCGTCCTTCTTCATCGCGAAGCCTTGCATGTCGCCGGTGTCCTGGCCGTCGGCCCGGACGCTGTTGACGGTCTGGCAGGCGGCGATGCCGTCGATTTCGGTGTATTCGCCGAACTTGTAGACGTCCTTCACCAGCAGGTTGTCGATCACCACCTTCTGGACTTCGGATTCGGAGGAGTTGCAGCCACCGAGCACGGCGGCGAGCCCCACTGCGACGGCGCAGCGGAGCAGGTTGGCAGGGGTACAGCGGCGTTTCAGGGCGTGGAAAACAGTCATGACGCAATCATCCATGTGGGTTCTTGTTGGGCGTGGAGCGCCTGGTTGTCACTGCAAATTCACAGAAGAAGCTGTTGGTCGAGGTTCACTCCCGCTCGGGAACGCTATTTTCCAGCCACGACGAAAAGCCACGACTTGGCGGCAGGATCAGCGGAATTCAGGGGGATTTTGCAGATACTCGCGAGGGTGTTTCTGGGTCGCTTTGTACTTGCAATCCTTTGCAACACTTGTACAGCGAAGCGGAATCTGACAGGGGCGTAAGAAATATTCAACGGAAATCGTATGACAATCTGAAGGCTGTCACAGCGGCAGAGTGGCCATCGATGCCACGCCGAAGTTTCGTTTCGTGGTCTGGTGAGCCACTCAGTCTTTCGAATACGCTGCTGCGCTTTACCGGGAGCTTTTGATTGTCGGGAGTTAGTGACGTGCAGCCCTTGATTGGTATTGCGAGTGTCCAGTTCTCCATCTCAATGCCTGATCTATACGAGTGGATCGATGACACCAAATACCTCACGGCAGCCTGGCGAGACATTGCTCGGTACGTCGGTGTCAATCCGGATGCATTGACTGGCCTATGGGATCTCTATTTCGAACGTACCAAGGTCGGGGAGGGCGATTTGCATGCCTTTCTGGGGCATGACGAGATGCACGACGTGCTGATTTTTGACCTGTATCGGGAAATCATCGACCAGATGGACATCATTGAAGTGACCGCCCGGGTGGCCCGAGCACGTATGAACGGGCTCAGGAAATTGCTGCGGGAAGCCTTCGACCAGTCGAGTTGCCAGCTCGGCTATCGGGAGACGTGTTCGGATTTCGGAGTGGTGCGTGCCCTAGATCCTGGCTCCTACCCCAAGGTGATTGAAGAAACCCGCTATGCACAGCAGTTGAGGATATGGCCGGGCAAGCCGGCCTGAGGCGCTCCCCTCTGCTTTTGACGCACGCCCCGCCCCGCCTCCACACGATCTCCACAAAACCTCGAATCAATCCCAACGGTAGGCCGCCAGACTCGCGTTTTCTGGGGCTTTCGGCCGTTCTGGCCGGGGCCGTTCATCCGTGAGGGCAGTGGGTCATGGGATTGCTGAAGGGGCGGCTGCGTGCCGTGTGGATCGGGGTGTTCGCGTTTGGCCTGGCGGGGTGTGAGCCGTCGCCGACGGCGGAGGAAGGCATGCCGCCGGCGCGGGTCACGGTGATGACCCTGGCGCCGACCGAGCTGGTGGTGGACGAGGACCTGCCAGGGCGTGTCGCGGCCCTGCGCACGGCGGAGATCCGCCCCCAGGTCAGCGGCATCCTGCAGCGCACGCTGTTCAGCCAGGGCGCCGAGATCCAGGCCGGGACGGCGCTGTTCCAGATCAACCCGGCGCCCTTCAAGGCCGAGGTGGAAACCGCGGCCGCCGCCCTGCAGCGTGCGCGGGCGGTGCTGGATCGCGCGCGCATCCAGGCCGAGCGGTTGGCGCCGCTGGTGCGGGCCGAGGCGGTGAGCCGGCAGGTGTATGACGACGCCGTGTCCCAGCGCGAGCAGGCGGCGGCCGACGTGGCCCAGGCCCAGGCGGTGCTGGCGCGGCGGCAGCTGGACCTGCGCTTCGCCACGGTGGAGGCGCCGATCTCCGGGCGCATCGACCAGACGCTGGTGTCCGAAGGGGCGCTGGTGACCTCGACCGATGCCTCGCCCATGGCCACCTTGCAGCAGATCGACCAGGTGTACGTGGACGTGCGCCAGTCCGCCGCCTCCCTCGAACGCCTGCGCGAGGTGCTGGAGGCACGTGGCGGGCCCGGCGATGGCGGGCTGCCGGTGCAGATCCTCGGCAGCAGCGGCAAGCCCTACGACCTGCACGCGCGCATTCTGTTCTCCGGCATCAACGTCGATGCCGGCACCGGCGATGTGCTGTTGCGCGTGCTGGTGGACAACCCCGAGCGGCGCCTGTTGCCGGGCATGTTCGTGCGGGCGCGGGTGGTGCGGGCGCATTACCCGGCGGCCCTGGCCGTGCCGCAGCAGGCGGTGGTGCGCGCCGGTGAGGCGGCCAGCGTGTGGGTGATCGATGAGCAGCAGCAGGCCAAGCGGATCGCCGTCGAACTGGGCGAGCTGGTGGACCGCCGCTACCGCATCGCCGCCGGCCTCGGTGCCGGCCAGCGGGTGGTGGTGGAAGGCATCGAGCGCCTGGAGGAGGGCGCCGCCGTCGACCCGCGCCCTTGGCAGCCCAGCGTGGCCGCCGGGTTGGCCGCCACCGCGCACTGAGTCGAGGAGACGACCATGCCGCAGTTCTTCATCGAGCGCCCGGTGTTCGCCTGGGTGATCGCCTTGTTCATCGTGCTGTTCGGGGTGATCGCCATCCCGCAGCTGCCGATTGCCCGCTACCCCTCGGTGGCGCCGCCGTCGGTGACGCTCTACGCCTCCTACCCCGGCGCCACGCCGCAGACCCTGGACGACTCGGTGGTGAGCCTGATCGAGCGCGAGCTGTCCGGGGTCAAGAACCTGCTCTATTTCGAGTCCTCGGTGGACACCTCCGGCTCGGCGCAGATCACTGCCACCTTCAAGCCCGGCACCGACCCCGAGCTGGCCCAGGTGGACGTGCAGAACCGCATCAAGGCGGTGGAGCCGCGCCTGCCCCAGGTGGTGCGGCAGAGTGGCCTGCAGGTGGAGTCCGCGGCCTCCGGCTTCCTGATGATGGTGGGCATGACCTCGCCGGACGGGCGCTTCGACGAGGTGGCGCTGAACGACTACCTGGCGCGCAACATCGTGCAGGAGCTGCGGCGCATCGACGGCGTCGGGCGCGTGCAGCTGTTCGGCGCCGAGCAGGCCATGCGCATCTGGGTGGACCCGCACCAGCTGACCGCCTACGGGCTGACCATGGGCGACCTGGCCCAGGCCATCGAACAGCAGAACGCGCAGATCGCCCCCGGCCGGGTCGGCGACGAGCCGACGCTGCCCGGCCAGCGGGTGACCGTGCCGCTGACGGTGGAGGGGCAGCTGTCCAGCCCGGAGCAGTTCGCCGCCATCGTGCTGCGCGCCGGCGCCGACGGTTCGCGGGTGGTGATCGGTGACGTCGCGCGGGTGGAGCTGGGCGCGCAGTCCTACGGCTTCGCCAACCGCGAGAACGGTGTGGCGGCCACCAGCGCGGCCATCCAGCTGTCGCCCGGGGCCAACGCCGTGCGTACCGCCCAGGCCGTGCGCGACCGGCTCGCCGAGCTGGCGCCGAGCATGCCGGCGGGCATGGGCTATTCCGTCCCGTTCGACACGGCGCCCTTCGTCAAGGTCTCCATCGAGAAGGTGGTGCAGACGCTGTTCGAGGCCATGGTGCTGGTGTTCCTGGTCATGTACCTGTTCCTGCAGAACGTGCGCTACACGCTGATCCCGGCCATCGTCGCGCCCATCGCCCTGCTGGGCACCTTCGCGGTGATGCTGGTGGCGGGCTTCTCCATCAACACCCTGACCATGTTCGGCATGGTGCTGGCCATCGGCATCATCGTCGACGACGCCATCGTGGTGGTGGAGAACGTCGAGCGGCTGATGGCCAGCCACGGCCTGTCGCCGCGGGAGGCCACTGCGCGGGCCATGAAGGAGATCAGCGGCGCGGTGGTGGGCATCACCCTGGTGCTCACCGCGGTGTTCATCCCCATGGCGTTCGGCTCCGGCTCGGTGGGGGTGATCTACCAGCAGTTCACCCTGTCGATGGCGGTGTCGATCCTGTTCTCGGCCTTCCTCGCGCTGACCCTGACCCCGGCGCTGTGTGCCACGCTGCTGCACCCGGTGGCGCCCGGGCACCACGCCCGGCGTGGCTTCTTCGGCGCCTTCAACCGTGGCTTCGAGCGGCTGACCGAGCGCTACACCGGCGGCGTGGCCGGCATGGTCGCCCACAGCGGGCGGATGATGGCGGGCTTCGCCGTGCTCTGCGGCGTGCTGGCGCTGGCGGCGTACCAGTTGCCGTCGTCCTTCCTGCCGGAGGAGGACCAGGGCTACTTCATGACCTCCATCCAGCTGCCCACCGGCGCCACCGCCGAACGCACCCTGGACGTGGTGCGCACCTTCGAGGCCCACGTGGCCAGCCGCCCGGCGCTGGAGGCGAACCTGGTGGTACTGGGCTTCAGCTTCTCCGGCTCCGGCCCCAACGCCGCCATGGCTTTCACCATGCTCAAGGACTGGGACCAGCGCAACGGCGCAACGGCCGGCGAGGAGTCGGCCCTGGCCCAGGCGGCGATGGCGGAGATTCCCGAGGGCACGGTGATGAGCCTGCTGCCGCCGGCCATCGACGAGCTGGGCACTTCTTCCGGTTTCACCCTGTTCCTCCAGGACCGCGCCGGCCGGGGTGAGGCGGCGCTGCGCGAGGCCCAGGCGCAGCTGCTCAAGCTGGCGGCGCAGAGCAGCGTGGTGAGCGACGTGTACCCGGACGGTCTGCCGCCGGGGCCGAGCATTCGCCTGGAGATCGACCGGCGCAAGGCCGAGGCCATGGGCGTGTCGTTCGCGGCGGTGAGCAGCACCCTGTCGGCGGCCATGGGCTCGCTCTACGTCAATGACTTCCCCAATGCCGGGCGCATGCAGCAGGTCATCCTCCAGGCGGACGCTGCCGCGCGCATGCAGCTGGACGACGTGCTCGGCCTGCGGGTGCGCAACGCCGCCGGCGGCATGGTGCCGCTGCGCGAGGTGGTGACGCCGATCTGGACCGAGTCGCCGCAGCAGATGATGCGCTTCCAGGGGTTCCCGGCGGTGCGCATCGCCGGCGGCCCCGCGCCGGGCGTGTCCAGCGGCGACGCCATGGCCGAGATGGAGCGGCTGGTGGCGCAGCTGCCGGCGGGCTTCGCCGTGGCCTGGACCGGGCAGTCCCTGCAGGAGCGTCAGTCGGCGGCCCAGGCGCCGCTGCTGATGCTGCTCTCCGCGCTGGTGGTGTTCCTGGTGCTGGCGGCGTTGTACGAGAGCTGGTCCATCCCGCTGTCGGTGATGCTGGTGGTGCCGCTGGGCCTGCTGGGCGCGGTGGCGGCGGTGATGCTGCGCGGCCTGCCCAACGACGTGTTCTTCAAGGTGGGGATGATCACCATCATCGGCCTCTCGGCGAAGAACGCGATCCTCATCGTCGAGTTCGCCCGCCAGCTGCACGCCGAAGGCCGCAGCCTGGCGGAGGCGGCGGTGATGGCGGCGCGCCTGCGCCTGCGGCCGATCCTGATGACCTCGCTGGCCTTCACCCTCGGCGTGGTGCCGCTGATGCTCGCCTCCGGCGCCAGTGCCGAGACCCAGCACGCCATCGGCACCGGGGTGTTCGGCGGCATGCTCAGCGGCACGCTGCTGGCGGTGTGCTTCGTGCCGGCGTTCTTCGTGTTCGTCATCGGCCTGCAGGAGCGCCTCGGCGCCCGGCGGGCCCGACGCACCGCTCCCCAATCCCCGCGCGAGGAGGCCTGACATGCGCCTGTTGATCCCGCTGGCCCTGGCCGCGAGCCTTGGCGCCTGTTCCCTGGTGCCGCCCCTGGAGCGGCCCGCACCGCCGGTGCCGGCGCAGTTCCCGCAGCTGGCGGGCGCTCCGTCCGTCGCGGCCGCGCCGCTGCCGGGCTGGCGCCGCATGTTCGGCGACCCGCGCCTGCAACGCCTGATCGAGCAGGCGCTGGAGCAGAACCGCGACCTGCGCCTGGCGGCCCTCAATGTGGAGGCGACCCAGGCGATGTTCCGCATCCAGTCTTCCGCGCGCCTGCCTTCGGTGGCGCTGGAGGCCAACCAGACCCGCGAGCGGGCCCTGGCGGCCGACTCCAGCGAGCGCTCCAGCCGCACGGTGAGCAAGCAGGTGGGGGTGAACCTGGGCGTCAGCGCGTTCGAGCTGGACCTGTTCGGCCGCGTGCGGGCGCTCTCCGATGCTGCGCTGGCGCGCTACTTCGCCAGCGAAGAGGGGCGTGACGCCGCGCAGGTGGCGCTGGTGGGGGCGGTGGCCGATGCCTACTTCGCCCAGCAACTGGCCGCCGAGCAGCAGCAGCTGGCCGAGCAGACCCTGGCGGACTGGGAGCAATCCCTGGCCCTGGCGCGCCTGCTGAAACAGGCCGACCAGAACAGCGCGCTGGACGTGGCCCAGGCCGAAGGCCAGGTGGCCAGCGCCCAGGCCGATCTGGAGGCGCGCCGACGCGCCCGCGCCCAGGCTGACAACGCGCTGCAGCTGTTGGTAGGCGGCGAACTGCCGGCAGACCTGCCGCCGGCCCTGTCCCTGGCGCAGCAGCCGTTGCTTGGCCGCCTGCCGGCAGGGTTGCCGTCGGAGCTGCTGCTGGCCCGCCCCGACCTGCGCCAGGCCGAGCAGGTGCTGGAAGCGGCGAACGCGGACGTCGGCGCGGCGCGGGCGGCGTTCTTCCCGCAGATCTCCCTGACCGCCTCCTTCGGTTATGCCAGCACCTCGCTGGACGGGTTGTTCGACCCGTCCCGGCAGGTCTGGCGCTTCGCCCCGCAACTGACGGTGCCGCTGTTCCAGGGCGGGCGCTTGCGGGCGGAACTGCGCCTGGCCAAGGTGCGCAAGTCCGAGGCGGTGGCGCAGTACGAGCGGGCCATCCAGATCGCCTTCCGCGAGGTGGCGGACGCCCTGGCGGGCACGGCCACCTTCGACCGGCAGATCGACGCTCAGCTGCAGGCCGTCAGCGCCGCCGAGCGCCGGCTGTACCTCTCTGGACAGCGCTACCGCGCCGGGCTCGATGGCCGGCTGGAATTGCTCGATGCCCAGCGCCAGCTGTATGCCGCGCGCCAGGCACTGCTGGAGCTGCGCCGGGAGAAGACCAGCAACGCCGTGGCCCTCTACAAGGCCCTGGGCGGTGGCTTGAACGCGCAGGACGGGGACGCGCCGGTGTCCCTGGTGAGCGCTTTCGCCGGGGGCGGCTGAGGGGGGATTGGCGCGTGGAGGGGCGGCGCCGGCGTCAGCCGGTCACGCCACCCCGCACCGGCCAGCTGAGGCTGAAGGCGGTGCCGCCGAGCGATGAGGGGTGGCAGGTGGCGTGGCCGCCGTGGGCTTCGACGATGGCCCGGACCACGGACAGGCCAAGGCCGCTGCCGCCGCTCTTCCGCGAGCGGGAGGGGTCGCCCCGGCGGAAGGCCTCGAACACCAGCGCGGCAGTTTCGGCCGGCAGGCCCGGGCCGCTGTCCTCGACGCTCACCCGGCAGGTGCCGTCCTCGATGTGGGCGTGGATCTTCAGCGCGCCCGGTTCGGCGTACTTCAGGGCGTTCTCCAGCAGGGCCAACAGCGCCTGGCGGATGCGGAAGGCATCACACTCCACCTGGGCCCGGGCGGGCACCTCCAGCTGCAGCACGAAGCCCTTGGCCTCCAGGCTGGAGGTGAAGGCCTGGGCGATGCTGGTGACCTCCTGCGCCAGGTCGGTCGGGGCCAGCTCCATCTCCAGGTGGCCGCTGTCATTGAGGCTCACCACGCGCAGGTCTTCGATGAGCCGGCCAAGCCCTTCCACCTGGCGCAGCAGCCCTTCGAACATCTCGTTGCTGGGGGTGAAGACGCCCTCGGTCAGCCCTTGCAGGCGCCCGCGGAGGATGGTGACCGGGGTTCGCAGCTCGTGGGCCACGGCGGCGTTCCAGAACTGCTGCTCGCGGGTCATGCCCTCCAGGCGTTCGGCCATGGTGTTGAAGTCGTGCACCAGTTGGGCGGTTTCCCCCATGGCGTGTTCGTCCAGCGCGGCGCGGGCCTGCAGGTTGCCCTGGGCCACCTCCCGCAGGCTGTGGGCCACCGAGTTCAGCGGGGTGAGGATGCGCCGGGAGAGCTGGAAGGCCACGTAGCCGGCGATCACCAGCGCCGCGAGGATGGTGGCCAGCACCCAGGCCAGCTCGACGCGCGTGGGCAGCCAGGTATCCGAGATGCTGCCGGGCTCGTAGGCGTCGAGCACGGCATAGAAGGCGTAGGTGCCGACGATGGAGATGAGCATGATGCCCAGCGCCATGGTGCACAGGGACAGGATGATCTGTCGGCGCAGGCCCGGGATGCGGCTCATGCTTCGCCACCGAAGCGGTAGCCGACGCCGCGCACGCTGGTGGGGACGCCCTGGATGCCCAGCAGCTCCAGCTTCTTGCGCAGCTTGCTGATGTGGCTGTCCACCGTGCGCTCCTGGGTGTCGCCCTCGGGCAGGCAGGCCTCCAGCAGTTCGCCACGGCTGAACACCCGCCGGGGTGTGCGCATCAGGCTGGTGAGCAGCTTGAACTCGGTGAGGGTGAGGTCCAGCAGGTGCCGCCGGCCGGCGCACTCCACGCTCGCTTCGTGGTTGTCTAGGTCGATACGGAAGGCGCCGGCGCTGAGCACCCGCGAGCCCTCGGCGCGGGTGGCCTTCGCCCGCCGCAGCACGGCCTGCACCCGCGCCACCACTTCTGCCGGGTTGAAGGGCTTGACCACGTAGTCGTCCGCGCCGATGCGCAGCCCGGTCAGCTTGTCGATGTCCTGGTCCAGTGCGGTGAGCAGGATCACCGGGGTGTCGCCGCGATGGCGGATCTCGCTGAGCACCTGCCAGCCGTCCAGCAGCGGCATCTGCACGTCCAGCAGCACCAGGTCGGGCTTCTGGCTGTGGTGCCGGGCCAGTGCGTCCTGGCCGTCTCTGGCGTGGACGGTGCGCAAGCCGCTGCGCTGGAGGTAGGCCGCGAGGATCTCGGCAATCTCCACTTCGTCTTCGGCAATGAGAATGAGGGCGTCGGCCGGTTTGCTCCGCATCGCGGCGGTCGAGTCCGTAGCTCGCTGGTTCATGGAAGGCACCTGTGTGTTCAGCGGCGCATTATCGCGCCAAACACGGGGGCGGATACCAACGGCGTCGCACCGATCTCAGGGTGCTGCGGGCCGCCGCCCAGGGGCGGCGGTTCCCCTGGGGTGGTCGGCGTTACGCCTGCCAGTGGCTGTTGGAGGCGCCGTCTTCCTGGTAGCGGCCGAGCAGGTCCAGGGTGGAGCGCAGGCGCTCGGCTTCCTTCATGTCGTTGCGCTGCTGCGCCCCGTCGATGCCGTCGCGCAGCAGCTTCAGGTAATCGAAGCTGCGGCTGTTGTCGGCGCTGCCATCCACTGCCGACACACCGTTGAGGGTCATGGACACCAGCGACTCGGTGCCATCCAGCGTGCCCGTCGCCTTGACCTGGGCGTTGATCCACTCCATCAGCTCGCCACGGTTCATGTGGCTGAAGTCGGCCTTGGGCGGCTGCCCCGCCTTCTCGCCGGCCCGCGCGGCGGCATAGTCCCCGGCGAAATCCCCCGTGCCCTGCGCCGCACCCCGGCCGGTTTTCTGCGTGCTGGAGGCGCCGGCCCCCTGCATCAACTGGGTATCGATCCTCATGGTTCTGCTCCTTCAGGTTGGGCTAGGCCCGTTATTAGCAGGTTCCATGCCGAGCCCTGCAGRCGCCGGATGGCGCGGCTTGCAGGTGCGTGCGGGTGGAGGAGGGCGGCAGGTGTGTGCCGGGGGGCGGCAAGGKGGTGCCTGGGGAGCGGTGCATCATGTATGGGGGTGGCGTTAGGATGCGCTTCTTTCAGAACCTCATCGAGGCACGTCTTTGAATTACGGAATTGACGAGCACAAGCACCGATTCGCCGTATGGGCAGCTGGGCGAGCGTATGCGCGGCGTGGAAAGGGCTACACCGTTGCCGTGGCGAAGAGGCTGATAGAGAGTGCCGGGCTTGATCGCATCTCTAGTCCGACTGACCTACCACCTCCGGACGAAGTAGATGCGTTTATTCACCAGCGTATCGAAGCCGTTTGCGAGGCAGCACGGGTCACATCGTTGGAATGCACGTATGGGCGTGCCCAGAAGCTGGTCAACATCTACCTGAAGTCGAAATTGGTGTGTGCAGGGCACCATGACGACCCGAGTGTCAGGGCTTTGCATCCGCCGATTGATCGCGTGCTGATCAGGGCTCTCGTCACCTATAGCCATCAGCGTCGAAACGATGCCTCCCTTGCCGAATTTCGGGCTGCGCTGAACGCCGCACGACGCTTCGGTGAGTCTTGGACAGACTTCGACAAACCGACTTACGACGCCTACGTAGCGGCTTTCAAACTGCTTCAAGGGAGCGAGCCACTTTGGGCTGTCGAAAAGCACTGGCGGCCGGAGAGAGAGTTAAGTGAAACGTGACGGTCGAAGCTATCCAAGAGCCGTGATTTCCAACGCCATTCAGGTACGTCTGTAGGCGCTACATCATCAGGCTAAAGCTGCTGGCGGCGGAGCAGTAGCGCTGCTTCATAAGCTCGCTGCTCGGCTCACGGTCCTGCTGCAAGCGCTCTCCCCAGCCCCTGCACTCGGCTTTGAAAAACTGCTTCGCGCCTTTGCGGCACTCCCGGTAATCGATCGAGCCGCGCTTGTGGTTGTCGCACACGCTGCCGTTGTCGATGTAGTTGTTCACGATGGTCCAGGTTGCGTAGTAGCTGCCGCCGCCGTCCCATTTCCTGACCATCTGGCCGTCCTTCTCAATGGATCGGCGGCGGGTGGTCGTTTGCTGGTTGGGCTGCTGATAGGCGAGCGACTGCCGTACGCCTTCCATGCTCACCACGTTGTCGGGCTGCCGGGGCGTGTAGTTGTGGTCGTTGAAGTCGGTCTGCCGCTGCTGGGCTTGGGCCTGTGCCCGGCGCTGTTCTTCCTTGCGGCGTTGATCGGCCCAGAACTGCTCTTCGGCGGTGGCGGTTTGCGGTTGCCGTTCAGCCCCGTTGCCGTATGGATCGGTATGCACGTATTCCGCTGGCGGTTCGGCGGGTTGATCATTGAAGCGGGGGAAGGCGAAGTGGGTGCCTGCCAGGTTGAGCAAGCCAAACACCAGGGCACAGCCTGCGAGCCCTGGCACCAGCCAGCGAACCCATGCGTTTTTCCCGTTCCGTCTTACATGGCGGGGGGCGTCGTCCCAGTCGGCTTTCATGGCCATCACTCCTTTGATCGGCAAGCCGCTGAATCCTATTCAGCCAGGGCGCCGTTATCAACGCCGGTGCCCATGCCCGTTGGTAGGGGACCTACGCATGCAGGGGTAGCTGGGATGCCGAAGTTTCCTAGGAGACGTCTGAATCCATCTGGCCACCCTCGCGCGAACCCGGCCCCTGTGCTGTTCTTCACCTCGTGAAAATGTGAGGTGTGTCACACATGCAATTACATGAAGGTGTCTGCCGTGCGGGCGATGTGGTGTCGATCAACATCCTTGATGGGGAGCCGGACGAGCGGGTGATGCGGTTGCTGCTGACCCAGGGGATCGAGGTGGAAGTGCTGGAGGTTCTGGAGGGGGCGGTGAAGCTGGCGGTGAGGGCACCGGGTGGGATGCTCATCGTGGAGGAGCTGACGTTTCCTCCGTGATGCTGGGGGGAGGGCTGGGTGTTACGAGCGGCTCGCCGGGGAACTGGCGGGCCGTTTCTATATATAGAGAGCCTATTCGGTATCCGTAGCATTAGCCCGGCCGTACTCCGGGCTGGTCTGGCCGCACTCGGGAGCGATCTTTCCGCTCACGAGCCACAGCGCGTACTCCGGGGCCAGTTCGACGATGACCTTGATGTCGTCCTCGTTGACCCTCCTTCCGCCCTTTCTGAGCGCATACCACTTCTCGCGGTCGACACCGCTCAGCTCTTCCAGCTTCTTGGCCGTGAGCTTCTTATGCTCAAGTATCGCGACGATTCGCTCTCTCATATTCTCAATTCGCCTTTGGAGGTGCTGGAGGGTTCTGGAGGGGCGGTGAAGCTGGCGGTGAGGGCATCGGGTGGGATGCTCACCGTGGAGGAGCTGACGTTTCCTCCGTGATGGTGCGGGTTGAGGGCTGGGTGTTACGGGCGGCTCGCCGAGGGGACTGGCGGGCCGCTTCTATATAGAGGGCCTATTCGGTATCCGTGGCATTCGCCTGGTCGTACTCGGGGCTGGTCTGGCCGCACTCGGGAGCGATCTTTCCGCTCACAAGCCACAGCGCGTACTCCGGCGTGATGTTGGCCATTGCTTCGATGTCGTCTTCGTTCGCACGGCGCTTTCCATTTCGTAGGGCGTACCACTTCTCGCGGTCGATACCGCTCAGCTCCTGCAGCTTCTTGGCTGTGAAGCTCTTCGCGTCCCATATGGCTATAAGCCGCTCTCTGATCATTCCAATTTGTTCTTAGTAATTAGCAAATAGTGCTACTAACTATCTGCAACGGTGGATATTCTTGCATTATGTGATTTGCATTAAATGCAAATCATCATTTCCCAATAAAGACCAACATAGTGCAACAAAGGCCAGGGAGATGGAAGAAAACTACCTTGTTCTTATGTCATGCCGTAAAGCCCGGAGCCCTTACCGCGCTGCTACCAGCTTGCTGTTCCGACTGCTCCGGATCATCCGCTTCGACCTGCACCGCGATCCCAACGCGGCTGCCATGAGGTTTCGCCAGCTGGTGCTGCTGTTCCACGTCGCCGGCTTCGTGGACGACCTGCAGGTCAGTTGCCTCAACAAACTGGGGGACAACGCCCTGTACTACGGCCTGCGCGCCGCGCTCCACCGCGCCCGTGCCGACTTCTGGACACGCCACCGTTCAGAATCCGTGAAGGATAGCTAGGCCATGGACCGTGATGACTTCCTGGCGCCGCCACCGCTGATGCCATGGCGCCAGTTCGCCAACTGGATTCGCATGGGCGACGAACACGACGTGGTGTGGGGCTGGATTCGCAACGGCTACCTACCGTCCCGCAAGGTGGGCAAGTACGTGATGGTCAACGTGGCGCTGCTGACCCAGCAGATGCTGGAGCGGGAGCCCGATCCGTAGGCAGGGGAGGGCGGGTGACGCCGACACTTGCAAGCCCTGGAAACGACCAAGCCCCTGGAAGTATGGGGTTCAGGGGCTTGGCTCTTGATGGCAGCACCTACCACCGCCAGTCGATCCGGGCTTTTCAGGGCGAGCCAGCTGGCATTTGCGAGGAAGGACGTGACGGTCTGTCATCACCAGGTGATTGCGTAGATGCTTTGAGGCTCATTGAAACGCGTCAGCTCACGCTCAAGGGTCATCCCGATTCTCTTGAGCAAGCGTATGGAGGCGAGATTTCTGCTCTGCGTTTCGGCAATCACTCTTCTAAGTCCCATCACGTTTTTCCCGTAGTGCAGCGCGAGGGTTAACGCCTCGGTGGCGTATCCCTTGCCGAAGTGCTCCGGGAGCAGTTCGTAACTCACCTCAATATCAACGCCATCATGATGCTGGTCGAACGAAACAACGCCAGCGAACTGCCCAGCTCGCTGGGTTCGGATGACCCATAAAGGGGCTTCTCTGTGAGCACCTACCTCAAGTTCCGCCCTCTTCACTGCCGCCTCTTTGCTGAGCGGGCCTCCCAAGTAAGCGCGCACCACAGGGTCGGTATACAACCTCACGAGATCTGCGGTATCTGCAGGGCATAGCGGTGTTAGACGAATACGTGAATGCACTGACGTTTCATCGCAGGTAATGAGACTCGGCATCTTGGGCACACCTCGATTCAATGGCGCTTGCATCGATGGCTGGAGTGGCGGCGGGATTTGCTGAGTTCTTTCACACTTCCCAACCCCCAGAAACGACTAAGCCCTTGAAAACCGAGGTTATTCAGGGGCTTAGCTTTTTGATTTCTGGAGCGGGCGAAGGGAATCGAACCCTCGTCATGAGCTTGGGAAGCTCAGGTAATGCCATTATACGACGCCCGCTTGCGAGGCCGACTTTTTACCAGAAGTCGTGGCCGAAATGAAGCCCCGCCCCTGAACCTTCCGTGATGAAACGCACCTTGCCGGCCGCCTGCGTCGGGCGCTGGCGGCCGGGTGTGCGCGTCATACGGCCATGGCCTGCGGGCCCAGGCCGTGGAGGACGCGGGGCTGCTGGCTGCGGGTGGGGGCGTTGAGGAAGCCCAGCAGGACGTCCTGGGTCTGCTGCCAGCCGGCCTTGTGCTCCAGGTCGATGAAGTGGCCGGCGTTGCGGATGGTGGCGAACTGGCAGTCGCGCACGTGGCGGGCGAAGCCGCGGGCGTCCTCGGGGGAGGTGTAGAGGTCGTGCTCGCCGTTGATGAACAGCAGGGGGATGTCCACGGCTTGCAGGCAGTCGACGTAGCAGTGGGCGTCGAGGTTGAGCACCTGGCGGATGTGGAAGTGCATCTGCAGGTATTCGTGGTCGTCGAGGCTGGCGACGTGCTTGTGGTTGAAGCGCTTGAACAGGGCCGGCAGGTAGCGGCCGATGGTGGCGTTGACCAGTTGCGCGACGTTCTCCCGGTCCAGGGCCTGGAGGTGGGTCATGCCGTTGCGCAGGTAGTCGAGCATCGGTTCGTTGAGCACCGGCGAGAAGGAGTTGATCACCGCCTTGCGGATGCGCGCCGGGTTCTGCGACAGGGCGAGCAGGGTGGCGACGCCGCCCCAGGAGAAGGAGGAGACGTAGTCCACCTGGTGGTGCTCGATGAGCGCGAGGAGGATCTCGGCCTCGGCTTCCTTGGTGACGGGGCTGCCGTGGTCGTTGTGGGGCTTGGACTGGCCGGCGTAGGGCTGGTCGTAGAGCACGACGTTGAACTGCGGGTGCAGGTACTTGATCGTCTGCGCGAACGAGGCCGTGGTGGCGAGGGAGCCGTTGACCAGGATGATGGTCCGGCTGGCCTGCGGGTTGGCGTAGAACTCCGTGTGAACCTTGTACTTCCTGTTGACTGTGACGACTTGGGTTTGAGGCCTCATGTCGTTTCCTCCGGGCGCAGGTTGGACGAGCGGGCGATGGGGGCATCGTTCGCGGCGCATGGCAGTCAGATAAACGCCTGGAGATGACAGGGGAATGTCAGGCGAGGATTTTAGAATTATTTATTTTTCAATGATTTACAGCGAAAAAGGGTGGCCGTTCCAGCGCCGCTGAGGGGCGTTGGAGTGGGTCCTTTGACCAGGCAGGTGGAACAGGGCAGGGCGCGTGCGCCGGTACAGCGGGTCGCTTGGAAGGTTGTTGTGACTCATTGGTCACACTCTGACCTTGGGTTGGGAGTTAAGCAGCCGCGTTTTCCGCCCGCAAGCCTCTGGCCGAAAAAAAACCTGCAGTTGGTCGGCTGCCTGGCCACGTTGCTGTGAGTGGGGCCGGGGGCGAAAGGTTCGGGAGATCGGGCGGCCGCTGGTCGGGCCTCAGAACAGGGCGATCTCGTCCGGCGTGAGGGCGCGGTACTGGCCGGGGCCCAGGGCCGGGTCCAGCGGCAGGTCGCCCATGCGCTCGCGGTGCAGGCCGACGACCTTGTTGCTGAAGTGGCCGAACATGCGCTTGACCTGGTGGTAGCGCCCTTCGTGCAGGGTGAGGCGGGCCTGGCGCGGGGCGAGGATTTCCAGCTGGGCGGGGCGGGTGACGAGGTCTTCGTAGGCGAAGTAGAGGCCGGCGGCGAAGGCGGCGATGCAGGCGGGGTCGATCTCGTCTTCGGTCTCCACGCGGTAGACCTTGGGCTGCTTGGTTTCGGGCTGGGTCACACGGCGCGACCAGAGGCCGTCGTTGGTGATCAGCAGCAGCCCGGTGGTGGTGAGGTCGAGGCGGCCGCCCAGGTGCAGTTCGTGCTTGTCGGGCTCGTCCAGCAGGTCGAGCACGGTGGGGTGTTCGTCGTGGCAGGTGGCGCTCACCCAGCCGGCCGGCTTGTGCAGCATGAAGTAGCGGGCGGGCTTGCCGGGCTGGATCTCGCGGGCGTCGAGGGTGACGCGGTCGAACACGCGCACTTCGCGCCGGGCGTCGCGCTCGGGGGCGCCGTTGACCTGCACGCGGCCGGCGGCCAGGGCGAGGCGGGCGTCCTGGCGGTTGAGGTCGGGGAGGTTGCCCAGCAGGCGGTCGAGGCGCATCAGGCCGGCTCGTCGTCGGCGCGCAGGCGGGCGCAGCGGGGGCACAGGCAGGCGCGGTCGCGCGCCTCCAGCGGCACCTGGCGCAGGGCCTCGGGGTCGATCTCGACGCTGWAGCACCAGCACGGCTGGGCGTCGCCACGGGCGAGGCTGCACTGGTTGGGCTGGCCGCAGAGCGGGCAACGGGTCGGGTCGAGGGGCTGGCTCATGGGACGGGCGTCGGGTTTCGGCGCGCTAGGGTGCAGCGGGGTGGGCGGGGATGCAAGCCGCAGCGGGCCGACGGTCGGTCAGGCGCCTGCCGGGCCTCTGGCCGGGGCGCTGCGGCGGCACAGGGGCAAGCCGCTGGGCGGCGGAGCGTGCCCAACGTGAAGGAAGCTGCATCGAATGACTGGCGCAACGAGTAGAATCTTCGGCATTGTGCCCGTCGTCGCTCGGACTCGATCGATGAACGTGTAGGAAAAACCTGTTGTCTACCCAACATCGTCACCACTCAGCGGAATAGAGACGAACGTGTCCACTCAAATCAACGCGGTCAATAAAGCCAAGGCCTGGTCGGCCCACGGCGTCACTGCCACCGGTGTGGTGCTGGCCCTGATGGCCATCCTGGCACTCTTCGACAACCACCCCCGCGACTGCCTGCTGTGGCTCGGCGCGGCGTTGCTGGTGGACGGCCTGGACGGCAGTTTCGCGCGCAAGGTCCAGACCAGCACCATGCTGCCGAACTTCGACGGTTCGACGCTGGACCTGGTGATCGACTACCTCACCTACGTGTTCATCCCCGCCATCTTCATCTACCGCTACGTGCCGCTGCCGGACTACACGGTGCTGCCCACGGTGAGCCTGATCCTGGTGTCGTCGCTGTTCTGCTTCTGCAACCTGAACATGAAGAGCAGCGACAACTACTTCGTCGGCTTCCCCGCCGCCTGGAACGTGGTGGCGCTGTACCTCTACCTGCTGGACCTGCCGCCGGTGGTGAGCTTCGGCATCATCTGCGTGCTGGCCGCGCTGACCCTGACCAAGCTGAAGTTCCTGCACCCCTTCCGGGTGAAGCGCCTGATGCCGCTGAACATCACCGTGACCTTCGTGTGGATGCTGAGCAGCATGTTCCTGGTCATCCAGTACCCGGGCATGAAGCCGATGATGCTGGTGCTGTGGGGCCTGTCCTCGGCCTACTTCGTGGGCGTGTGCCTGTGGCGCAGCCTGATGGACTGGACCGGCAAGCTCCGCGCCTGAGCCGGTTGGTGGTGAAAGAGCCCGTCCTTGTGACGGGCTTTTTCGTGGGGGCGTTTTCTCACCGCTGCTTGCGGGGGACGGTGCGGCAGGGCGTATTCACCGAGCCTGGTTTCGTGCTCTCCGGCCAGGCTCCATCGGCTATGGCCGGGGCATCCGATTGGTCAGGCTCACCCCCGCGATCACCAGCGCGCCGCCGAGCAGCATCGAGCCGAGGATGGGCTCGTCCAGCAGCCCGGCCGCCAGCAGCATGCCGAACACCGGTACGAGGTTGTTGAACACGGCGGTACGGGCCGGGCCGATGCTGCGCACGCCCTCGTAGTACCAGACGAACCCCACCACCGTGCCCAGCGCGCCGAGGTAGAGGAGGGCGGCGGCCAGCGACCAGCCCAGCGCCCGGGTGTCCACCTGCGGCCGTTGCGCCGCCGCGCCCACCAGCAGCACCGCCAGGCCCCAGAGCGTGGCGTAGGTGGTCGCCGCCAACGGGCTCAGCCCGCGCAGGGCGAAGCGCCCCAGCAGGGTGTAGGCCGCCCAGCTGCACACGGCGCCGAACATCATCAGCTCACCGCTGCCGAGGGCGCTGCCCAGGTCATGCAGGGCGGCGCCGGGCTCGCCCCGGGAGATGACCACCACGGCGCCGGCCAGGGCGATGACGATCCCCAGCCAGCGCAGCCGGCCCAGTCGCTCACCAAACAGCAGGGCCAGCGCCAGCGCGGTGACGATGGGGTTGAGCGCGACGAACAGCGCAGCGCGCCCGGCGGGAATGCGCGCCAGGGACCGAGGAAGAACAGGTTGTAAAGGACGATGCCGGTCAGCCCCAGCAAGGCCGTGACCAGCACCTGGCGGCGATCCAGGCGCGGCAGCCCGCCTTCCAGGCGCCAGACCAGCACCAGCAGCAGGGCCGCCGCCACGGCGAAACGCCCACAGGCGGCCACCAGCGGCGGCAGGGCCTGGGCCGCCAGGCGCCCGGCGATGAAGGTGCCGCCCCAGAGCAGGGCGACGGTGGTGAGCTTGGCGTAGATGAGCGGACGGGCTGGGCCTTCGAGGGCGAGGGATGGGGTTGTCATGGAGGAGACCGGCGGGGAGGGTGTCGATATCATTTTGCTGATCGAGGCTCATCGTAAAATGAGCAAACCCTCATGAGGTGCCCATGACCTTCACCCAGCTGGAAATCTTCGCCCTGGTGGCCGAACTGCGCGGTTTCACGGCGGCGGCGCTGCGCCTGTCCATCAGCCAGTCGGCGGTTTCCCATGCCATTCGCGCCCTGGAGCAGGAGCTGGGTGTGAGCCTGGTGCGGCGCGATCCGGCCGGGGTGGAGCTGACCGACATCGGCCGCGACCTGCTGGTGCAGGCCCGGCAGATCCTCGGGCTGGCCGAGGGCATGGCCCAGCAGGCAGCGGCTGCGCGCGGGCTGCGGCGCGGCACCTTGCGCATCGGCTCGTTCGGGCCCACCTCGTCCCTGCGCCTGCTGCCGCCGCTGCTCGCGGCCTTCGCCGAGGCGCACCCGGGCATCGAGGTGTATGTGGAGGAGGGCACCGACCAGCAGGTGCTGGATTGGCTGCTGGACTGGCGGGTGGAGATCGGCTTCGTGGTGCTGCCGGAGAACCGCTTCGACACCCTGCCCCTGGTGGAGGATCAACTGGTGGCGGTGGTGCCCCGTGGCCACCCGCTGGCCGAACAGGCGGCGCTGCCGTTGGCGGCCCTCTGCGACGACCCCTTCATCCTCACCGCCGCCGGTTCGGCGCCGCTGGTGTCCGGTGTGTTCGCCGCCGCCCGGTTGAGCCCGCGCATCCGCTACCGCACCGGCCAGTTGCTCAGCACCCTGGCCCAGGTGGAGGCGGGCCTGGGTATCACGCTGGTGGCCGAGCTGGCGCTGCCGGCTGCTGATGCCGGGCGTCCGGCGGGCTACGTGGCCCGCCCCCTGGCGCCGCCGGTGCGGCGTGAGGTCGGCCTGGCATTGCTGGACGAGGCCGCCGCCAGCCCGGCGGCGCGGGCCTTCCTCGCCATCGCCCGGCGCCTGCAGCGCGAGGGCCGGTTCGGCTGACGGCGCGGCGGCTTGCCTATATCCTTCACGCCTCGTTATCCACCCCAGGACTTCCTTGCCATGAAAGCGCAGCTCGTCGAACTCATCACCAAAATCAGCTCGGGTTGCATGACCGAGCAAGAGATCGAGCAGATCGCCGACGAAGCGGCCCAGGCCTATGCCGACCCGGAAGCCTTCCTCGCGGCCAACCCCGACATCAACTACGACGACACCTTCACCATCCCCCTCGGCGAGTGGGTGGTGGTGGGCAGCCTGCCGGAGACCGTGCTGTTCCACGCGGACGACTACCCGGAGCTGCTGAGCCAGATCATTGCCTCCTTCGGCCCGAGCGTGACCTTCAACATCCAGCCCAAGCAGCTGAAGAAGGTCGAGCCGCTGCGCGCCGTGCGCAGCATCCAGGTGCAGCTCAGCGCCCTTTACCCGGAGAAGGGCGGCTACGTGCTGGTGGGCTTCAGCGACCCGATGGAAGAGGGCGTGCTGCAGGCCGTGCTGGTCTACACCCAGGACCTGCCGCGCGTGCTGGAGCTGGCCGAAGAGCTGGGCATCGAGGCCGTGGCCGTCTACGAGGCCATGCAGGGCGCCCAGGACGACGCCTGAGGCGTGCGGGGGCGGAGCCATTCGCGGAGGCCCGGCGCTCGGGCACTTCGCGGTCGAGCCCGCCCCCACGGGCGGTAATTTGTTTAGCGCCGCCTGAACCAAAGATAGGAAAAACTGGATTTTAAGCACCCATGGGGGCGTGCGAGTCTCCGGGGCATCCTTGTTTTCGGCACCTTCCCGATGGGTTCGACCCGCACAACCGCCCCCGTATCGCACACGCCGCCCCACCTGGGCAGCGTGCGCTGGCGGTGCCGCCGGTGGCCGGCCCTGACCCGCGTCTCCCTCCCTCTCGAACTGGCCTTCTGGGCGCTCTGGCACTGCCGCCACGCGCGCCCGCCGGATAGCGCACCTGTCTGATCGCGGCCCACGCGCCGCACCGTGACTATCGTTGACCTTGCCCGCCTGCACAGCCTTTGCATGGCCAGGGACGGGACCATTTCGCGCGCCACAGGGCGCAGAGGGAGCCACATGACATTCGCCAGAGCGCAGGAAGCCCAGGACTTCCTGGACCAGAACCCGGACATCGACACCTTCGAGCTGTTCATCCTCGATGCCAACGGCGTGCCGCGCGGCAAGCTGCTGCACCGCGAGGAGCTGCTCGCCGTCTACCAGAGCGGCCGGCCGCTGCCGAGCACCATCCTGGGGCTCACCCTCAACGGCGAGGACGTGGAGGACTCCGGCCTGGTCTGGGACGTGGGCGACATCGACTGCCGCGCCTACCCGCTGCCCGGCAGCCTGGTGCGCCTGCCCTGGCGGCGCATGCCCACCGCCGCGTTGCAGGTGTGCATGCACCCCGAAGAGGGCATGCCGGCGGCCATCGCCGACCCGCGCCACCTGCTGGTGCAGGTGATCGACCAGCTCAAGGCCGACGGCTACCACCCGGTGATGGCCTGCGAACTGGAGTTCTACCTGCTGGACCAGAAGAACGACGCCCAGGGCCGCCCGCAACCGGCGCTGGACACCGACGGCCGCCGCCCGCGCACCACCCAGGTTTACGGCCTGCGCGAGCTGGAGCAGATCGAGCCGTTCCTCGCCGACCTCTACGCCGCCTGCAAGGCCCAGGGCATCCCGGCGCGCACCGCCATCTCCGAGTACGCCCCCGGCCAGGTGGAGATCACCCTGGAGCACGGCGACGCCCTCACCGCCATGGACCAGGCCGTGCGCTACAAGCGCCTGGTCAAGGGCGTGGCCAATGCCCACGGCATGCGCGCCTGCTTCATGGCCAAGCCCTTCGACCACCTGGCCGGCACCGGCATGCACATGCACGTCAGCCTGGCCGACGCGCAGGGCCGCAACCTGTTCGCCAGCGAAGACCCGGCCGGCACCCCGCTGCTGCGCCTGGCGGTGGGCGGCATGCTCGACTCGCTGCTGGATTCGCTGCTGCTGTTCTGCCCCAACGCCAACTCCTACCGCCGCTTCCAGGCCAACAGCTACGCCCCGCTGGCGCCCACCTGGGGTGTGGACAACCGCACCGTGAGCCTGCGCGTACCGGGCGGTCCGGCGGCCAGCCGGCACGTGGAGCACCGCATCTGCGGCGCCGACGCCAACCCCTACCTGGCGGCGGCCGCCATCCTCGCCGGCATCCACCGCGGCCTGCGCGACGAGATCGACCCCGGCGAGCCGGTCCAGGGCAACGGCTATGCCCAGGCCACCGAGCGCCTGCCCACCGACTGGCTCACCGCCCTGCGCGCCCTGGAGGCGTCCACCTGGGCCCGCGAAGCGTTCGGCGAGGCCTTCCTCGGTGTGTACCTGGCCGTGAAGCGCGCCGAGTACCGCCAGTTCATGGCCGAAGTCAGCGAGCAGGACTGGCGCTGGTACATGGACCAGGCCTGACCCTTTTTTGCGCGGGCCGCCGGGCGGCCTGCACCCGTTGGATGCCCCCACAGGGGCACTGAAGGAATGACCCGATGAATGCTGCACTGAAGAACACCGCCAGCGCCGAGCGCTGCCGCTCCTACTACACCGCCACCCTCAACCAGGAGACCGACTACCCCACCCTGACCGGCACGGTCGAAGCGGACGTGGTCATCATCGGCGGCGGTTTCACCGGCGTCGCCACTGCCGTCGAACTGGCCGAGCGCGGGCTCAAGGTGGCCCTGGTGGAAGCCAAGAAGATCGGCTGGGGCGCCACCGGCCGCAACGGCGGCCAGGTGACCGGCAGCCTTTCCGGCGACGAGGCCATGCGCAAGCAGATGCGCCAGCGCCTGGGCAAGGAGGTGGATGACTTCATCTGGAACCTGCGCTGGCGTGGCCACGAGATCATCAAGCAGCGCGTCGCCCGCTACGGCATCCAGTGCGACCTCAAGCACGGTCACCTGCACGCGGCGATGAAGCCCGCGCACATGGACGAGCTGAAGGCCTCCTACGAGGAAGCCCTGGCCCGTGGCATGGAAGGGGAGGTGACCCTGCTGGATGCCGCCGGCATGCGCAGCCACCTGGAGAGCGACCTGTACCTGGGCGCGCTGAAGAACACCCGCAACATGCACCTGCACCCGCTCAACCTGTGCCTGGGCGAGGCCCGCGCGGCCGAGAGCCTGGGGGCGATGATCTTCGAGCACTCCGAGGTGCTGGAGATCATCCACGGGCCGCGCCCGGCGGTGGTCACCGCCCAGGGTCGGATCAATGCCGGGCAGGTGCTGCTGGCCGGCGACGTCTACCACAAGCTGGAGCGCAAGAAGCTCAAGGGCATGATCTTCCCGGCCATGGGCGGCATCGTCACCACCCGCCCGCTGGGCGAGGTCGCCGACCAGATCAACCCGCAGGACCTGGCCGTCTACGACTGCCGCTTCGTGCTCGACTACTACCGCCTCACCGCCGACAAGCGCCTGCTGCTGGGCGGCGGCGCCAACTACTCCGGGCGCGACTCGCGGGACATCGCCGCGGAACTGCGCCCGGCCATCGAGCGCACCTTCCCCCGGCTCAAGGGCGTGGAGATCGAGTTCCAATGGAGCTGCGCCATGGGCATCGTCATCAACCGCATCCCGCAGCTGGGCAAGCTCTCGCCCAATGTCTGGTACTGCCAGGGCTACTCCGGCCACGGCGTGGCCACCACCCACATCATGGGCGAGATCATGGCCGAGGCCATGACCGGCACCCTGGGGCGCTTCGACACCTTCGCCGGCTGCTCCCACATCAAGGTCCCCATGGGCGACGTGTTCGGCAACCCCATGCTCGCCGTGGGCATGTGGTACTACCAGATGCTGGAAAAACTCCGCTAAAGCCCCGTAGCCCGGGCCAGCCGCATGGGATTCGCCGAGCTCATTCCATCCTGCGGGGGCCTTGCCCGCTCCCTGTGGGAGCGGTTTCAACCGCAAAAAGGTGAGGGCGCCGGGCCTTGGTCGCGAATGAAGTCGCATCCACATGGCACGGCACCCTACCGATCCGCAGCCCGCCAGCAACGATGGGCTTCGCATAGCTCAGCCCATCCTGCGGACGGAGCAGGCCCGCAGGATGCGGTGAGCTCGGCGAACCGCATCGATCCGTTACGGGGATGTAGGAGCGGTTTAAACCGCAAAGGGTGAGCGCGCCGGGCCTTGAACGCGAATGAAGTCACACCCACATGGCACGGCACCCTACCGATCCGCAGCCCTCCAGCAACGATGGGCTTCGCATAGCTCAGCCCATCCTACGGACGTAGCAGGCCCGTAGGATGCGGTGAGCTCGGCGAACCGCATCAATCCGTTGCGGGGATATGGGGGCGGTTTAACCGCAAAGGGTGAGGGCACCGGGCCTGATCGCGAATGAATTCACTCCCACGGGGCACGGTATCTGTAGGGGCGAATTCATTCGCCAAGGAGCGCGCAGCGCTCCCTCGCCCCTGTGGCCTACCCCCGCTGCGCCTTGAGGAACAGCGAGAACAGCTCCGACTGCGACTTGATCCCGAGCTTGGCGTAGATGTGCTTGCGGTGGACCTTCACCGTCTCCGCCGAGATGGCCAGCTTGCGCGCCACTTCCTTGCTGGAGCAGCCGCTGAGCATCAGCCGGGCGACTTCCAGCTCGCGGGCGGTGAGGGCGCTTTCCACCTGCTGGCCCACCTGTTCCAGCTGCACCTCCCAGTTCGGCGCCGGTTGCGGGGTGCTGGCCAGGCGTTCGGCCTCGAAGGCCAGGCGCTGGCGCATCAGCCCCACCACCCAGGGTTCCACCAGGCTCAACAGGGCGATCTGCTCGGGGGTGAAGGCCTGGCGCGAGCCGAGGGACAGGCACAGGGTGCGCCCGCCCTCCAGCGGCACGTTGAACTGCAGTTCGTCGGTCACCACGTTGAGGCGGTGGTAGCGCTGGTAGTAGTCGGTCTGCTCGAAGCATTCCGGCGCCACGTCGGCCAGGCGCAGCAGGCCGCCACGGTTGCTTTCGCGGCTGTGGATGTAGAAGGGGTCCAGCAGGTAGAGGCCGTCCAGGTAGTCCTGGAACAGCAGGTCCGGCTCGCCGTCCTCGCCCGGGCATTCGGCGAACACCAGGGGCCGGCCTTCGCTGAACAGCAGCGCCACCCAGCTGTCGTGGGGCACGTACTGGCCGAGGGTGCGCACCAGCGCCACCCAGAAACCCGGGGCGTCCAGCGACTCGATCAGTTGCCCGACCGAGCGGTGCCAGGCGATGTCCTGCAGGCTCAACGTCATGCTTCTACCCCTGATGGGTTACCACGCGGGCGTGATTTCACCGAAGGCGCCGGGGGTTCCATACTGCGCGAACACCGGGACCGACGCAGCGCGCATTCTGACCGTTTTGCGCCAGCAGGTCTCGCGCAACGACAAGAATCAGGAGTGCCCATGAAGGTCGAACTCGTCCAGCTCACCGGTCGTGACGGCGATACCGCCCACAACCTCGCCGCTGCCCTGGAATCCATCGCCGCCTGCGCCGCCGACACCGACCTGGTGGTGTTCCCGGAGACCCACCTGATGGGCTTCCCCACCGCCGAGAACATTGCCGCCGTCGCCGAACCGCTGGATGGCCCCACCGTCCAGGCCGTACAGCGCGCCGCCCGCGAGCGCAACGTCGCCGTGGCCATCGGTGTGGCCGAGAACGACGCCGGCACCTACTACAACACCACGCTGCTGATCACCCCCGAAGGCATCGCCCTGACGTACCGCAAGACCCACCTGTGGGCCTCCGACCGCGGCATCTTCACCCCCGGCGACCGCTACGCCACCTGCCTGTACAAGGGCGTGCGCGTGGGCCTGCTGATCTGCTTCGACATCGAGTTCCCCGAGAGCGCCCGTGCCCTTGGCCAGCTCGGCGCCGAGCTGATCATCGTCACCAACGGCAACATGGACCCCTACGGCCCCACCCACCGCACCGCGATCATGGGCCGCGCCATGGAGAACCAGGCCTTCGCCGTGATGGTGAACCGCGTGGGCGAGGGCGACGGCGGGCTGGTGTTCGCCGGTGGCAGCGCCGTGGTCGATCCCTTCGGCCACCTGCTGCTGGAAGCCGGGCGCGAGCCGTGCCGGCAGGTCATCGAACTGGACCTGGCCCAGCTCGCCGCCGCCCGCAGCGACTACCGCTACCTCGACGAACGCCGCCTGCACCTGCCCGGCCGGCTGGTCGAGCACGAGGGCGGCCTGCGCGAGTGGCTGATCCCCTGAATCACGATTGACGGGCGCCTGCAGGGCGCCCGCTTGGCCGCCCGTTCGAGGCGGTCGCTCCACCTTCGCCGACTTCGGCTCTGCCATAACAACCAACAATTCGGAGTAGCAGTAATGGCTCGTCTTCAGCGCACCCTGTCGCTGGGGTCCGTGGTGCTGTTCGGCATCGCGTACATGACCCCGATCATCGTCCTCGGCACCTTCGGCATCCTCGCCGACGTCACCCAGGGCCTGGTGCCCGCCGCCTACGTGGCCGCGTCCCTGGCCATGCTGTTCACCGCGCTGAGCTACGCGCGGATGGCCGCCGCCTTCCCGGTGGCCGGCTCGGCCTACACCTACGTGCGCAAATCCATCAGCCCCAAGCTGGGCTTCCTCGCCGGCTGGGCGGTACTGCTGGACTACCTGTTCCTGCCCATGGCCATCTGGCTGATCGGCGCGGCCTACCTGCACTCGGCCTTCCCCGACGTGCCCCAGGCGCTCTGGGTGCTGGCCTTCATCGGCGTCACCACGGCCATCAACGTGGTCGGGCTGAAGCTGGCCAAGACCGTCAACGGCGCGCTGATGCTGGTGCAGTTCCTGGTGCTGCTGGCCTTCGTCGCGCTCTGCGTGCACTACGTGCTGGGCGATGCGAGCAAGCCGCTGTGGTCCCTGGCGCCCTTCGTCGGTGAGGGCCTGAACCTGCCGCTGGTGATGAGCGGCGCGGCCATCGCCTGCTACTCCTTCCTCGGCTTCGATGCGGTGAGCACCCTCACTGAAGAGACCCGCGACCCGCGCCGGACCATTCCCAGGGCGATCCTGCTGATCACCCTGATCGGCGGGCTGATCTTCATCGCCACCTCCTATTTCGTGCAGCTGGCGCACCCGTCCATCGAGTTCCAGAGCGCGGACTCGGCGGCCTACGAGATCGCCCGCAACATCGGCGGCGATGTGTTCGTCTCGGTGTTCCTCATCGGCCTGATCGTCGGCCAGTTCACCTCGGGCCTCTCCGCCCAGGCCAGCGCCTCGCGCCTGCTGTTCGCCATGGGCCGCGACGGCGTGCTGCCGCAGTCCCTGTTCGGCCGCCTCAGCGAGCGCTTCGGCACCCCGGTGGGCAGCATCGTGCTGTGCGGCGTGGTGGCCCTGCTGGCGCTGAAGATGGACGTGACCACCTCCACCTCCTTCATCAACTTCGGCGCCTTCCTGGCCTTCAGCCTGGTGAACCTGTCGGTGATCTTCCACTACTGGCTGCGCAGCGATCAGCGCGGCCCGCGCGAGGCGCTGCTGTTCGTGGTCTGCCCGCTGATCGGCATGGTCTCCACCCTGTGGCTGATGATCAGCCTCGACCACCTGGCGATCATCCTCGGCCTCTCCTGGCTGGCCCTGGGGGTGATCTACCTCGCCTGGCTCACCGGCGGCTTCCGCCGCCAGCCGCCGGAGCTGCACTTCGAAGAGGCCTGAGGTCAGCTGCTGCGGGTGACGCTGAGGGTGGGCTGAAGCCCACCCTTGTATCTCGACTACAGCCCCACCCCAGGGGCATAGTCCCCGACTGATCATCGGGGGAGGGATAGGAAGCCGTGCCCACCCTTAGGCCGCGAGCCTGCAACGTAGATAGTGCTCCGCCCCTCCACACTCACTCGAACAGCCCGAACGGTATCCAGAGCTTCGAGCTCGCATTCACAAGGTTGGGCCGGGTGCAGTGATGATCGCGTCTGAACGGATCGAGAGGAGAATCC
>NZ_JYFT01000048.1:0-45958 GCF_000931385.1 Pseudomonas sp. FeS53a
CGCATGCACGCTCGGCGCTCCGCCTTTGGCGGCAACGCCTGCCCGTGGCACTGGGCGCCGGTGTACTGGGGTTGTCACTGATCGGTGCGGTGCAGGTGTACCAGCCGCCGGAGTTGCGGGCGATGGCCACGGAGACGCTGCGCCTGGGCCAGCTGGACATCCTCCTGGTGGAGGACAACGCCCAGCAGTTGGCGGAGCTCAAGCGCAATGCCCTGATCTTTCGCGACCAGCTCGCGCGCGTGGCACGTCGCCCGGCGGACCTGCTGATGTACAGCAGTGCCGACTTCTATGAGGTGATCTGCCTGCAGCCGGACGGCCGCGCCAACTGGCTGATGGTCCACCAGGACCAGGTGGGACGGGTCTCCGACCAGCAGTGGCGGAGGTGCCTGCAATGATCCGGCGTCTCGACCGCACCCTGTTACGGGGCGTGCCGCTGGTGGCACTGGCCCTGCTCGTCGGCACCGGGCTGGTCGCCTGGCAGCGCCAGCCCCACCTGCCCGCCACCGGCTGCTTCAAGGTCCAGGGCGAGGCGGTGCTGGCCGATGGCCGGGTGATGCCGATCACCCACACCTCGATGCTGCACGACGGGCGCTTCTACTCGACGATCAAGCAGGACCGCACCGGCGTGCTGGTGGTGGCCGGGCGGGTGGAAGTGGACTGGCTGGGGGCGATCGAAGTGAAGGTCGAGCACGGTGGCGTGGCCGGTGATACACACGGGGTGGACGGCCAGCTGGCCTACACCCTGCTGCGTCATACCCAGCCCGGGGCACGTGTCCATGTGCTGCCCGTGGCCGGTTGTTTCTATGGCATCGAGACCCATCGGGTCATCTGCCCCTACCGGGTGGACTCGCCCACCCCGCCCCCCATGACTTCGGTGGAGGGGCTGGCAGGCCCCTGATAGCGCACACCTCCGGCGCCGACACGTGCCTGGGCATAGCTGTCGCCGAACAGCTCCCGATAGAGCCGCTCCGCGTGTTCGGTCAGCAGCAGGATCTCGATGCGGCGGTTGGCGCCATCCTCCGGTGCCTCGGGCCGCACTGGCATGACGTCGGCCTGGGCAGCGACCTGCAGCAGCCGCTGTGCTGGCAGCCCGCCGCCCAGCAGCGCATTGCGCGCCTGCAGGGCCCGGTCGCCGGACAGGTTCCAGTTGTCGTAGCCGGACTGCCGATAGGGCACCGCATCGGTGTGGCCGCTGAGGATCAGGCGGTTCTCCACCCCCGCCAACACCTTCGCCAGGGCCTGCAGCAGGCCGGTGAAGTGCGGCTCCAGCCGTGCGCTGCCACGGGCGAACATGGCCCGGCGCTGGTCGTCGTGGATGAGGATGCGCAGGCCCTGGGGCACCACGTCCACCTCCAGGTTGGCCAGGGCATCCACCTCGCCAGCCATGTCGCGGATCATCTGCGCCAGGCGCTCCAGGTCCTCCACCGTGCGGAACAGCTGGGGCGACCTGGATGCCTCCTTGTCCTTCGCCGCCGTGGTTTCAGGGCGGCTTTCGGCCACCTTGCGTTCGGCAGGAGCAGCCTCGGCCC
This sequence comes from Pseudomonas sp. FeS53a, assembly GCF_000931385.1. Classification (NCBI taxonomy): domain Bacteria; kingdom Pseudomonadati; phylum Pseudomonadota; class Gammaproteobacteria; order Pseudomonadales; family Pseudomonadaceae; genus Pseudomonas; species Pseudomonas sp. FeS53a. Next base: position 1,530 of record NZ_JYFT01000048.1, read on the forward strand.
GGGGTGCTGGGGAGTCCTCGGACTTCTTCGGTGGCTCGCGGCGCGGGGCCAGGGAAGCCGGGCGGCCTTCCAGGTCCAGCGGCAGCCGGCTGGTGCCGTCGAACACGCCGGCACCGCCATCCACCATCGGGTTGAGCATCAGCTCCCCGGCGCTCGGGCTCTGGGAGCGCGCCTGGGGCTGGACGATCCAGAGCACCATGAACAGCGCCATCATCGCCAGAGTGAAGTCGGCGAAGGCCACCTTCCAGGCCCCGCCATGCTCGTCGTGGTGCCCCTTCTTGCCCTTGCGCTTGATGATCACTTCATGGCCGTGGGCCTTGTCGCCGCTGCGGCTCATGCTTTGCTGCGCTCCTCTTCGTACTGGTTGACCCAGGTTTCCAGCTGCTTGAAGGGCGGCTTGACGTCCTGCTCGATGAGCTTGCGCCCGGCGTCCACCGCCAGCAGCGTGGGCTTGCCGGCGACGTGGGCGACCAGGGTGGTGCGCACGCATTCCAGGGCCGACAGCTCGGTCTTCACCCGCTGGCCCATGGCGTTGCTGAGCGGGTCCATCAGGCAGTAGCAGAAGAAGATGCCGAGGAAGGTGCCCACCAGGGCCGCAGCGACGTGGTTGCCGATGTCGGCCACCGAACCGCCGATGCTGCCCATGGTGATGATGATCCCCATGATCGCGGCGAGGATGCCGAAGCCCGGCATCGCCTCACCGACCTTGTGCAAGGACTTGGAGGGCTGCAGCAACGCGTGCTCCATCGCCTCCAGCTCCTGCTCGAGAAAACCCTCCAGCTCGTGGGCGCTGATCTTGCCCATGGCCATCAGGCGGAAGTTGTCGGCGATGAAGAACATCAGGTGCTCCTCCCGCAGGATCAGCGGGTAGCGGGCGAACAGCTCGCTCTGCTCCGGGGCCTCGATGTGCTCGTCGAGCACCTTCAGGCCACCCGCGTCGACCATCTCCAGCAGCTCGTACAGCAGCATCAGCAACTGGCGCTGGAACTCCTCGCCGCGAGGTCCCTGGGTGAACACCGTCTTCAGCTGGGCGAACATCTCCACCAGCACGTCCTTGGGGTTGGCGACGATCAGCGCACCGAGCGCGGCGCCGAGGATGATCACCATCTCCGACGGCTGCCAGAGCACCCGCATGTCGCCGTGGGCCATGGCGTAGCCACCGAGAACACAGGCCACGATGATCAGGCTTCCAATGATCTTCTGCATGGTCGGGACCTAGGCGGCTTCGGTGAGGAACTGGCAGGCGCGGCCAAGCGCCTGCTTGACCAGCTGGCAGACCCGCGCGTCGGTGACTTCGAGCACCAGGGCGATCTCCTTCAGGCTCAGGTCCTGCTGGTAGTACAGCGTCAGCACCAGGCGCTCGCGCTCGCTGAGCTGGGCCAGGGCCTGGCTCAGCAGGCGCTCCTGCAGCACGCGGGCCTCCGGGCCGGGGGTCTCGCCGGCGAACTGCAGGTGCTGCTCCTGCAGCAGCACGTCGAGGCTCTCGATGGCCTCGCCGCACTCGGCGCGCAGGTGCTCCTGATAGGCCGCGCAATCCAGCCCGGTGGCGGCGAGGATCTCCGCCTCGCGGGGCACCCGCCCCAGTTGCCGGGCCAGGGCGCGGATGGCATCACGCACCCGGTGGGTCTGCTGGCGCAACTGGCGCGGCCGCCAGTCCAGACGGCGCAGTTCATCGAGGATGGCGCCGCGGATGCGCAGGGAGGCGAAGCGCGGAAACTGCGCATCCGGCTCGCCGTAGCGGCGCAGCCCCTCCAGCAGGCCCATCAGGCCGATCTGTTCCATGTCCTCGCGGTCCATCACCTGGCTGGCCTGGAGTGCGAGCTGGCGGACGATGCGCTTGACCAGCGGCAGGTACTGCAGCAGCCAGCGCTGCTCCGCCTCGGCGGAGTGCCGGCGCGGGCCGGCGGTGAAATCGGGTTGGTCGGTATCGAGCGGAAGAATGGCGTGCATGGGGGCGACCTCATTGGGCGATCAGCTTGCTGACCAGCAGGTTGTCGAAGGGCTTGGCGGCATTGCGCGCGGCGAAGTCGGCGTTGAGTCCCTCCTCGAGGCGCTGGCGCAGGGCCTCGAAGCCCAGGGCGCGCAACTCGTCGGCCTGGAGGGTGGAGAGGTTGGCGGCGACCGAGCTGCGCACCATCGGCACCACCTGCTCGAGCTTCTTCTTGTCGGTGCCGGCCGGGCCCTGGAGCACCACGTCGAGCACGAAGTAGTGCTCGCGCTCGCGCCCCGGCAGGCTGAGGATGATTTTCTCCACCGGCAGGAAGACGAACTCGACGGAGGGCTCGGACTTCTTCTCGACCTCCTCGCGGGGCTCGCCACCCAAGGGCAGCGCGGCCAGGGCCGACTGCACCAGCAGGTGGTTGACCGCAACGCCGGCGGCGACGGCCACGGCGTTGAGCACGAAGATCAGCAGGATCAGGCGGTTGGTGGACATGGGACCTCACTCGGTGAATCAGACGGTTGCCAGCACGTCGTCCCGGCCATCGTGGCGGGCGCTCTGGCGTTGGGTGTCGAGGGGGTTGGCGTGGATCGCCAGCACGGCGGGGCCGTCATCGCGCCCATGCCGCTCGCGGCCCGGTTGCCCGGAGCCGCCCTCGGTGGAAACCGAGACGCTGACCGGCAGGCCCTGCTGCCCGGCCAGGTCCTGGCGCAGGCGCTCGCTGCCCTGCTGCAGCAGGCGCGCGACGTCGCCCTGGGACGCGGCGATCTGCACGCTGAGCTGGCCGCCTTCCTGGCGCAGGACGATCTCCAGGCTGCCCAGCTCGGCCGGGTCCAGGCGCAGCCGGGCACTCTGGCTGCGCTGGCCCAGCTGCAGCTCCACGCTGTCACGCAGGGCCTGCAGCATCTGCTCGCCCCAGCGCGCCTGGGGGCCGGGCAGGTGCACCGTGCGCTCCAGCGGTCGTTCCGCCGTGGTCTCGGCCACCTGGGTCGGCCGCCCGGGCGAGGGGGCAAACCGAGGCAGCTCCAGCAGCGGTTCGCGCAGACTGGCCTCGACGGGCAGGCGCCCGGGGGCCGAGTCCTGCCGCTCGCGGGTGCTCGGTTCCATCTGAACGGGTACGGGCTCACCCTCGGGCAGCAGCGTCTGGGCAGGCATGGCCTCCCCAGCCCGGGTCGGGCGCTGTCGCGGCAAGGCCAGGCGCTCGTTCAGCCCCTCCGGCATGTCATGGCGTACCGGGTCCCGCAGGGTTACCTGCAGGTCACGCTGGCCCTGGGCAAGGGCCAGCAGCGAGGCCGGGTCGATCAGCTCGGCGGGCTGGGCGCTACCCGCTGCCTCGTCCACGACGGGTGCCATCGGGGGTGGCGCCTCCCGGGCGAGCAGCGCCAGGATCGGGTCCCAGGCCTCCACGGCCTCGGGGCGCTCGTCGGTAGCACGGGCGGCGCTCGGCAAGGCAGGGGCTTGCTCCGCCCCGCTGGGGGGCGGCGCCAGGGTGTTGATGTCCATGGGTCAGGCTCCGGTTTGGCAATCCGTGGTCAGGTAGGCCTGGCGGCCCTCGGCGGCGTCCAGGTCATGGCTGAGCTGGCGCTCCAGGCGGCGCAGCTCCGTGCGGCAATCCCGCTGGGCCTGCTGGTGCAGGCGGCGCATGCGGCGGCACACCAGGCAGTCGGCGACGCCGACGTGCCCCTGCTGGCGCAGTGCATGGAGGCAGCGGGCGATCTGGGCATCCAGGGGCGCGAGGGCCTCCCATTCGTGGCCGGTGAGCACCTGCACCAGGCGATCGGCCAGCGCCGAGAGGCGGCGGTGTTCAGCGGCGAGTGGCATTGACCCCCTCCCAGCCTTCGCGCAGCACGCCCAGCAGGCGCACCACTTCGTCCAGCCCCTCCAGGGAAAGGGACACGCTGACCTCGGAGAGGCGATAGATGCAGTAGTCGTAGAGTCGCGCCAGGCCCTGCACCAGCTCGCCGCCGGCCTCGTAGTCGAGGGCGCTGGACAGGCCGTTGAGGATGTTCAGGCACTTCTCCAGCGACTGGCCCTTCTGCTGGTACTGGCGCGCCTCGATGTGGCCACGGGCGCGGGCCAGCTCGTCCAGCAGGCCGTCGAACAGCACCAGCACCAACTCGTAGGGGGCCGCGGCGGCGGTGCGGGCCTCCAGGTCCACGGCGCGGTAGCCGCCGTAGCTGTCGTCCAGGTTGAACCCGTTCATGCGAACAGCCCCCCGGTCTGCTGCATCGAGGCCAGGGCCTGGGCCATCGCCGTGTACTGACGCAGGTAGCGCTGGTAGGAGGTGTCGTACTGCCGCTGCAGGCTCTCGAACACGCCATCCATGCGACGGATGTTGCTGGCGATGGCATCGCGGCGGCTCTTCAGCTGACCCGTGCTGCCGATGTAGGGCGTGAGGCTGCGCTCCAGGCTTTCCACCAGGCGTCCGGGTTCGCGGAACAGCTTGTCCAGCTCCCTGGGTTGCTCGGCCAGGGCCTTCTCAAGGCGCTTGGTGTCCAGCGTGAGCTTGCCGTTGCGGTCGGCGCTGACGCCGTACTCCACCAGGCTGCGACCCCCGAAGCCGCTGCGCAGCACGGCATTGAGCCGGTTTTCGATGCTGCGCACGGTGGCGTCACCGGCCAGCGGCCCGCGACCGCTGCCGTCACTTCCGCCGCTCGCGGTGAGGCTGTCGAAGCTGCCCAGCAAGGTATTGAAGGCATCGATGAAGCCTTGCACGCGCTCGCGGGTACCCTTCTCGTCCCGGCGCACGGTGACCTGCAGCGGGCTTTCCCCCGGGCGGTGGGCCTGGGTGAAGGTCAGCGAAACCCCCTCCACCACACCGTCGAATCGGTTGGTCGGCTGGGTCAGCAACAGACCGTCCTCGCCCCCCAGGCGGACCTGGGCGTCCCGTGCCTCGGCCAGGGTCCGCGGGTTGGCAACAGCGGCCGCCAGCGGGCCGGAGCCCCCCTGGAGGGACAGGCTGATCGCCTGCGCAGCACCGCTTTCCCGCGCACTGAGCACCAGGGACAGCTTGCCGTCCGCCCGTACCAGCGTCGTGCTGATGCCACTGCCGGCCAGGGTCGTGGATAGCGCCTGCTGCAGCTCCTCGGGGCTGTTGCGGCCATCACCGTCGCGGTCGACGCTGGCCAGGTCCAGGCTGTAGGACTTGCCGGCCTGCTGAAGGGTCAGCACCCCCTGGGTGCCGATGCCGTCCGCCGTCAGCCCTTCCAGGGCCACCTGGTGGGCACTGGCCAGGCGCTCGACGAAGAAGCTGTAGCGCCCCGTGCTGGCAGTCGCCCCGACCTGGGCCGTCGCCCGGCCCTCCTGACTGAACACGGCCTCGTTGGCCAGGATCGGGCGTGTCTCGCTCTTGAACTCGCGGATCGCCGTGCTGAAGGTGCGCAGCGCCTTGTCGAGGTTCGCCAGCGCATCGCCCTGGGCACGGTAGGCCTGCTGACTGCGATTGGCCCGCGCCCGGGCTGCCTGCACCTCGAAGGTGGCCAACTGGGTGGCCTGGCGACGGGCGTATTCGGTATCGATGTTCATCGGGATGGCTCCTTGGAACTGGCAATGGTGACCAGCGCCGGAGCAAGGCCGATGCCAACTACTGAAAGCCACGGATCACGGGGCTTCCAGCCTTTTGCGGAGGAAGCTCGGCAAGGCGGGCGCACGTCCCCAGAGGAATGCAGGTTTCCGCTTGTTTCCTGTTTCGGCGTCTATCCGCCAACCACTGGCGGACGTGCTGACGGGTTCTCCCAGGAAGCAGGTCGGCAGCAAAGTCGCACGTGCGGAGGCGCCCCTGGCAAATGGACGAGAACGACGCAGCGCCTGTCGGCGCGAACAGAAGCAGCAGATGCAGAAGGAACGAGGGCGAGGAAGCTGGGCAGGCTGACGAGTCTGGCGGGGGCATAAAAAAGCCCGCACCCGGCGCGGCTCAAACACCGGGGCGGGCAAGGAGCAACCTCAGGCCAGCAGGCTGACCACGGTGAAGCGCGAGAGCTGGGCCTGGGCGATCACGGCCTGGGCGAGTGCGCCGTAGGCGTCCGGGCCCTGGCCCATCAGGTCGTACAGGGAGCGGGCGAAGACCTGGGCCCATTGGCGTTCGTCCCGGGCGTCGGCCTGGGCGAGGAATTCGCGGATGTCCTCCTGCCGCTGGGCCAATTGGTCGCGCAGGGTGTCGATGCGCTCCAGCACACCGAGCACGGAGTCGAGCAGGCTGCGCAGCTCCCGGGGGCTTTGCCCGTGGGGTTCGGCCAGGGCCTGCAGGCCCTCTTCGCGGCTGGCCAGGCCGCGCCGTTCGCGGGGGAACAGGCCGCCCTCCCCCTGCACCTGCAATTGGTCCTGCAGGGTGCGCCACTGGGCTTCGGGGGCGCTGAAGCGCAGGGCGCCGTCGCTGTCCAGCTCGGCGCGCAGGCCGGCAGCGCCGAGGCCCTGGTTGAAGCGGCGCAGCACCTGTTCCGGGGCCAGCCCTTCATCCAGGGCCACCGCCAGGGCTTCGCCCGGCTGGCGGGTAAAGCTGAACACCAGGGTTTCGCGACCGGCGGCGCGGATGGCCTCCAGGGAGTCCAGCCCCTCCAGACGGAAGCGGCTGCGGACGGGCTCGCCAAGACGCAGCCGCAGGTCGGCGTCCAGGGACTGCGCGGTGCGCGCACCGCGTTGCTGCAGCAGGGCATTCACCTCGCGGGTGGCCTGGCGCAGGGTTTCGCGGTCGGCGGGGCGCGAGGCAGCCAGTTCGCGGCCGAGGTTGAGCTTGAGGTGGTCGAGGCGTCCGGCCAGCTCGCCCAGATACTGATCGGTGGCCTGCATCTGGCTCAGTTGCTGGTTGAGCTGCAGGTTGAAGCTGGACGGTTTGCCGGGTGAGCGCTGGGCCGGGCTGCGCGGCGTCGGGCGGTCGGGCGCCACCGTGCGCGACGGGGCGCTGGTGGGCTGGGCTGCCGGCGTCTGCTGCCGCTCACGGGGGGGCGGCAATGTGGTGGGTGAGAGCGCGGTGGGGTCGACCTTCATGGTTCGGCCTCGGTCAGAGCAGGTTGAACAGGGACAGGTCCTGGATCGCCAGGTAGGTCTTCTGGCTGGCCTTGATCGACAGTTTGTAGTTCTCCAGGTCGAGCGTGGCGCTGGGGTAGTCCAGGTGGGAAAGGTCGTACTCGAGCCGCTGGTTGACCAGCGAGCGGTCCTCGTTGGCCTGGGTGAGCAGGTCCAGGGTGCCCTGCCGCCCTCCCAGTTCGGTGATGGCGGCAAGCACGCCGTCGAGGCTGCGGTCGAGCACATCCAGCAGCTCACCGGTCTGCTTCACCAGGGCCGGGTCGCCGCTCTGCATGCCGGGGGCGAGAAAGGCCTGCTGCAACGCGTGCAGGCCATTGAGCACCGGCAGGTCGGGACCGAGCATGGCCAGCAGCGTGACGTTCTCGTCCAGCAGCACGCCGCTGCCCACCACGGCCTGGCGTACGCCGGCATTGCCGCCGGGGCTGTAGCGCCCGGTGGCCGGGTCCTGCAGCAGGGCCGGCTGGTCGATGCGGGTGCCGGAGAACAGGTACCGCCCGGACTCGTCGCGGCTGTTGAGCAGGTTGGCCAGCAAGCCTTCCAGTGTCTTCATCTCCCCGGCGATGGCGCCCAGGTCCTGCTCGGAGTGGGTGCCGTTGCGAGCCCAGAGCAGCATGTCTCGGATGCTGAGCAAGGCATTCGAGGTCGAGCGCAGCTGGGTCTCCTGGGCGCCGAGGCTGGAGGAGACGCTGCCGATGTTGAGCCGGTACTGGGCCAGGCCCGCCTCCTCCCGTGCGTTGCGCAGCAGGCGGACGCTGGCGATGGGGTCGTCGGAGGGCTGCAGGATGCGCCGGTTGCTGGAGACCTGCTGCATCAGCCGCCCCACTTCCAGGCCATTGCGGTTGAGCGCTTCGCCCATCAGTGCGCGGGTCTGGGCATTGGTGACACGCATGGGGATCTCCTCAGAAGCTCGCCAGCATGGCGTCGAACAGGGTGTTGGCAGTGGCGATCACCTTCATGTTGGCCTGGTAGGCCTGCTGGTAGGCCATCAGGTTGGCGGCCTCCTCGTCGTCGTTGACCGCGCTGGTGCCGTCACGCAGCGCCTGGGCCTGCCGGGTCACCTGGGTGGCGGCGGCGAGGTCGTTCTGGTTCTGCCGGCTGGCGCTGGCCACCTGGCCGAGCAGGCCGGCGTAGGCCTCGTTGAAGGTGGTGGACGAGCCACCGAGCAGCACCGGCTGGCGGCGCACTTCGAACAGCGCCAGCAGGGTGCGGTTGTTGCCGGCCTCGCCGGGGGTGTCGGAGAACGCCAACTGGTCAGGGGTGATCCCGGTCAGCACCAGCAGCTGGCTGATGCTGCCCGGCTGGTGACGGAACAGGGGCTGGCCCGGGTCGCCGTTGCGGTCGTAACCGGTGGTGAGCACGTCGTTGACGCGGCTGGCGAAGGCTCCGGCCATTTCCCGCAGCAACGCCTGCTTGGGCCGCAGCAACTGCGTTTCGCTGGTCTGCAGCGCCCCCAGGGTGCCGCCCAGGCCATTGGGAGAGAGGCCGGCACGGGTGGTGGCGAACTGCAGTTCGATGCGCTGGCGGCCATCACCGTCGCGCACCACCTCCAACCGGCTGGGGGTGCCGCCGATCACCAGCGGCTGGCCGCTGTCCAGGGCGATGTCGTAGGCACCCTCGGCGCTCTCGCGGACCTGCAGGCGTACATGCTTGCCGAGCGCCCTGACCATCTCGTCGCGGTGGTCCTGCAGGGTGGCGATGTCGCCGCCCACGGCCTTCGCTTCGGTGATGCGGCGATTCATCAGGGCCAGGTTGGCGGTGAGCGCGTTGATGTCCACCACCACCGCCTCGCGCTGGGCAGCCAGGCCGTCGAGTTGGGCCTGGAGGCCTTTGGAAAGGCTGTTGAAACGTTGCGCCAGGTTGCCCGCCTCGGTCAGCAACTGCTGGCGCAGGGCCTGGGACGACGGGGTGGCGCTGGCCTCGCTGACGGCGGCGAAGAACTGGTCGAGGCCCTTGCTGATGTTGGAGCCCTCGCCTGCCAGGAGGCTTTCCACGGCCTGGAAGTAAGGCCGTGCGCCCGCCTGCAGCTGCTGCTCGGCACCGGCGCGCCACAGCTGGCGATTCTGGAAGGCATCGGCAATGCGGCGGATGGCGGCCACGTCGACGCCGGCACCTGGAGAGGTGCCCTGCCCGACCCGCGACTGCAGCACCGGGTCCAGGCGGCTGTAGCCGGCGGTGTTGCGGTTGGCGGTGTTCTGCGCCGTGGCGGCCAGGGCGATCTGGCTCGCCTGCAGGCCGGTCAGGGCGATCTGGCTGATCAGGCTCACGCGTCGTTCTCCTCGTGCCCGGTTCGGATGCTGGGGGCGAAGGCCGCCGAGTGGGCCGGCGGATTGCCTCTTACGGGAGAAGGGGCGACCGGCCGGCTCGGGCCGTTAAGGTCGCGGAGAATGCTGCGGGTGTAGGCGCGGGTCTCCGCGAAGGGGATGGACTCCACCCAGGCCTCGGTGGACACCTCGCCCAGGCGCGGGTCGCCGAAGCGCTGCAGCCACTCGTCCACCCGGCCGGGCCCGGCGTTGTAGGCGGCCAGGGCCAGGGCCGGCTGCTGGTCGTAGCGCGCCAGCAACTGTTCCAGGTAGGCGCGCCCCAGGCGCAGGTTGTAGCCGGGGTCGTCCAGCAGGCGCTGCGGGTCGAACGGCAGCCCCAGGGCCTGGGCCATGTCCCGGGCGGTGTCCGGCATCAGCTGCATCAGGCCCAGGGCGCCCTTGGCCGAGACCGCTCGCGCGTCGCCGGCGGACTCGTGACGGACCACGCTGCCCACCAGTGCGCGGAGCCCTGCGCTGCCCCGGGCCAGGGTCGACAGCGGCGTGGCAGCGCTGGCGGCGAGCCCGGCGGCCCCCGCCAGCCAGGTGCCCATGGCCCGGCTGCGGGCAGGTTGCGCCGGGGTCGGCATGGGGGGCGGCAGGTGCCCGGCCGGTGCAGCAGGCACTGCGCCGGGCTCGGGCGGCTCGCCGCCGAGCTGGCTGACCAGCAGCCCGGCGATGCCGGCCTGGCCGCTGCCGGCCAGGTGCCGGGCCAGGGCCTCGTCATGCAGGTCGCGCAGGGTGTCGAGCTGGCGGCTGCGCAGGGGGTTGCCTTCGGACAGCACATCGCCGGCCTTGCGCATCTCCTTGAGCAGTTGCTGGAGGAACAGCGCCTCGAAGTCCTCCGAGGCGGCCTGCAGCTGGCTGCGCGGTGCACGGGCCGGGTTCAGGTCCCGGCCGGCCCGCAGCGTCAGCGAAGGGGGAAGGGTCGATGCCATGGGGCCTCCTCAGATCACCACCAGTTCGGCGTTCAGGGCCCCCGCGCGCTGCAGCGCCTGGAGGATGGTCATGATGTCGTCGGGGGTGGCGCCCAGGCGGTTGACGGTGTCGATGATGCTTTCCAGGGTGGTGCCTTCGGGCCACTTGAACATCGGGTTGGTCTGCTGCTCCACGTCCACCTCGGAGTTGGGGGTGACCGTGGTCTGCCCGCCGGAGAGCGGCGCCGGCTGGCTGACCTGGGGGTTCTCGCTGATGGTCACGCTGAGGGTGCCGTGGGCCACGGCGGCGGCCTTGACCCGCACCCCCTGCCCCACCACCACGGTGCCGGTGCGGCTGTTGAAGACCACCTTGGGCCGGGTCCGACCGGGGTCCACTTCCAGTTCTTCGAGCTGTGCCATGAAGGCCATCCGGGCGCTGGCGGATACCGGCGCGCGCACGGCCACCCGCGCCGAGGACAGGGCACTGGCGGTGTTGTCGCCGAACGTCTGGTTGAGCGACTCCACCACCCGGCTGACGCTCTGGAAGCCGGGCTCGCGCAAGCTCAGCAGCACCTCGGGGCGCTCGGCGAAGTCGCTGGGGATGCTGCGCTCCAGGCTGGCGCCATTGGGGATCAGCCCGGAGGTGGGGCTGTTGAGGGTGACGCTGGAACCGCTCTGGCCTTCGGCCTTGATGCCGCCCACCAGCAGGTTGCCCTGGGCCACGGCGTAGACCTCGCCGTCGATGCCCTGCAGCGGCGTCATCAGCAGCAGCCCGCCGCGCAGGCTCTTGGCATCCCCGAGGGACGACACGGTCACGTCCAGGGTCTGCCCCGGCCCGTAGCCGGGCGGTACGCTGGCGGTGACCATCACCGCAGCGGCGTTCTTCAGCTTGGGGTCGGTGCCCGGCGGCAGGTTGATGCCGAACTGCTTGACCATGTTGGCCACCGACTGGTTGGTGAACTTCACCTGGTTCTTGTCGCCGGTACCGTCGAGCCCCACCACCAGGCCGTAGCCGAGCAGCTGGTTGTCGCGAACGCCTTCGACGTCCACCAGGTCCATCAGCGGGACGCCGAGGCTGGCGGGTTGCCAGGCGAGCCCGAGCAGGCCGAGCAACAGGGTGGCAGGGATGCGCATGGGGGCACTCCGTTAGAGGGGGAACAGGGGGGAGGTGAAGAAGCGGGTCAGCCAGCCGGCGCTGTTGCTGTCGTTGAGCACGCCACGCCCGGCGTAGGAGATCCGCGCGTTGGCCACCTGCTGGGAGGACACGCGGTTGTCGCGGTCGATGTCGTCGATGCGCACCAGGCCGGTGAGGCGGATGTACTCGTCACCCTGGTTGAGCCGCAGGGCCTTCTCGCCCTTGACCAGCAGCACCCCGCCCGGCAGCACCCGGTGCACGGTCACGGCGATGGCGCCGCGCAAGGTGTTCTGCTGGGAACTCTTGGCCGAGCCGGAGAAGTCGCGCTCGGCACTGGCCTGGTTGTTCAGCCGGTTGTAGGGCCGGTTGCGCAGGGTCGGCAGGGGGATGTTCAGCGAGGAACTCTTGTCGAAGCTGGTGCCCGCGCTCTTGCTGGACTGGGTGGACTCGTCCAGCACCACGGTGACGATGTCGCCGACGCCGATGGCGCGCTTGTCGCGCAGCAGCGAGCCGCCGTAGCCGGACCGGAACAGCCCGCCGGAGGTGGCCGGCTGCCGGGCGTAGTCCAGCTCCGGCGGCTGGAAGGCGGAGGAGTCCTCGTCGGGCAGCAGCTCGCGGGCGCTCTGGCAGCCACCCGAGACCAGCGTCGCGATCAGCAGCAGCAGCAACAGCAGGACGCGCATCACGGTGCTCATACGGTCTGGTTCAGGAACTGCTGCATGCCGGAGGCGGCATCCAGCACCTTGGCGTTGGCCTCGTAGGCACGCTGGATGGCGATCATGCTGACCATGGCCTCCACCACCTGCACGTTGGAGCCTTCGAGCACCTTCTGCTTGATGTCGCCGAGGCCTTCCTGGCCGGCCACGCCCTCCACCGCCTCGCCGCTGGCCACCGTCTCCTTGTAGAGGTTGCCGCCCAGGGCCTCCAGGCCGCCGGGGTTGGTGAAGTTGGCGAGCATGATCTGCCCCAGCTCGCTGGGCTGGGCGGCCCCGGGGAGCACAGCGGTGACCAGGCCGTCGCGGCTGACGGTGAACTGGGTGGCCCCGGCGGGCACCTGGATGGCCGGCAGCAGCGGCAGGCCCTGGGCGGTCACCAGCATGCCCTCGCCATTGAGCTGCAGTTGGCCGTTCTCGGTGTACCAGGTCTCGCCGTTGGGCGACTCCACCTGGAAGAAGCCGGGCCCGACAATGGCCAGGTCCATCGGCTGGCCGGTGGGCTGCATGTTGCCTTCGGTGAACACCTTCTGCGTGCCGGCCACGCGCACCCCGCTGCCGAGCTGGATGCCCGAGGGCACGGTGTTGACCTGGTCGGCCTGGGCGCCGGGGGGCAGTTCGATGGCGTAGAACAGGTCCTCGAAGACCACGCGGTCGCTCTTGAAGCCGACGGTGTTGACGTTGGCCAGGTTGTTGGCCACCGCCGCCAGGGCGGTGTCCTGGGCGGCGAGCCCGGTCTTGCTGACCCAGAGGGCGGAACTCATGGGGGTTCTCCTTGGTGTGGGGGCGGCGCGCTCAGGCGCCGCGGATCATGCGGTTGCCGTTGGCGGCGAGGTCGTCGGCGGCCTTGAGCAGCTTCACCTGGGTCTCGAACAGGCGGCTGAGGCCGAGGGTGCCGGTGAGCTGCTCGATGGCCGAGACGTTGCTGCCCTCCAGGTAGCCGGCGGCCAGTTGCACCGTCTCACTGTCGGCGGCCGGGGTGCCGTCGACGGTCACCAGCAGGCCGGTGGCGTCCTTGCGCAGGCCGGCGGCGGGGATGTCGACACGCTTGATGCGGCCGACCTCGGCCATCAGGTAATCGCCGCGCGGCTGGATCGAGACGGTGCCGTCGCTGCCGATGGACAGCCGGTCGTAGGGAGGCAGCTGCAGCGGGCCGCCGTCCCCCAGCACCGGCCGGCCGCCGAGGCTCAGGCGGCCTTCGGCGTCCACGGCCAGGCTGCCCTGGCGGGTGTAGGCCTCGCGGCCGTCCTCCAGTTGCACGGCGATCAGGCCCGGCCCGCGGATGGCCAGGTCCAGGTCGCGCCCGGTGGCCATCAGCGGGCCGGGGTTGAGGTCGAGGCCGCTCGGCTGCAACCGGGCGAGGTGGCGGCTGGCGTAACCGGTGCCCGGCACCTCCACGGCCTCGGCCCGCTCCAGGTCGGCGCGGAACCCCGGGGTGCTGACATTGGCGAGGTTGTTGGCACGTACGTCCAGGGCGGCCTGGGTGCGGTACGCGGCGGTCATGGCGGTGTAGCCCAGTCGGTCCATGGCGTGTTCCTCAGACGGCGGCGAACAGCGCCTGGATGAGTTCCTTGTTGGTGCTCACCACCTTGGTGTTGGCCTGGTAGTTGCGCTGCCCTTCCATCAGCCCCACCAGCTCGCGGGTGAGGTCGACGTTGGAGCCCTCCAGGGCCTTGCTGCTGATGGGGCCGAACTGGCCGCTGTTGGGCGTGCCCAGCAGCGGCGTGCCGGAGGCGCTGGTCTCGCTCCAGCTGGTGCCGTTCTGGTTGGCCAGCCCGCCGGGGTTGGTGAAGCCCGCCAGCACCAGCTGGCCTTCCAGCAGGCGCTGGCCGTTGCTGAAGGTGGCGTAGAGGCGTCCGTCCTTCTCCACCGCCATGCCGGTGCGCTCGCCGGTGGCATAGCCGTTGGCGCGGTTGGTGCCGATGACGAAGGGCGAACCGTACTGGGTGGAACCGGCGTAGCTGAGAGCCAGGTTCAGCGGCTCGACGCCGGGCAGCGGGTGGGTGATGGTCACCGGCCCCACGGGGGCGGCCAGGGTGCCGCTGGTGCTGAAGCTCAGGGGCTGGGCGGGACCGACACCGGCACCGTCGACGAAGTAGCGCACCTCCCACTGGTTGCTGCCGGTGTTGATGAAGTACTGCGTGAAGCTGTGCTTTTTCCCCTGGGAGTCATACACCGGCGTGGTCTGGGTGCAGGTGTAGGTGTCCGGGTTGCTCGGGTCGAAGGGGGTGACCTTGGGCGGGGTGGCGTTGGCGTCGAGGTTGGCGGCGAAGTCCACCCGGTTGCTGGCCTGGGCCGGCAGGTTGCCGGTCTTCTGCTGCAGGTCACCCAGCACGCCCGCCTGCAGCACGCCGGCCGCATCCACCGGGTAGCCCTGCAGCCGGCCACCGCCCGCCGTCAGGTAGCCCTGCTCGTCGGTACCGAACATGCCGGCGCGGGTGTAGCGGGTCTCGCCACCGGCGCTGCGGGTGATGAAGAAGCCGCCCCCGCCGATGGCCAGGTCCAGGTCACGACCGCTGGCGTTGATGGAGCCGCGCAGGCTGATGCTCTGGGTCACCGCCTGCACCTCCACGCCCATGGGCTGGCCGGAGGAATACAGGCTGGCGAACTCGGCGCGGGAGGACTTGAAGCCGGTGGTGGCGGAGTTGGCGATGTTGTGGCTGACGGCGTTCAGGTGCTGGTTCACCGCATTCAGCCCGGTCAGGGCGATGTTGAAGCTCATGGTCTACCTCACAGGGACGATCAGGCGCCGCCGAATTCGACGACGTTGTAGAAGGGCACTTGGCCAAGGCCGGCCACCTCCAGCACCGGGCCGGTGGCGCTGGTGCGGACCTGCACCACGCGGCCGGCCAGCTCAACCGGCGGCATCTCGCCGCTGTCGGTGCGCACCTCCAGGCGGTAGCGGCCCTCGGGCAGGCCGAGGGCGGCGGGGTCGATGCGCACGGGCACGCGGCCGGGCTGCTGGGGACCGAGCTGCAGCGTGGTGCGCCGGCCGCTCTCGCTGACCAGCTCCAGCTGGGTGCTGCCCGAGGGGGATGTGAGGCGTACCTCGCCTTCGATCACGCGGCCGGCGAGGGTCACGCTGTCGCTGGCGACCTTGACCTGCTGGCCCACCAGCCCGGCGGCGGTGAGGGTCTGCAGGTTGTCCACCAGCACCAGGCTGCCCTGGGCGACACGGGTCAGGTTGGCCATGCTGCGCACCTGGGCGAGGTTGGCGTACTGGTTGATGTACTGGCTGCTGTCGGCGGGGTTGGTCGGGTCCTGGTTCTGGATCTGCGCGCTCATGAGGGTGATGAAGGTGTTCTCCATCTGGGCCACGTCGCGCAGGTCGAAGGCCGGGTTGGCCTGCACCTCGCGACCGGCCGGGGTGCGGCTGGCGGTTTCGTTGTCGATGCGGTTCATCAGGCTTCTCCCAGGCGCAACAGGCCCTGCTGCATGCTCTTGACGCGGTTGAGGACCTCGACGTTGGTCTCGAAACCGCGCGAGGCGGAGAGCATGTCGGTCATCTCCTCGATGGGGTTCACGTCCGGGTAGAACACGTAGCCGTCGCGGTCGGCCAGCGGGCTGCCGGGCTCGTAGCGCCGGCGTGGCTCGGCCTGGCTGGCGATCACGTCCAGCACCTGCACGCGCGCACCGCCCAGGCCCGCCGGGCGGGACAGCTCGCCGTTCTCGTAGATGGCGGCGAACAGCGGCTTGCGCGGCCGGTACACGGCCTCGCGGCTGCCGGCGGCGGATTCGACGTTGGCCAGGTTGCTGGCGATGGTGTTGAGGCGCACGGTCTGGGCGTTCATGGCCGAGCCGGCGATGCGGTAGATGGCGTCGAAGGACATGGTCAACGGCCCTCGATGGCCTGCTTGAGGCCTCGGAACTTCATGGTGAGAAAGGTCAGGCTTGTCTGGAAATCCATGGCGTTGCGGGAAAATTCCGCCTGCTCCACGCCCTGCTCCACGCTGTTGCCATCCAGGGAGGGGTTGAACGGCACGCGGTACTTCAACCTCGGCGCCTGGTCCTCCAGGCCCGGCAGGCGGTACTCGGCGCCCTGGCGCATCTGCTCGGCGAAATCGAAATCCCGGGCCCGGAAGCCGGGGGTGGACTCGTTCGCCAGGTTCGACGAGAGGATTTCGCTGCGCTGCATGCGCAATTCCAGCGCCTGGGCGTGAACCCTCAGGCTGTCTTCGATTCGTATACTCATGGGCCCTCGGCCTCCTCACGGATGGGTACGGATGCCCTATCGCAGGAAGCGTGCCGGGTTCGGGCACACCCTAAAATTCTCTTGTTTTTCAGTCAGTTGAATGAATTCATCAGCCAACCAGAATCGTCCCGGGCTTCCGCTTTCGAACGCCACCCGTGCCTGCGCGGGAAGGCTCACTTCCGTCCTCTTCCTCGTGCTCGCGGGCGTGGTCGCGCCCTGTGCCCAGGCCGACACCAAGGTCGCCAGCCAGGTGCTGGAAGCGGTCGCCCAGCAGCAGGACGCGCGCCTCGACGCGCTCGCACTCAGCAAGGGCTGGCAAGGCCTGGAGCACACACTGGAAAGCCAGGTGCTGGGAGAAACCGCGTCGCTGAAGCCCTGCAGCGGGCCTCTGTCAGTGACGGCGGAAGCGACCCTGCCCGACCCGCTGGCACGCCAGCGCTACCGGGTGAAGTGCCCGGAAGGCTGGCAGCGGGTGGTGGTGAGCCAGGCCAGCGTGCGCCTGCCGGTGCTGGTCAGTCGCGTCGCCATCGAGCGCAACGCGACGCTGGAGGCGCGCCAGCTGGAGCGCAAGGTCATGCCGCTGGAGCGCCTGCGCCGGGGCTTCTACCAGACCCCGGCAGAGGTGGTCGGCCAGAGCGCCCGGCGCAGCCTGCGCGCGGGCCAGGTGATCGGCCCGGCGAGCCTGGCGCCGCCGGTGCTGGTGCGGCGTGGGCAGCGGGTGACGGTGGTGGCGGCGGTGGGCGGGCTGAACGCCTCGGTGGAGGCCGAGGCGCTGGAGGATGGCCGCCAGGGCGAGCGCATCAAGCTGCGCAATACCTCCAGCCGCAAGCCGCTGGAGGCGAAGGTGACGGGCCCGGGGCAGGTGCAACTGCCCTGAGCCCTGTCAGGCCCAGGGTGCCGGTTCGCCGAAGAGCCGGCCCTGCACGCCCTGGATGCCCATTTCACGCAGCACCGCCAGTTCCCCTTCGGTTTCCACGCGCTCGGCGATCAGCGGCAGGTCGATGCTGTTGGCCGCGCGCTGCATGGCCTCGATGAACAGGCGCTTGTCGTTCTCCTGGTCGATGGCACGGATGTGGCTGCCGTCCACCTTGAGGTAGGCCAGGCCCAGGCGGGCCAGGTTGCCGATCATGCTGAAGCGCCCACCGAAGTGCTGCAGGCTGAGGGCGAAGCCCAGTTCGCGCAGGCGCCGGGTGAGGCGCTCCAGCACGGCCTGGTCGGGCAGTTGGTCCTCTTCCAGCTCCAGGGTCAGGCGCGGGCCCAGCTGTGGGTGCTGGCGCAGCAGCTCGAAGGCGCGCTCCAGGGCGGCGCGGTCGCGCAGCAGCGCGCCAGAGAGGTTCAGGGCCAGCGGGCGATCGTGCCCGGCCATCTGCTCCAGCACCCGCTGCAGCATCACCAGGTCGAGCCGGGCGGACCAGCCGAAGCGCTCCAGCCAGGGCAGGAAGCGGCCGGCGGCGATGCTGCCGCCCTGCCCGTCCGGCAGGCGCGAGAGCACCTTGTGGTGCAGCACGCGCTGGGGATCGCGGCTGTCCACCACCGGCTGGAAGTACAGCTCGAAACGCCGGGCGGCCAGCGCCTCGTCCAGCAGGCGGTGCCAGGTGTGGCGGTCTTCGCCGCCCTGCGCCGCGTCGCTGTGCTCGACGCAGGCCCAGGCCTGGCCGCCTTCGCGCTCGGCGCGGGCCAGGGCCTCGTCGGCCAGGCGCATCAGTTCGTCCTGGGCCTCGCCCGGGGCGAAGGGCGCGAGGCCGATGTGGGCCACCGGCAGGCTGTCGGTGGCACCGGTCTCGGCCAGGCTGACCAGTGCAGCGTCGAGGCGCTCGGCCAGGTGCTCGGCCTCCTCGCGGGTCAGCCCCGCACCCAGCAGGACGAACTCGCCACCCCGGCTGCGAGCCAGGGGGAAGCCGGCGCCAGCGCGCTTGAGCTGCTCGGCCACGGCCTTGAGCAACTGGTCGGTGCGCGGGCCACCGAGGCGCTGGTTGAGGCCGGCGAGGTCGTTGACCCGCAGCAGCAGCAGGTAGCCGTTGCAGGCGCGCTCGTCGCTGCCCAGGCGGTCCTGCAGCTGCAGTTCGAAATAGCGGCGGTTGCCGAGGCCGGTGAGGCTGTCCTGGTAGGCCTCGTCGCGCAGCCGCTCGCTGCGTTCCGCCTGTTCCTGGAACAACGCCTTGAGCTTCTCCACCATCTGGTTCATGGCCTGCACCACCCGGCGCAGCTCGGGGGTGCGCGGCAGTTGCGGCAGGCTGAGGAACTCGCGGCGGGCGATGGCGTGGGACTGTTCGACCATGTAGTCCAGCGGCTTGAGCTGGCGACGCAGCAGCACGGCGCCCAGGCCGGCGCTGGCCAGGCCGCAGACCAGCAGCCAGCCGAGGGTGCCCAGGGCGGTCTGCCAGAGCTTGGCGATGGCGAACATCGGGTGGCTCTGCACCTCGACCCGTGCGGCCTGGGTCCAGCCACGGCTGACGATGGCGTCACCCCCGGCGGACTGCAGCCCCACCAGGGCGACGAACCACTGCGGGACGTTGGCCGCCACCGCGTCCGGCACGCCGGTGCGCTCCACCATCACCTGGCCGGTGGCGGTGTCGACCACGCGGATGCGCTCGAAATAGCCGCTGTCGAAGATCGAGCTGACCATCAGCTCCACCATCGCCGGGTCGTCGATGTGCGGCGTCAGCGACAGGCCCAGCGCCGTGGCGGCGTCCTGGGCGTGGGAACGCAGCTGGTTCTCGTACTGCTCCCGGGAGCTTTCCAGGCTGACCATGAAGCTGCCGCTGAAGGCGACGACCAGGAACAGGCAGATGGCGATCAACAGTTGTTTGAACAGGGACATCCGGACTCCGCTATTCGCTCGTGGGAAAGCCTTCGGCTTTCATCTTCTTCAAAAGGTCCTGCCAGCGTGACAGCCGCTTGGAATCCCCCACCTGCTTGCCGCCCTTGCCGGCGAGCCACAGGCCCTCGGCGTTGAAGGCGTACACCGGCAGCAGGTCGCTGCGCTGGCTGGCCGGCAGGATGCCGCCCACCAGGTTGTCCAGCACCAGGGGCACGGCGTCGGGCCGGGCGTAGTAGGTCAGCACCATGTGCGCCTGGTTCAGGCGCAGGGCCTTGACGTAGGTGATGCGCAATTTCTCGCTGGGCACGCCGAGGTGGCGCAGGCTGATGTACTTGGCGATGGCGTAGTCCTCGCAATCGCCGGCGCCCTTGCGCAGCGCCTCCACCGGGGTGGCCCAGTAGTCCACCTGGCCCCAGGTGGCGAGGTCGTCGGTGAAGCGCAGCTTGGCGTTGAAGAAGCGGTTCACCTCTTCCAGCTGCTTCTTCTCGTCGGCGCCGGCCAGGCGGCCCAGCAGGGCCTGCCATTCATCGACCCGGGCCTTGCCGGGACCGAGGGGGCCATAGAGGGCTTCGGCACGGCGGCTGATGAGGGCGAAATCCCAATCGGCGTGGAGTGCACCGGCCAGCAACGCCAGCAGGCATGGCGCGGCCAGCGCCAGCGTGCGCCACCCCCTTGCCCTGCCCACGGTCCGTCCACTGCCTTGCACCATCGCCACCGACCACCAGGCCTGAAAACCCGGCGCGCATGGTGCGGATTCAGGGCGGAAAACTCAATGGCGTTGTGCCGCTACGGCGCGGCGTCGGCGGGGGGTACGTCGCGCTTCAGCACGCCCAGGGCCTGGACCAGGCTGGCCTGGGACAACTCGCCCAGGTGGCTGCCGACCTGGCGCCCCTCGGCATCGAAGAACAGCGTGGTGGGCAGCGCGCGGGAGCCGACCCGCTGCCCCAGCCGGGTGCCGCCATCCAGCAGCACGTGGCCGAGGGTGAGCCCCTCCTTGGCCAGGTAGTGGCGGACCGTTTCGGCATCCTCGCCCTGGTTGACGAACAGGAAGAGCACGTCGGCATGCTGCTGGGCGGCAGTGGCGAGCACCGGCATCTCGCGGCGACAGGGCGGGCACCAGGTGGCCCAGAGGTTCACCACCAGCGGCTGGCCCTGGTAGTCCTCCAGCCGCACCGGTCGGCCTTCGCGGTCCTGCAGGGCCACCGGGGGCAGGCGGGTGCCGCGCTCCAGGGCCTGCATCAGCGCCTGCCCCATGCCCCACAGCAGCAGCCCGCTGAGCAGCGCGACGCCCAGGGGCCGGCGCAGCGGCGGGCGCCGCCAGAGCAGCCAGCCGGCCAGCGCCAGGGCTGCCAGCACGCCGGGCCAGGCGATGAAGCCACCGTCGCGGATGTCCAGCACCTGCCAGGGGGCCTCGCGGAAGTGCTCGGCATAGGCGACGACGAACGCCAGGCGCGCGCCCACCAGCGCCACCAGCAGCAGGTTGAACAGCGCCGCCTCGGGGTTGTGCCCGCTGCGCCGCCCCAGCCACCCGCCAACGACGGTGGCCAGCAGCAGGCTGGCGAGGATAAGCAGGTGCGAAAGCGCCAGGGTGAAAGGCCCGAGGGTGAGGGTCAGCATGGGGTCTCCGGGGTGCCTGGGGCGTCGTACGGGCGACGGTGGGGCGGCACCGTGCAGCAAACCGCGCAACTCTTCAAGCATTGCCCGGACTTGATCCAGCGCAGCGCCGCAGCACCTATGCTTCCCCAGAATCAGCGCATCAACGACAAGGAGGCAAACCATGCGCCTGTTCTTTCTGGGTGGAGCCGGGACGGTGACCGGCAGCAAGTACCTGCTGGACCACAACGGCAAGCGACTGCTGGTGGACTGCGGGCTGTTCCAGGGCTACAAGCAGCTGCGCGAGCGCAACTGGGACCACTTCCCGGTGCGCCCGCAGCGCCTGGACGCCATCGTGCTGACCCACGCCCACCTGGACCACAGCGGCTACCTGCCGGTGCTGGTGAAGGCCGGCTACCGGGGGCCGATCTACGCCACCGAGGCGACCTGCGAGCTGGCGCGCATCCTCCTGCTGGACAGCGGGCGGCTGCAGGAAGAGGAAGCCGAGTTCGCCAACCGCCACGGTTTCTCCCGCCATGCCCCGGCGCTGCCGCTGTACACCGAGGAGGACGCCGAGCGCACCCTGCGCCTGCTGCGCCCCCTGCCCTTCAACCGCAGCGTGGACATCCTCGGCGACCTGCGGGTGACCATGCGCCCGGCCGGCCACATTCTCGGCGCGGCCAGCGTGGAGCTGCGTGCTGGCGACATCACCCTGGGCTGCTCCGGCGATGTCGGCCGCCCCGACGATGCGCTGATGCTGCCCCCACAGCCGCTGCAGGCCGCCGACTACCTGCTGGTGGAGTCCACCTACGGCAACCGCCACCACACCCCGACGATGGCCGAGGACCAGTTGGCCGAGGTCATCACCCGCACCGCCCTGCGCCGGGGCATCACCGTGGTCCCGGCCTTCGCCGTGGGCCGAGCGCAGCTGCTGCTGCACCTGATCGACAAGCTCAAGCGCGCCGGGCGCATCCCCGATCTGCCGATCTACCTCAACAGCCCCATGGCCACCGACGTGACCGCGCTCTACCAGCGCTACGGCGACCTGCACCGGCTCAACGCCGAGGACTGCCTGGGCATGTGCAAGGTGGCGCACATCGTGCGTTCGGTGGACGAATCCAAGCGCCTGGACGAGATGCGCGCCCCGGCGGTGATCATCGCCGGCAGCGGCATGGCCACCGGCGGGCGGGTGCTGCACCACCTGAAATCCCTGGCGCCCGACCCGCGCAACACCATCCTGCTGTCCGGCTACCAGGCCGGCGGCACCCGTGGCGCGCTGATCGCCGGCGGCGCCGACAAGGTGCGCATCCACGGTGTGGACGTGCCCATCCGCGCCGAGGTGGTCCAGCTGGAAAACCTCTCCGCCCACGCCGATGCCGACGAGATCCTCGACTGGCTGCGCCAGTTGCCCAAGCCGCCGAAGCACACCTATGTGGTCCACGGTGAACCGGACGCCGCCGACTGCCTGCGCCGGCGCATCTCCCAGGAGCTGGGCTGGTCGGCCTCGGTGGCGGAACATCGCCAACGCGTGAACCTCGAATGAGGACGGGGCGGCAAGCCTGGCAATCGGTGCAACGTCGGGCTTGCCGTCACGGGAAAAATTACGCAGAGTGTAAATAGATTATGAAAACAACAGCGTCGGCGGCCTCCCCGACTGGCGCGTGACCTTGCGAGAGCCTGCCATGGACCTCTACACCTATTACCGCTCCACCTCCTCCTACCGGGTACGCATCGCCCTGGCACTGAAGGGGCTGGAGGTCCACATGCTCCCGATCAACCTGATCAAGGACGGCGGCGAACACCGCCAGCCGGCCTACCGCGCCATCAACCCCCAGGGCCGCGTGCCCGCGCTGCGTACCGACGAAGGCGCGGTGCTGATCCAGTCCCCGGCCATCCTCGAATACCTCGACGAACACTACCCCGAGCCCGCCCTGCTGCCCGGCGATGCGCTGCAGCGCGCCCGCCAGCGCCAGGTGACGGCGCTGATCGGCTGCGACATCCACCCGTTGCACAACGTGGCCGTGCTCAACCGCCTGCGACAGATGGGTGCCGATGAAACCACCGTCAACGACTGGATCGCCCACTGGATCGGCGAGGGCCTGGCCGCGGTGGAAGCGCTGATCGGCGACACCGGCTACTGCTTCGGCGACGCACCGGGCATGGCTGATGTCTACCTGCTGCCGCAGGTGTACGCCGCCCGCCGCTTCAACGTGGACCTCTCCGGCTACCCGCGTATCCTGAGGGTCGAACGCCTGGCGCTGGAGCACCCCGCCTTCCGCGCCGCCCACCCGGACGCCCAGGCCGACAAGCCGGCCTGAGGAGCGCACCCATGCAGAGCCTCGCTTTCAAGGTCACCATCGGCGACCACCTCGCGCGCAGCGTGCGCGGGGTGTCCTGCGCGCCGCCGCGAAGCGTTTGATCGACCGACAGACGCCTTCAACCTTTCGCGGCGCGACCGCAACCTGATCCGAGGAGCCATGCCATGGCCGACATCTTTGAAAACCCCATGGGCCTGATGGGCTTCGAGTTCATCGAACTCGCCTCCCCCACCCCCAACGTCCTTGAGCCGGTGTTCGCCGCCATGGGCTTCACCAAGGTGGCCACCCACCGTTCCAAGGACGTGCACCTGTATCGCCAGGGCGAGATCAACCTGATCCTCAATAACGAGCCCAAGAGCCAGGCCGCCTACTTCGCCGCCGAACACGGGCCCTCCGTGTGCGGCATGGCCTTCCGCGTAAAGAACGCCCACCAGGCCTATGCCCGTGCACTGGCCCTGGGCGCCCAGCCCATCGAGATTCCCACCGGGCCGATGGAACTGCGCCTGCCGGCGATCAAGGGCATCGGCGGCGCGCCGCTGTACCTGATCGACCGCTTCGGCGAAGGCTCGTCGATCTACGACATCGACTTCGAGTTCATCGAAGGCGTGGACCGCAACCCCAAGGGCGCGGGCCTGAAGATCATCGACCACCTCACCCACAACGTGTACCGCGGCCGCATGGCCTACTGGGCGGACTTCTACGAGAAGCTGTTCAACTTCCGCGAGATCCGCTACTTCGACATCAAGGGCGAGTACACCGGGCTGACCTCCAAGGCCATGACCGCGCCGGACGGCATGATCCGCATCCCGCTCAACGAGGAATCCTCCAAGGGCGCCGGGCAGATCGAGGAGTTCCTGATGCAGTTCAACGGCGAGGGCATCCAGCACGTGGCCTTCCTCACCGACGACCTGATCAGCACCTGGGACAACCTCAAGGCCCTGGGCATGCGCTTCATGACCGCACCGCCCACCACCTACTACGAGATGCTCGAAGGCCGCCTGCCCAACCACGGCGAGCCGGTGGACGCCCTGCAGTCACGCGGCATCCTGCTGGACGGCACCTCCGAAGGCGGCGAACGCCGGCTGCTGCTGCAGATCTTCTCGGAGACCCTGCTCGGCCCGGTGTTCTTCGAGTTCATCCAGCGCAAGGGCGACAGCGGCTTCGGCGAGGGCAACTTCAAGGCCCTGTTCGAATCCATCGAACGCGACCAGATCCGCCGGGGCGTGCTCACCACCGAGTGAGTCATCGCCCTAACGAGAAAGCCCGCATCAAGCGGGCTTTTTCATGACTGCCATCCAGCACCTGTGGGAGCGGTTTCAACCGCGAAAGCGCTTCGCCCTTACAACTGCACGAGGCCTACCGGGACGCCCTCGCTCACGCCGGACGACCCCCCGCCATCCGCGCGGTGATGGTTTCGGCCGCCTGCTTCAGCAATGCTGCCGCGCGGCCGCTGGTCTCGGCATGGAAGCCACTGGCGGCCCCCACCACCGTGATCACCCCGGCGATCTGCTCGCCGACCGCGAAGACCGGCGCGGACAGCGCGTTGACCCCCGGCATCAGCAAACCGTGCACGTGGTGCAGGCCGCTGGCGCGGATCTCCGCGACCTGGGCCGCCAGGGCCTTGGCATCGGGTACGCCGGGCAGGTGCGCTTCCTCGTCCCGCAGCGGCGCGAACTCCGCCTCCGGCAGGTAGCTGGCGAACACCAGGCCGGTGGAGGAGCCCAGCAGCGGCAGCACCGAGCCCACGCGGGTCACCAGGGTCACCGCGCGCAGCGGCTGCTCCACATGCACCACCGTCGGCCCCTTGTTGCCCCACACGGCCAGGAAGCAGGTCTCGTTGAGTTCATCGCGCAGGGCCGACAGCGTCGGTGTGGCCGCACGCACCACATCCAGCCCGCCGATGGCGGCCAGGCCGACGAACAGGGCCTCGGGCCCCAGGCCGTAGTGGTTGGTGGTGGCGTCCTGGGCGGCGAAGCCGCTGGCGATCAGCGCCTGGAGGTAGCGATGGACCTTGGCCGCCGGCATGCCCAGGTGCTCTGCCAGCCGTGACAGCGACGTGGCCGGCGCCAGCTGGGCCAGGCCCTTGAGGATCTCGGTGCCGACTTCCGCCGCCTGCACCTTCTGTCGCTTGGACGCCTCGGCGTCGTCCTTCTGGATGGCCATGCACTGCCCCGCTTCGCTTAGGAGGCCGCTGTTATAGCTTGACCCCTTCCGCCTTTCAAATTACGTTATCCGTAATTCAATTACAAAAACCAGAGGCCATCCATGTCACCCGCGCTGCCCTCCTCCGACCTGCACTACCTGAGCGGTTTCAACAACGAGTTCGCCAGCGAGGCCCTGCCGGGCGCCCTGCCCGTCGGCCAGAATTCCCCGCAGCGCGCGCCCTATGGCCTGTATGCCGAGCAGTTCTCCGGCACCGCCTTCACCGTGCCGCGCGCCGAAGCCCGCCGCACCTGGCTGTACCGCATCCGTCCTTCTGCCGCGCACCGGCGCTTCGAGCGCCTGGAGAAGCAGATTCCCGGCCGCGAGATGGGCCCGGTCAACCCCAACCGCCTGCGCTGGAACCCCCACCCCATTCCCCAGGCCCGCACCGACTTCCTCGACGGTCTGCTGACCCTGGTCGCCACCGCCGATGCCGAGCAGGCCAGCGGCGTCAGCGTGCACCTCTATTGCGCCAACGCCTCCATGGAGCGGGTGTTCTTCAACGCCGACGGCGAATGGCTGATCGTCCCCGAGCAGGGCCGCCTGCGCCTGGTCACCGAACTGGGCGTGCTGGAGGTGGAGCCGCTGGAGATCGCCGTCCTCCCCCGTGGCATGAAGTTCCGCGTCGAGCTGCTGGACGCCAGTGCCCGGGGCTACATCTGCGAGAACCACGGCGCGGCCCTGCGCATCCCCGACCTCGGCCCCATCGGCAGCAACGGCCTGGCCAACCCCCGCGACTTCCTCGCCCCCGTGGCCCGCTACGAAGACCTGGAAGCCCCCACCGTGCTGGTGCAGAAGTACCTCGGTGAACTCTGGGCCACCACCCTCGGCCATTCGCCGCTGGACGTGGTCGCCTGGCACGGCAACAACGTGCCCTACAAGTACGACCTGCGCCTGTTCAACACCATCGGCACGGTCAGCTACGACCACCCGGACCCGTCGATCTTCACCGTGCTCACCTCACCCAGCGACACCCCCGGCATGGCCAACGTCGACTTCGTGATCTTCCCGCCGCGCTGGATGGTGGCCGAGAAGACCTTCCGGCCGCCGTGGTTCCACCGCAACCTGATGAACGAGTTCATGGGGCTCATCCAGGGCGCGTACGATGCCAAGGCCGACGGCTTCGCCCCCGGCGGTGCCTCGCTGCACACCTGCATGAGCGCCCACGGCCCGGACAACGCCAGCACCACCGCCGCCATCGCCGCCGAGCTCAAGCCCCACAAGCTCGACCACACCATGGCCTTCATGTTCGAGACCGGCCGCGTGCTGCGCCCCAGCCGCTACGCCCTCGAATGCGCCGCCCTGCAGAGCGACTACGATGCCTGCTGGGACGGCATGGCCAAGACCTTCGACAAGGGCAGGATCTGATCGATGACTTCACACGACACCCGCACCAGCTGGATCGAATCGGCCAACGGCCACCCCGACTTCCCCCTGCAGAACCTGCCGCTGGGCATCTTCAGCCCGGCCGGCGGCACCCCGCGTGGCGGCGTTGCCATCGGCGCGCACATCTTCGACCTGAAGATCGCCAGCACGGCCGGCCTGTTCGACGGTGAGGCCGCCGAAGCCGCCCGCGTCGCCGCCGGCGAAGACCTCAACGCCTTCTTCGCCCTCGGCGCCAACGCCCGCCGCGCCCTGCGCCGCCAGTTGCAGGAGCTGCTCGCCGCAGGCAGCCCCGCCCAGGCCCGCCTGGAGGCCCTCGGCGCCGAGCTGCTCCCGCTGGCCGCCGACTGCCAGCTGCACCTGCCGGCACGCATCGGCGACTACACCGACTTCTACGTAGGCATCCACCACGCCAACAACGTCGGCCGGCTGTTCCGCCCGGACAACCCGCTGCTGCCCAACTACAAGTACGTGCCCATCGGCTACCACGGCCGCGCCTCCACCGTGTGCGTCTCCGGTACCCCGGTGCACCGCCCCAACGGCCAGACCCTGCCACCGGGCGCCGAAGTGCCGAGCTTCGGCCCCAGCAAGCGCCTGGACTACGAACTGGAGCTGGGCATCTGGATCGGCCAGGGCAACGCCATGGGCGAAGCCATCGAGATCGGCCGCGCGGCCGAGCACATCGCCGGCTTCTGCCTGCTCAACGACTGGTCCGCCCGGGACCTGCAGGCCTGGGAATACCAGCCGCTGGGGCCCTTCCTGGCGAAGAACTTCGCCACCACGGTTTCGCCCTGGGTGGTGACCGCCGAAGCGCTGGAGCCCTTCCGCACCCCGCAACCGGCCCGCCCGGCCGGCGACCCGCAGCCGCTGCCCTACCTGCTGGACGCGGCCGACCAGGCCAACGGCGCCTTCGACATCAAGCTGGAAGTGCTGCTGCAGAGCGCCGCCATGCGCGAGCAGGGCATCGACCCGGTGCGCCTGGCCCTCTCCAACACCCAGCACATGTACTGGACCGTGGCGCAGCTGGTGGCCCACCACGCCGTGGGCGGCTGCAAGCTGCAAGCGGGCGACCTGTTCGGTTCCGGCACCCTGTCCGGCCCCGAGCCGGATGCCTTCGGCAGCCTGCTGGAGAGCACCTTCGGCGGCAAGCAGCCGCTGGCCCTGCCCGGCGGCGAGCAGCGCACCTTCCTGCAGAAAGGCGACGAAGTGATCCTCAAGGCCTGGTGCGAACGCGAGGGCCTGCCCCGCATCGGCTTCGGCGAGTGCCGCGGCCGCATCCTCTGAGCCCGGCCCCATCCTGCCTGGCGCGGGATGGGGTGCTCACTCTACCTACCGCGTCTATTTCACCTCGGGCAACGGCACACCGTTGGGCCAGAGCAGCCACAGGCGGCCGTCCTGCTTCATGTGGCCGGCCAGCTCGCCCGCCTCATCCCCCGTGCCCCAGAACAGGTCGGCACGCACTTCCCCGACGATGGCACCGCCGGTGTCCTGGGCCGCCACCGGGCGGGTGACCGGGGTGCCGTCCGGGCGGGTGGTGTCCAGCCACATCAGGCTGCCGAGGGGAATCACCTTGCGGTCGATGGCCACGCTGTAGCCGGCGGTCAGCGGAACGTTCAACGAACCACGGGGGCCTTCGGGGCTGTCCGGCCGGGTGACGAAGAACACGTAGCTGGGGTTGCTCGCCAGCAGCTCCGGCACCCGCGTCGGGTTGGCACGGGCCCAGTCGCGGATGGCGCCCATGTTCACCTCCTCCTTCTTCAGGTAGCCCTGCTCCACCAGCCAGCGCCCCACCGGACGGTACGGGTGACCGTTCTGGTCGGCGTAGGCGACGCGGATCTGGCTGCCGTCCTCCAGGCGGATGCGCCCGGAACCCTGGATCTGCAGGAACTGCAGGTCCATCGGGTCACCCAGCCAGGCCAGCACCGGACCGGCATCGGGCTTCTCGCGCAGGGTGGCGGCATCGTCATAGGGCTTGAGCACACGCCCCTCCAGACGGCCGCGCAGGCGCTTGCCCTTCAGCTCGGGGTACTGGGACTCCAGCGCCACCACGATCAGGTCGTCCGGCACGCCCAGCACCGGCACCGTCATCTGTTCGGAGCGGACCAGGCTGCCCGGGTAGACGGGCTCGTAGTAGCCGGTGATCAGCCCGCGCTCGCCCTCGCCGGAGCGCAGGCTGTAGAGCGACAGGCGCGCCTGCAGGAAGGTGCGCACCGCAGCCGGGTCGTCCGCGACACCCACGGCCTCGGCACACACCGGGCCCCACACCGGGTCGCGGGCCAGGCGTTCGCACGCAGAGCGCCAGGTAGTGAAGCCGGCCAGCAGGTCGGCATCGCTCACCGGCGGCAGGTCGCTCCAGGCCACGCCCTGGTAGCGCAGCAGCGCCGGGGCTTCGGGTTTCGGGGTGTCGTCGCAGCCGGCGAGCAACAGGAAGGGAGCCAGGGCGAAGGGCCACAGGCGGCGCAGGCGGGAAAGGGACTGGATCAAACGTCGGGTTCCTGGCTGGCAAAAAGAAGCGCGCAGCTTGGGGGAGCCCACCGGCAACGTCAAACGCTGGCCCCTTGCCGCCACCCCCGGCGCCCTTGCTATCTTGGCGCACCGCCGCCATCGCCCCGAGACCTCCATGCCCACCCTCATCGCCAGCCATCCGCTGATCGCCGGCCTCGCCCTGTTGCTGCTCGACATCCTCGCCTGGCGCCTGCTGCCGGCCAGCCCGCGGCCCTGGCGCGTGGCCGCACGGCTGGGGCTGTTCCTGCTCTACAGCTGGGTGCTGATCAGCGCCGGCCTCAGCCCGCTGCTGCCGCCTCCGGGGGCCGACAGCGCTGAAGGCCTGGCCGGCACCGCGCTGGAAATCCTCTGGTGGCTGTACGGTGCCCGCACCCTCACCGTGGTGCTGGGCCTGGTGCTGATCGGCCGCAGCGGCCACACCGGGCGCCTGCTGCAGGACGTGCTCGGCGCGCTGATCTTCCTGCTCGCCCTGGTGGCGGCGGCGGCCTACGTGCTGCAGCTGCCGGTCAAGGGCCTGCTGGCCACCTCCGGCGCCATGGCCATCGTGGTCGGCCTGGCGTTGCAAAGCACCCTCGCGGATGTGTTCTCCGGGATCATCCTCAACACCACCCGCCCCTACCAACTGGACGACTCCATCGCCATCGACGGCCTCGAAGGCAAGGTCATCGAGATCGACTGGCGCGCCACCCACCTGCTCACCAGCCAGGGCAGCACCGCCGTGATCCCCAACTCCCTGGCGGCCAAGGCGAAGATCATCAACAACAGCCGCCCGCGGGAGATCCATGGCGTGGCCATCACCCTGGAGGTGCCCGCCAGCATCCGCCCGCGCCGGGTGCTGGACGCCCTGGAGCGCACCCTGCGCGGCTGCCGCGACCTGCTGGCCACCCCCGCGCCCAAGGTGGCGATGAAAAGCGCCGGCGTGGAGGTCAACCAGTACGAGATCAGCGGCTTCATCGGCGCCGGCGCCAGCAAGGTGGACGTGCGCAACCTGCTGTTCGACCTGGCCCACCGCAACCTGGAGGCCGCCGGCCTGCAGCGGGTGGGCGAAGCGGCCGAACACCCGCGCTCGCGCGAGCGCCTGCTGCTGGACGAGGTGAAGGTCTTCCGCGCCCTGGGCGACGAGGAGAAGGAGCGCCTGGCCCGGCTGATGACCGTCAGCGACCACCCCGCCGGCCAGGTGCTGCTGGAGCGCGGCGACGTGGCCGGGCAGCTCCTGGTGATCGGCAGCGGCGTGGTGTCCGCCGCCCTGCCCGACGGCGACGGCTGGCTGGAGGCCGGGCGCATGGGCCCGGGCGAAGTGATGGGCGAGGAAGGCATCAACGGCGACGCGCCCTCCAGCGCCCGCTTCACTGCCCTCACCTCCTGCCGGCTGTACCGCATCGACGCAGCGGAGATCCGCGATTGCCTGGCGCAACGCAGCGAAGTACGCACCGCGCTCGACAAGCTGCAGGCCTTCCGCACCCAGGCCAGCCAGTCCCTGCTGACCGAGAAACCCACCGCCATCCGCAAGGGCGGCTTCCTCAGCTGGCTGCACCGGCGCTGAAGCCGGCCGGGTCGCCGTGGCGGCCCGGACATGGCAGGCTTGCCCGGTCCCGTCTTGCCCTGGAGTGACGATGTCCGACCTCAACGACCCCCGCGTCTTCTTCGCCGCCGAGCGCACCCTGCTCGCCTGGAACCGCACCAGCCTCGCGTTGATGGCCTTCGGTTTCGCCATCGAGCGCACCGGCCTGCTGCTGCACCTGCTGCAGCCCGAGCACGCCCAGAGCCTGCAGAACTGCGCGTCCTACTGGGTCGGCCTGGCCCTGCTGCTGCTCGGTGCCTGGTGCGCCTGCTGGTCCTCGCTGCAGTACCGCAAGGTGCTGCGCACCCTCAGGCCCATCGAGATCCCCGAGGGCTACAGCGTCAACTCCGGCCCGCTGATCAACTTCGGCATCGCCCTGCTGGGGCTCGCCCTCGGCGTCTTCCTCCTGCTCGGCCACGCCTGACGGCACACCACCGCATCGCGCCGTGGCGCCTGTACCGGTACATCGAGGCCCCGTCTAACGCCGATTTCCCGGGCTGAAGCCCGGGCTACGGGGAGCGTCCCGCGCTCAGAGGCGACATGCGGTGCCAGCGCATGGCATGGGCGCGATGCGGTTCGCTGAGCTCACCGCATCCTACGGGGCGTGCCCATCAGGCGAGCGCCGTGGCCCGCTCCGGTAGGGGGATGGCGCTTTTTCCCATCCACCGGCGAGGCCCCGTCTAACGCCGATTTCCCGGGCTGAAGCCCGGGCTACGGGGAGCGTCCCGCACTCCGAGGCGACATGCGGTGCCAGCGCAGGGCATCGGCGCGATGCGGTTCGCCGAGCTCACCGCATCCTACGGGGCGTGCCCATCAGGCCGGGGGCCGTGGCCCGCTCCGGTAGGGTGGATGGCGCTTTTTCCATCCACCATCGAGGCCCCGTCTGACGCCGATTTCCCGGGCTGAAGCCCGGGCTACGCTTCGCCTGCCAGGCGTTCGGCGAGGAAGTCGACGAACACCCGCACCTTCTGCTGCAGGTGGCGGTTGCTGGCGAACAGGGCGTAGATGGTGCGCCGGGCCAGTTGCTGTTGCGGGAGCACGCGCTGCAACTGGCCGCTGGCAAGCAGCGGGTTGGCGATGAAGGACGGCAGCGCGCCGATGCCGAGGCCCGCCACCAGCATCTCGCCGAGCATCAGGCTGTTGTCCGCCGAAAGCCGGGTACGCAGCTCCACGCCGCGCCCCTTGGGGCCGTCCAGGCGCCAGCCGCCGGGGTTGTCGGCCAGGCGGTAGGCAAGGCAGTCGTGGCCGCACAGGTCCTCCACCTGCCGGGGCGTGCCACGCGCCGCGAGGTAGCCGGGGGCCGCGCAGATCACCTGCTCCACCTCGCCCAGGCGCCGGGCAATGAGGCTGGAGTCGGGCAGGCTGGAGCGGATGCGCAGTGACACGTCGAAGCCCTCGGAGACCGGGTCCAGCAGGTGGTCGTCCAGGGTCAGCTCCACGTTCAGTTGCGGGTACAGCGCCATGAACTCCACCAGCAGTGGCGACAGCACCTTGAGGCTGAACGACAGCGGTGCGTTGACCCGCAGGCGCCCGCTCACCTCCCCGGTGCCTAGGGCGGTGGCGTTCTCAAGGGCATCCAGCTCGTCCAGCAGGCGGCAGCACTCGGCGAAGTAGGCGCGCCCGGTGTCGGTGAGGCTCATGCGCCGGGTGGTGCGCAGCAGCAACAGGCTGCCCAGGCGCGCCTCCAGCTGGCGCACCTGCTTGCTCACCGCGGCGGTGGACTGGCCCAGGTCGACGGCGGCCTTGCTGAAGCCATCGAGTTCGACGACGCGGCGGAAGGTCCGCATGGCAACGAGCAGGTCCATATTTTCCCTTGGGTTGAATGTCTTTCAGCGGAGGCGGAGATTATCTCTTCAGGGCTGACAAATACCATCGCGGCATCCATCACCCACAAGGAATACCGCCATGCACCTGCCACGCCCCCTTTCCCGCCTCGCCGCCCTGCCCCTGCTGCTATCCCTGGCCCAGGGCGCCCTCGCCGCCGAGGAGGTCGGCAAGAGCCCCTGGGGGCCGAAGGACGAGATCGGCCGCCTCAACCTGATCACCCCCGAGTCCCGCGCCGCCATCCTCGGCCGCCTCAGCGGCGGCAAGGCCTACGACCTGGCCGTGGAGTACTTCATCGGCATGCCCAGCTGGCAGGCGGCGGGCGACCCGCCCTACCAGATGTGGATGACCCACACGCCCCACGGCAACCTGCTGGCCGACCCGATGGGCGTCGGCGAGGCGATGAACCGCCACGTCAGCTACACCGGTTCGGCGGTGTCCATGTACGCCCACATGGGCACCCACATCGACGCACTCAACCACTTCGGCCTGGAGGGCAAGATCTGGAACGGCTACGCCGCCGCCGACCACCTGGGCGACCGCGGCTGGAACGTGACCGGCGCGGAGAAGCTGCCGCCCATCGTCGCCCGTGGCGTACTGATCGACATCCCCGCCGCCAAGGGCGTGGAGCTGCTGCCGGACAGCTACCGCGTCACCCGCCAGGACCTGCAGCAGGCATTGGGCAAGCAGGGCGTGCGCCTGCAGAAGGGCGACGTGGTGCTGATCCGCACCGGGCGCATGCGCGCCTACGAGGACGCCCAGCGCTACATGACCAACCCGCCGGGCCTGAGCCTGGACGCGGCGAAATTCCTCGTCGAGGACGGCGGCGCCATGGTGGTGGGGGCGGACAACCTCAGCTTCGAGACCTTCCCCACCGAGGTGCCGGACAACTACATCCCCGTGCACACCTACCTGCTGGCCCAGCAGGGCGCGCCGATCATGGAGCTGGTGGACCTGGAAGGCCTGTCGCGGGACAAGGTCTACGAGTTCGCCTTCATCGGCGCCTCGCTGAAGTTCCGCGGTGCCGACGCCGCCCCGATCCGCCCGGTGGCGCTGCCGATCAAGTAGACGGGGTGCCAGGCCATGGACGTGATGCGGTTCGTACCCATCAGGCCGGGTGCCGTGGCCCGCTCCGGTAGGGGGGATGGCGCTTTTTCCATCCACCATCGGGGCCCCGTCTAACGCCGATTTCCCGGGCTGAAGCCCGGGCTACGGGGAGCGCCCCGCACTCCGAGTGCTGCCAGCGCATGGCATGGGCGCGATGCGGTTCGCTGAGCTCACCGCATCCTACGGACGCGACCGTGGTGTAGGGTGGATAGCGCTCTTTCCATCCACCGGCGGGGCCCCGCCTGACGCCGATTTCCCGGGCTGAAGCCCGGGCTACGAGGAGCGCCCCGCACTTCGAGTGCTGCCAGCGCATGGCATGGGCGCGATGCGGTTCGCTGAGCTCACCGCATCCTACGGAGGGTGCCCATCAGGCCGGGGGCGGTTTCACAGGGGCTGGCGGGCTGTGTCACTATCGCGCCTCCCTGGCGGCGCCCCCGGTGGGCGCTGCGTCTTCGTCGGTACAAGGAAGATCGCCCTTGGACACCTCGGTATTCCTGGTGGTGATGGCCGCCGCTGCGCTGCATGCGGGCTGGAACGCGCTGCTGAAGATTGGCCTCGATCGCCTGCTCACCGCCACGCTGATCCAGCTCGCCGCCGGGCTGATCTCGCTCTGCGCCCTGCCCTTCGTCGCCGTGCCCCAGGCGGCGGCGTGGCCGTGGATCGCGCTCTCGGCGTTGCTGCATATCGGCTACAACAACTTCCTCGCCCGCGCCTACCAATACGGCGACCTTGGCCAGGTGTACCCCATCTCCCGGGGCAGTTCGCCGTTGCTGGTGGCGCTGCTCTCGCTGCTGTTCCTCAACGATGGCCTCGGCCTGCCGGAGCTGGCCGGGCTGCTGACGCTGGTGGCGGGCATCTGGCTGATGGCCTGGCGTGGTGGGCGCACCGGCGTGGGGTTGAGCAGGGGCATGCTGACCTGCTCGCTGCTGACCGCCGCCTTCATCGCCGGCTACACCCTGGCCGATGCCCAGGGCGCACGCAGCAATGGCGATGCGCTGTCCTATGCGGTGTGGCTGTTCGCGGTGAACGGGGCGGTGATGGCGGTGGCCATCGTGGTGCAGCGCGGACCGGGCGTATTGCGGCAGCTGGGGCCTTACTGGCGCAGCGGGCTGGCGGGCGGGGCGATGTCGCTGCTGGCCTACGGCATCGTCATCTGGGCGATGACCCTGGCGCCGGTGGCGATGGTCTCAGCCTTGCGGGAAACCAGCGTGGTGTTCGCCCTGCTGATCGGGCGGGTGTTCCTCAAGGAACCGATGCCGCCGGTGCGGCTGCTGGCGTGCGGGGTGATCGCGATGGGCGTGGTGGTGATGAAGCTGGGGTAGCGGCCCCGCAGTGCAGGGCCGCCCGGGGTCAGCCGCAGCTGACGCCCTTGATCAGGTTGGCGTCGTCGGTGTCCAGGTTCAGGCGACGGGAGTTGTACTCCAGGGTCATCACGCTGCCCGGCTTCAGCACGCGAACATCAGCGGCGCCAGCGGCACGGCGGGCTTCTTCGACGCGCTCCGGGGTGGCGGCCTGGCCGATCAGGGCGCGGGCCGGGGCCGAGGAGCAGCGGCCGTCGGTGGTCGGGTCCGCCTGGGTGGTGGCCGGGGCGGCCTTGGTCTCGGCAGGTTTGTCGGTCGGGGCGCTGGTGGAGCTGCAACCGGCCAGCAGGGCCGCCGCCAGGGCCAGGCCGAGGGTGATGGAAGTGCGAGACATACTGCGTTCCTCTTGTTGAAGGCAAAGCCGAATCCGGGTGGCCGGGACGGGCGCCGAGCGCGAGCATCCGACCTGCTGCGACGGCCGCCGTTCCCCGGCGGGTCGGGCATTGTAGCCTGAGCCCGGCGCCCTGCCGGGAGCCCCTTGGGCGAAATACCGCAGCCCATCACACCCGGCCCACGGCCGGCGCGCCCTGCAGCCCACGCCCGGCGCCCGTCCGCCGGGTTTGACCGGCGCCAGCGGCTGCGGCCTAATGCGCGCCCGCCCCGACGCCCCGAGACGGCCATGCCCAGCCCCAACGTACGCCCCAGCACCCTGCGCCTACCGCCCGGCCCTTGGTCGACGCTGCTGGACGGCCTGTGCGCGCGCTTCCCCGCCATCGACCGCGCCACCTGGCTCGACCGCCTGGCCCGGGGCCGGGTGACCGATGCCGACGGCCACGCGCTGGATGCCGATACGCCGTACCGGGCCGGCGAGCTGGTGCGCTACTTCCGCGAGGTGCCCCAGGAGCGCGACATTCCCTTCGAGGAGCGCGTGCTCTACCAGGACGATCACCTGGTGGTGGCCGACAAGCCGCACTTCCTGCCGGTGATGCCCGCCGGGGAATACGTCGAGCAGACGCTCCAGGCGCGCCTCACCAAGCGCCTGGGCAACCCGCACCTGGTGCCCATCCACCGCATCGACCGGCACACCGCCGGGCTGGTGTTGTTCTCCTGCGAGCCGAGCACGCGGGGCGCCTACCAGGCGCTGTTCCGCGAGCGCGAGGTGCACAAGCGCTACGAGGCCGTGGCCGCGCCCTTGCCGCAGCTGGACTTCCCCCTGGTGCGACGCACGCGCCTGGAGCCGGGCGAGCCGTTCTTCCGCATGTGCGAGACGGACGGGCCGCCCAACAGCGAAACCCGCCTGGAGGTGATCGAACGCGGCAGCCGGCACTGGCGCTATGCGCTCTACCCGGTCACCGGACGCAAGCACCAGTTGCGGGTGCAGATGGCCGGGCTGGGCGCCGGCATCCTCCATGACCTGTTCTACCCCGAGCTGCTGGACGCCCGTGACCAGCACGACGACCACGCCCGCCCCCTGCAACTGCTGGCCCGCGCCCTGGCCTTCCGCGATCCGCTGAGCGGCCGCGACCTGCAGTTCGAGAGCGAATTGCAGCTGCTGCCGCTGGACTGAAGTGCCCTACAGCAACTGGTGCTTGTGCAGCAGCCGATAAAAGGTCGGTCGGGAGATGCCCAGCACCCGTGCCGCCAGGCTCAGGTTGTTGCCGTAGCGCGCCAGGGCATCGCACAGCGCCTGGTACTCCGCGCGGCGCTTGTAGTCCTCCAGCGTGCCGATCACCCCGCCATCGGCCGGCGCGCTGTGCAGCCCCAGGTCCGCCGCCTCCACCTGCACGCCCTCCGCCAATGCATAGCCCCGGCGCACCCGCCCGGCCAGCTCACGCACATTGCCCGGCCAGTGGTGGCGCACCAGCGCGGTGAGCGCCTCCTCGCTGAAGTGCCGGGGGCGGCCGTGGGTGGCCATGGCGTACTGCGCCAGGAAGTGCTCGGCCAGCAGGGCGATGTCCCCCTGGCGGCGGCGCAGCGGGGTCAGCCGCACCGTATGGCTGGACAGCCACTGGTACAGCTCCGGCAGGAAGCGGCCCTGTTCGGCCAGCAGCTCCAGGTCCCGGTCGGTGGCCGCCAGCAGGCGCACATCCAGGCTCAGCCAACCGCCTGCCCGGCGCAGGCGACGGCTGCGCAGGGCCAATAGCAGGCGTTGCTGGGTCAGCAGCGGCAGCTCCGCCACCGAGTCGAGGAACAGGCAGCCGCCGTTGGCCGCCTCCACCGCCCCACCCTCCCCCAGCAGCGCGCGCTCCTCTTCCGGTTCGCCGCGCACCCCGCAACTGAAGGCCACGAACGGCGCCTCGGCCCGCCGCGAGGTGCGGTGCAGCGTGCGCGCCACCAGCTCCTTGCCGGTGCCGCTTTCCCCCAGCACCAGCACCGGGCGCTCCTGCCCGGCGAGTCGTGCCAGTTGCTTGCGCAGCTCCCGCTGGGGCCGGCTCTGGCCCACCAGCTCCGGCTCGCCGCGCGGGCGCCCCACCTGCCCGCGCAGCCGCGCAATGCCGAACGCCCGCCCCAGCAGGCCCTGCAGGCGGCCGGCATCCACCGGCATCGGCAGGGTGTCGAAGAACCACTCCCCGGCGAAGTCCTCGGCCTGTTCTTGGCGGGCCATGTCCGGCCCCAGCAGGCCGATCCACTCGGTGCCGCTGCGGCTGATGAGCGCCCGGATGCGTTCCGGGTGGTCCAGGTGCTCGCGGCGCAGGCGCACCAGGCCCACGTCGCAGCCAGGCTCGGAGCCTTGGCGCAGCTCCCGGCTTTCCACCGTCCAGCCGCTGGCCTGGAGCCTGGGCATCAGCCGTTGGCACTCGTCGCAGGGGTCGATCAGGAGAAGGCGTTTCGGGGTCTGGGTGATGTTTTCCAACATATCCCGTCCTTGGCGCCAATTTTTTGAATTATTCAATAAAAACAACGTGTTGGCGCGTCTATCCGTAACGCTAGCAAGAACTTTGACGCGTCATGGAACCCTTCTCCATAACTGCTATCGCGAAAAGCTATGAAGGAAAGAGCCGTGAATACCCGCAGGAAATAGCCCTTACAAACGAAGGTAATAGCACCTTGCCAACCTAGGAATTGATTGGCATAACGTACGAATTCCAATAAGCGTACAAGGATGTTTCGAATGCGCATTCTCCGCCGTGCACTGATCCTGGTGGTTCTGCTCCTGCTCGCGGGGCTCGCCGTCGTCCTCTATTACATCGCCAACCCCAACCTCCCCGCCTACCAGGCGCCGGAGAAGGTCAACTACCTCGACCAATGGGACGCGCAATCCCGCCAGACCTACTACTACACACCCCAGGGCACCACGGTTAAGGGCCTACGCTACGACTGGTTCACCGCACTGGAGCTGCCCTTCTCCAGCGAGAAGTTCGCCCGCCCCGAGTACCTCGCCCGCTTCGGCTTCCTCGTCGACCCGCAGCAGCAGCCCACCGAACTGAACCCCGGCAACCTGCCCGTGGGCTTCGCCCGGCATGAAGACAACGACACCGGCCAGCAGTACCTGGACATCACCTGCTCCGCCTGCCACACCGGCGAGCTGCACTACAAGGGCCAGGCCATCCGCATCGACGGCGGCGCCGCCCTGCACTCCCTCGCCTCCACCGTGCCCACCCTCAAGGGCGGCGGCTTCGGCCAGGCGCTGGGCATGAGCATGGCCTTCACCTACTACAACCCGCTCAAGTTCAACCGCTTCGCCAAGACCGTGCTCGGCGAGGAGTACCCCAAGGGCAAGGACGAACTGCGCCGCGACTTCAAGGACGTGCTCGACCGCCTGCTGGGCACCGCCTGGAACGACACCCACCGCGGCCTCTACCCCACCCAGGAAGGCTTCGGCCGCACCGACGCCTTCGGCCGCATCGCCAACAGCGTGTTCGGCGACGCCATCGACCCGTCCAACTACCGCATCGCCAACGCCCCGGTGAGCTACCCGCAGGTGTGGGACATCTGGAAGTTCGACTGGGTGCAGTGGAACGGCTCCGCCATGCAGCCCATGGCGCGCAACATCGGCGAGTCCCTCGGCGTGGGCGCCAGCCTCACCCTGCACGAGGAGAACGGCCAGCCCGTGCCCCTCGACCAGCGCTACAGCTCCAGCACCCGCGTGCGCGACCTGTACACCCTGGAAGAGACCCTCAAGCACCTCAAACCTCCGACCTGGCCGGAAGAAGTGCTCGGCAAGATCGACCTGCCCCGCGCCAGCAAGGGCCGCGCCCTGTTCGCCGAGAACTGCGCCTACTGCCACGCCCCCAACCCGCAGCCGGAAGACAAGCGCCTGGCCCCCGCCCGTGACCCGGAGTGGAAGATGCGCATGATCAGCACCCAGGAGATCGGCACCGACCCCACCACCGCCGACAACATCGCCGACCACCGCTTCGACGTGACCAAGCTCGGCTGGACCAAGGAGCAGCTCGCCCAGCTCGACGTCCGCCTGTTCGGCGCCGACCTCAAGGACATCGACTTCGCCAAGATCTCCAGCGCCAAGGGCCTGGCCTACCTCACCGCCTACGTCGAGAACCGCGCCTACGAACAGGCCGGCATCAGCGGCGAGGAGCGCAAGCAGATGGACGGCTACGGCCTGCCCATCGGCGTGCGTGAACTGCGCGCCTACAAGGCCCGCCCGCTGGATGGCATCTGGGCCACCCCGCCCTTCCTGCACAACGGCTCGGTGCCGACGATCTTCCAGCTGCTCTCCCCGGTGTACGAGCGCGCCACCACCTTCTACGTCGGCAACTTCGAGTACGACCCGCAGTTCGCCGGCTTCCGCACCGAAGCCTTCCCCGGCGGTTTCCTCTTCGACACCCGCATCACCGGCAACCACAACAGCGGCCACGAATTCCGCGACGGCTGCCGGGGCAACGGCGTGATCGGCCGTGCCCTCTCGCCGGACGAGCGCCTGGCGCTGATCGAATACCTCAAGGTGCTGGGCAACGAACGCCTCGAATCGCAGCTCACTCCCGAGCCCGTGCGCCCCTGGACGCCCGGGCCGAACTGCCAGGGCTGAGCCAGGGCCCGCCACCGGCGGGCCTGCGCCCACCCAGAACCACCCGCCTGCGGGCAAGCCAACAACAAGGACCAAGCGCTCATGCTCAAACGTTTATGGCTCTGGCTCGGACGCCTGCTCGGCAGGCTCCTCTTCATCACCGCCGCCGTCGGCCTCATCGGCTGGGGCATCGGCAGCCTCTACTACAGCTGGAAGTTCTCCGGTCCCGTCTCCACCGAGGAGCAGATCCCGCCCACCGAAGCGGCCGATGCCCGCGCCATCATCGAAGACGCCATGCGCGTGGTGGAGCAGCACCGCGACAACACCCGCGTCCTGCGGGACGCCCACGCCAAGGCCCACGGCTGCGTGAAGGCCGAGGTCACCGTGGCGCCCGACCTGGCCGCCGACCTGCGCGCCGGCGTGCTCGCCGAACCGGGCAAGACCTGGCAGGCCTGGATGCGCCTCTCCAACGGCAACGCCTACCCGCAGTTCGACAGCACCCGCGACGCACGCGGCATGGCCATCAAGCTGCTCGACGTGCCCGGCCAGAAGCTCATGCCCAGCCTGGCCCACGCCAATGAGCAGGACTTCGTCATGTTCAACCACCCGGTGTTCTTCATCCGCGACGTGGCCGAGTACCGCAGCAACTTCGAAGCCCAGGCCAACGGCCAGAAGGTCGGCGCCTTCTTCCCCAGCCTCGACCCGCGCACCTGGGAGATCCGCCACATGCTGATCGCCCTGCAGACCCTCGCCCCGGCCCCGGACAGCCCCACCGATACCGTCTACAGCTCCGTTTCCCCGTACAAGCTGGGCCAGGCCAACATCAAGTACCGCGTCATCCCCGACCCGCAGGCCTGCCCCGAGTACACCCTGCCCAAGCAGAACACCGCCCTGCCCAACTTCCTGCGCAATGCCCTGTACCAGCGCCTCTCCCTCGACCGCGTACCGGCCTGCTTCGCCCTCCAGGTGCAAGTGCAGAACCCGCAGCACTACATGCCCATCGAGGACACCAGCGTGGAATGGAGCGAGAAGATCTCCCCCTTCCAGACCGTCGCCACCATCAAGGTCCCCGCCCAGGACTTCGATAGCCGCGAGCAGAACGAATTCTGCGACAACCTCTCCTTCAACCCCTGGCACGCCCTCCCCGAGCACCGCCCCATCGGCGGCATCAACCGCCTGCGCAAAGCGGTGTATGAGGCGGTGAGTGCGTATCGGCATGAGCGGAATGGGGTTGGGGAGGGAAAAACAGAGATAAAGATGCAGGATTGATGCAAAAAGGCTGATCAACTTGTTGGGGAGTAGCAAGCTCTTACCAGCACTACATGAGCGCAAAATGAAAATCAATATCACAGAAGCCGTAGAGTACAGCATCGCTGATGATGCGCAACTTGAAAGAATAATTTTCCATATTGTTAGCCCAAACCTAGAAACCCCTACAATATTAATGGAAGTAGAAACACCAGAAGATTACTCAAAATTCTTCATAGAGAGACTCAAAGAAACACTAAAAGGCACGACTTATACCTTTAGAGAAAACTCATGGATACACAACCAGATAAAGAGCGCGCTTCAGAGCGCACATGCTTTTGTTGATACATCCGAGCGCCTTGCACAAAAATTCCAAGAACTATTCAAATCAGACAAAAGACTTATCCCAGGGGCATTAATGTTGCTCCAGATAAGAAATGGAAGAAACAAATATGGCGCCATAATCAAATACGACGACATGAGTGTAATTTCTTACACAACTCAAGCCTTGAAAAATGGAAGAACCAAACCAATCCTAAACCAATTCCTAAACAACTTCGTACAAGACAAGAAAGCAATCCAAAAATCAGTCTTGATAGACATAAACTGCCCGCAAAAGAGCATTATCTGCACGGACCGAAGCGGCAGCAAAGGGGACATCACAGAAAAATTTAGAGACTACTTGGAGGCAGATAGGCTTTTCACTACCACTCTACTAACAGAAAGACTCATTGCGGCCTTGGAAGAGACAGCCAGAAGCAATCACGAACTTCTCCCACCAGAAGTAAAAAAGAAGATAAAAGGAAAAATAAAGCAAGCAGTAAAAGACATAGTCGAATTTGACCCCGAAAACCCAGACCAAGTTCTTACCGCTGCTTTTGGAGATGCGCACATAGAGGAAAAAATTCGAAAATCCTTCATGGCAAACCTCAAGAAAAAGAAGATTTCCAATGAAAAATTTGCAATATCCAACAACGCCATAAAACAAAGCCCCAAGCGTATTAGACAAACTAACGAAGGAGTAAAAGTAATCTATAAAAGCGACGACATAGACAAGAATATCTTCTTCTCAGAGGACGGCGGAAAGAAAATAATTAGGATCATCACAGACCACTACGTACTTGATGACGACACGGATGAATAATCTCTTATCAGGACTTCTGCTTGAGACAGAGTCGTTAGATGCGGCCTTCTTTAGAAGCAATAGTGCAGATAAGGACCTGCTACCCAAGCTAAACAAAATCGCAAATAACACCACTTACAACTTCAAAATTGAAATCAGCGACATTTTCGGCGACAGAATTAAACTACCAACGACCGAAGGGCTTTCCGATTTCCAACTAGAAACTATTTCTTTTATAAAAGACAGACTACCTCGGCAAAATTTTTTCTTCACATACAGCGGATTTATAGCCAATCTAAGCTCAAGCGAAATAGCTAATTCTGAGTCAATACACATTTACGAGGATTTCTTTGAGTTCTCATCTCTTACCTGTATTTTTAGAAAATGGAATCTCAAGGCACCAACAATTGAAAAAGCCAGTCATGCAGATTCTATTGACGCCAGAAAAATAGTAAACGACCTTGCTCGCAGCCAAATATCTGCAAATCATTTATTTTGGATAACACACTTCAAAAACGAGGAGAAGCCGCCACTGGAGTGGCTCGAATTCTCTACCCCCAAAGCCGCCCTTCTTTTATTTTCAGAAATATCAAGCTCAGACACGGGACTAACCTACAAACTCAAAGGCAATAGAAACATTGAATTCAATTCGATCCACAGCAAATCACTAAGCAACAATGAACAAGAAAACATTCACTCTGCATTGGCTTGGATATTTGAAACCTCTCGTGACGCTGAAATTCGCCACACCCTACTTTGTCAGCGCCTATCGCACAACTCCCCAAAAAGCTCAGAGTCGTGGATCAAATTCATATCGAGAACACTACCCCACTCATACTCAGCAGCGAAGGAAGATTACAAAAACCATCTGCTCATCAAAACCGGCGAACTCCTAAAAGCTGTAACCGACATACGGAAAACTGTATCTGACGAAACAAACAAGATTGTAGAAAAAACAAACACCCTCACCAGCAGCCTACTTAGAGACGCAAGCATTACATTTCTTATAACATCTCTTAGGCAGACACTTATAGCCAAAAACCTAATAAGCACCCAAGGCTCAGCACTAATACTAATAGCAACTGCAACATGGCTACTAATCAGTATCAGCCTAACAGGCTACCAAAATAAATTATTTATAAAATCACAGATTAGATTTCGACGAAACTGGAGCAAAGGCCTCAGCTCTTTAATACCAGAGGGAGAATTGAATAAAATCGCAAAAAGACCCTTTAAAGAGGCAGTCAATAATTATAGAAAAATCAAAACCATAACAAATACAATATACGCAACCATTATTATCACCATCATCTCCATAGTAATCTTTGAATAAAAACATATTTTAAAAATTCCCCCTCGCTGCGAATTTTTAACCCTTGCCCTCCCCGCCCCACCTCCCTATCCTTCGCCGGTCGCGGTAAATCCCGCGGCCGGGTTTGACAGTCCGACGAGCTAGGCGCGATTGCGCCGCATGGTGCATGCGAGAAACGGCGAACGTTTTTTGCAGGCACTTGCACGCATACAGCTTTTACAGCTGTACCGTTTTATGACGGATCGCGCGGGGAGACCCTTGCGGTCTGCCGGGTCCTAGCGCCGGTCTGTCAACCCCGCGTGGTCCGTCACCCTTCGTTTGACAGCGTGGGTGACGACTCCCAACACCTCGGCTAGGAGCTTCACCATGCAAGACGCATATACCCCTGTTGTTTTTCTGCGCTACGCCTACCAACTCCGTGCCGTGATGGTCGACAACCGCCCC
This sequence comes from Pseudomonas sp. FeS53a, assembly GCF_000931385.1. Taxonomy (NCBI): domain Bacteria; kingdom Pseudomonadati; phylum Pseudomonadota; class Gammaproteobacteria; order Pseudomonadales; family Pseudomonadaceae; genus Pseudomonas; species Pseudomonas sp. FeS53a. Next base: position 45,453 of record NZ_JYFT01000048.1, read on the forward strand.
TGGTTCGTCGCCGAGGATTTCGCGCGGCTGATCGGTGCGCTGCGCCCCTATCGCCTGCCCCAGCGGGTGGACCCGCACCACCGGCGGGCGCTGTTCCTGCTGCACCAGTCCGGCGCCCGCGAGGAGGTGGAGGTGATCAGCGATGCCGGGGCCTACCAGGCGCTGTACCGCTTCCACCACCCGGAGCACCGGGCCATCAGCCAGTGGCTGAGCGAGCAGGTGGTGCCGACGCTGCACGACCGCCACCGGGATGCAGAGGCGGCGCCCCGCCGGGCCTACATGTGCTGGGCCAACCAGCCGATCAACGTGCTGAGCTGGCAGGGGGATGTCTGGATCAACCGGCAGGACCTGCCGGTCTTCCTCGCCAGCCTCGACGAGCCGGCATTGCGCACCGACGCCAGTTGGCGGCAAGCGCCCTGGTAAATCGCTGACAGACGGGCCCTTCGGGGCCCGTTTTCGTTTGGGGTGGTGGGATGGGTGCGGGCGGTTTTGCGGGGTGACGCGGG
>NZ_JYFT01000028.1:0-45077 GCF_000931385.1 Pseudomonas sp. FeS53a
CGGCGTGAGCGTGAAGTTGACCCTGCGCGGCGCCCTCACAGACGAGCAGCGCGCCACCCTGCTGCGCATCGCCGACAAGTGCCCGATCCACAAGCTGATGACCACCACCGAGGTGAAGATCGAAACGCGCCTGGCCGAAGGCAACTTCAGCCAGTGACGCCACCGGCTCCGGCGGGCTGAGCGGCAAGCATAGCGCCGCGCCGGAGCCGGTGGCGTCACTGGCTGAAGTTGCCTTCGGCCAGGCGCGTTTCGATCTTCACCTCGGTGGTGGTCATCAGCTTGTGGATCGGGCACTTGTCGGCGATGCGCAGCAGGGTGGCGCGCTGCTCGTCTGTGAGGGCGCCGCGCAGGGTCAACTTCACGCTCACGCCGTAGTGGCCCTCCTTCTCGCGGCTGCTGTCGTGGACCACTTCCACGCCCACGCCGGTCAGCGGGATGTCGTGCTGGCGCGCGTAGTAGGTGACGGTCAGCGCCTTGCAGGCGCCGAGGGCGGTGTCGAAGTAGTCATGGGGTTCGGGCGCGCTGCCTTCGCCGCCCAGGGTCTTGGGCATGTCGGTGAACAACGCGTGGGTTTCGTCGACGCGGATGGCGTGGCGGTAGCCGTCGGCGGATTCGGTGGTGACGGTGATGGTCATCGGCAGTCCTCGGGTCGTGGGTTCATGGGGCTCCCGGCGTGTGCACGGGGGCCTTGGTGTTTGGAGCCTGCAAGCGGGCCGGGTGTTCCCGGGATTTTCCGTCCGCCCTGGCGTTGCGGGCGCTGGCCGGGCGCGCCAGCGGGTCGTACCAGAGCTCCGCGCGGCCGAGGGGCACCGTGTCGGGCAGGTCGGGGTTCTGCAGCTCGATCACCCGGCGCTGGTCTAGGCGGGCGCGGCGGATGCTCTCGCCGTGGGTGCGCTGGAAGAGTGCGTCGTAGCTGCCGTCGGCGATCGCGCCTTCCAGCCCGCGCTCGATGGCGGTCGCGAGGTCGGGGCGTGCCTTCGAGGTGAAGAAGTAGAAGGCGGTGGGGTAGTGCAGCACCAGGTGTTCGTCGACGGCGAGGTCGAGGCCCTGTTCGCGGGCCCGTTTCTCTTCGTCCCAGGCCACCACCACCTCGCGGGGAAAGAGGTCGAAGCGCCCGGCCTGGAGCATGCGGAACAGGCCTTCGTAGCTCGGCGAGGTGAGCACGGTCAGGCCGTTGGCACGCAGGATGGCGGTGTCGGGCCAGTCATGGCGCTGGCCGATGCGCAGCGCCTTGAGCGCGTCCAGGCTGGTGACAGCGGCCAGGCGCTGGGCCTGGTCTGCCCGTACCAGCGGGACGCGCCAGCCGATCAGGCCCTTGTAGATGGGGATGCGGATGGGCGCGAGCACCGCCTCGCGCTCTCGGGTGGTCATGGTCCACATCACCTGGAAGTTGCCGTCGTTCTGCTCCAGGGAGTACTGGGCGCGGGACTGCGGCACCGGTTCGAGGCTGGGCTCCAGGCGGTAGTCGCCGCCGCTGTGGTCCAGGGCCAGCCGCAGCAGCTCGACCACGTACGCCTCCGGGTCGGCACCGTGGGAATGCATCGGGTAGACCAGGCGCTCGGCAGCGCCGACGGTGCAGGCAACACAGGCGAGAAGCAGCGGGAGGCAGCGTTTCATGGCGAAGGCTCTCGTGGCAGCTGGGCAAGCATAATCCGTAAATCCGGTCAGATCATTCTCTGAACCCGGCAAGCGAAGCGCGGGTCTACCTCGGCAAGCACCCTGGAGGACTTTGCCTTGCCCCTGACCCGAACCTGCCTGGCCACGCTGCTGGCGTTCTGCGCGCTGGCGGCGCAGGCGCGTGACTACCACTACAGCGACGCGCACCTGCATTACGTGGACTTCTTCCAGGAAAGCGACGGCATGCGCCCGCTGCTTGAGGCCATGGACAAGGGCGCCATCGACCACGTGATGATTGCCGGCGTGCCGGTGGCCAAGAAGTGGCACGAGGACGAGCCCAAGCGCCCGCGCTACTACGCCGGCGACGATGCCGGCGCCTACTGGTACAGCGCCACCGACGTGCTGGTGGCCGATGCGGTGAAGCGCCTGCCGGAGGCGCAACGCGGGCGCTTCCACCCCTTCCTCAGCGGCTTCAACCCCAACGACAAGAACGCCGATGCCCACATCCGCCGGATGCTGGAGCTGGACCCGGGGCTGTGGCAGGGGATTGGCGAGGTGTTCACCCGCCATGACGACCTCACCGCCCTGATCGACGGCGACACGCCACGGGCCAACAACGAGGCCATGGCCCGCGTCTACCACCTGGCCGCCGAATACGACCTGCCGGTGATGCTGCACTCCAACATCACCTCCAAGCGCGAGCGTAACCCGCTGTACCTGGCGGAGCTGGAAGAGCCGCTGCGCAACCACCCCCACGTGCGCTTCATCTGGGCCCACGCCGGCACCAGCAAGGAGATCCACCGCCACCAGACGAAGCTGGACTTCCTCCTGCCGACCCTGGAGCGCCTGCTGGAGAGCTACCCGAACCTCTATGTGGACCTGTCCTGGACGGTACTGCAGCCCTACCTGCTGGACCGGGACGGCCGCGCCGACCCGCAGTGGGTGGCGCTGGTGAAGCGCTACCCCGAGCGCTTCATGCTCGGCTCCGACGTGGTCGGCCGCTTCGACGGCCTGGGCGAGTACCTGAGCGCCTACGACCCCTTCCTTGATGCCTTGCCCGAGGCGGTGGCGCGCCAGGTGGCACGGGACAACTTCCTCGCCGTGCTGCCGCGCCACGTGCGCCCGGCCAAGGGTACGGCCGACTGAGCCGGCCCGGCCCAGGGCGCCTGGGCCGGGCGGGGGCTCACAGGGTGAGCTGCAGGCGCTTGACCAGGGCGCCGGGGAGCAGGGAGGAGAGGGTCTGGCGTTCGCCGTAGGTGCTGGCGGAGAGGCGCAGCTGGCGTTCGGCGGTGAGGGCTTCGAGCTGCTCGCCGAAGAGGTCGAAGAGGCTGTCGTCGAAGCGCATGGTGCTGACCGGCGCCTGGATGCGGCCGTCCTCCACCCAGAAGGTGGCGAAGCGGGTCATGCCGGTGATGCGGGCGGCGGGCAGGTCGGACCAGTTCAGGTACCAGAGGTTGCCGATGTAGAGGCCGGTGCCGAGGGCGGCGAGGGCGTCCGCCTCGGGCAGGGTGCCGGCGTCCATCACCAGGGCCTGGGGGCTCTCGTCGCCGCTGGCGCCGTTGCCGGCCAGGCCGTATTCACGGGCGCTGCGCGAACCCACCAGGCGACCGGTGAGGCGCCCTTGTTCGATGAGGGCGACATCGCTGCGCGGCGAGCCTTCGGCGGTGAAGGCCGGGGACAGGGCACCGGCCACCTGTTCGTGCAGGCCCAGCAGCGGGCTGAAGCGGGCGCCGTCGCCGTCCAGGCGTTGCAGCGGGCTTTCCTTGGTCGCCAGGGCGCGGGCGGAGAAGCCGCCCCAGCAGAGCATGCCGGTGATCTCCTCCAGCGCCGCCTGGGCGATGTAGGCGCGGTAGCCGCCGGGTGCCAGCACGCGCAGCGGCTTGCCCAGGTGCTCCAGCTGGGCGCGGGCGGCGGCGAAGCGGCGATGGAATTCGTCGTCGTTCCAGCCCTGGCCGGCGTAGTCGGCCTTCACCGCCTGGCCGTTGGCGTGGAACAGGCTGAAGTCGAAGTTGAAGCAATGGGCGCTGTGCCAGCCGAAGGCGCCCCAGCTGTTGGCGAAGCCCCGGTAGAGCGGGCCGGCGGCGTAGATGCCGACCAGGTCCAGGCCTTCGGCGGCGGCGCTGATGCAAGGCAGCACGGCGGCCGGGTCGGGCAGCGGCTGGGTGTCGACGTGGCGCCGCTGCCAGGGCGTGCGGTCGGGCATCAGGTAGGGATCGGGCGGCAACTGGCCGATCACTGCGCGCAGGCGTTCGAGGCCGTCGGCCAGGCGCTGGCGGTCTTCGTCCGGCTGGCCGGAGAGGGTGACGGCCATCTGCGCCTGGCGCTCGGCGGCGATCAGCTGCAGGGTGGCCCCGGCCTGGGACACGTGGCCGGCCTGGCGCACGCGGGCGTGGTTGAAGCGGATGAAGTCGGAGGCCTCGGCGCTGTACCACAGGGTGAAGTCCTCGCCGGGGCGCATGGCCTGGCGCAGGGATTCGGCGAGGGCGGCGAAGCCGGCTTCGCGGGCGTCGATCTGGATGCTCATCAGGCGGCACCTCCGAATACGTCGACCTGGCTGAATACGCAGGCGGGGGAGGCATGGCCCACCCGTACCACCTGGTTGGGCTCGCCCTTGCCGCAGAAGGGGGTGCCGAGCACTTCGAAGGTGCTGGCGTCGCCCACCGCCGCGAGGCTGCGCCAGAAGCTGGCGGAGATGCCCCGGTAGTTGGGGTTCTTCACCACACCCTTGAGCTCGCCGTTTTCGATGAGCTGGCCCCATTCGCAGCCGAACTGGAACTTGTTGCGGGCGTCGTCGATGGACCAGGAGCGGTTGGTGGTCATCAGGATGCCGCGCTCGATGCCGCCGATCAGCTGCTCCAGGCGCTGGTCGCCGGGCTCGATGTTGAGGTTGGCCATGCGGTCGATGGGCGCGCGGTTCCAGCTGCAGGCGCGGCTGTTGGCCACGCCCGGCAGGCCGCTGCGTTGTTGCGAGAGGGCGCCGCCGAGGGGCCGCAGGAGCAGGCCCTTCTCGATCAGCAGGGTCTTCCGGGCGGCGCTGCCGTCGTCGTCATGGCCGTAGCTGGCCAGCTCCTCGGGGATGCCCGGGTCGAAGCTGACGTTGAGCAGCGCCGAGCCGTACTGGTAGTGGCCGCAGTCTTCCTGGCGGATGAAGCTGGTGCCGGCGTAGTTGCGCTCGTCGCCGAGGATGCGGTCCAGCTCCAGCGGGTGGCCGATGGATTCGTGGATCTGCAGCATCATCTGCTCGGGCATCAGCAGCAGGTCGCGCGGACCTTCCGGGGTGTTGGGCGCCAGCAGCAGCTGCAGCGCCTCGTCGGCCACGCGCGGGGCCGCGCCGCGCAGCCCCAGGCGCTGGATGACCTCGGCACCGCCCTGCTGGCCGCCGTGGTAGCCGCCGAAGCTGCGGGTCTGGCTGTCGTGGCCGTCGAAGGCGGTGACGCTGGCGCCGGGGTAGACGAATTGCAGCTCCTGCCAGTGCTCGGCGCCGGCGCTGTTGAGGTAGAGCTGCTCGTGGCGGTCGACGCTGAGCAGCAGGGTCCAGTTGACCAGGCGCGGGTCGGCGGGCACCGCGGCGGATTCCTCGCGCAGCAGTTCGATGCGCTCGGCGATGCCGGGCAGCGGCTGGTCGAGGCCGGGGGAGCGGTAGTCGGCGCGGCCCTGGGGCGGCGCGACGCGGGCGTCGACCAGGTTGTACGGGGCGATCAGCCGGGCGCGCGCTTCGGCCAGGTCGAGGGCGCGCTGCAGGCCGGCGGTGCTCAGGTCGCTGGTGGCGGCGTAGGCTTCGACGCCGCCGATGCGCACGCTGAGCATGGCGCCCAGGTCGCTGGAGAAGAACGGCGGCTCGGCGACGTTGCGCCGTACCTGGCAGTGCTCGCCGCTCTGGCGGACGATGCGCAGGGCGTGGAAATCGGCGCGGCTGCGCAGGGTGGAGAACTGCTGCTTGAGTCGTTCGAACACGGGGCACTCCCAGGAAGCGGAAAGGCGAGCGCGCATGGTCGCGCGGCACGCGCGGATGGACAAGAACGGGGGCGGAAAGGTGTTGTGACATTTGCACGGTGGGTCGCCGAGGGCCGTCATCGCTCAAGGGCGCGACTTCGCTGGAGTCAGGAATGGGTAAATAGGCGGTAAAGAGGCTTTGCCTGGCCCCGCCGAGTGCTTATCGTGCACGCTCTCGCACGAACCGACCGCAGAATCATGCCCTCGATCCAAGACCCGCACGCTCGTCCCGCCCGGCGCTGGCCGCTCATCCTCGTCTGTCTGTTCGCCCTGGTGGCGCTGATCTGGTGGCTGTGGCCCGCCGCCTCCGGCCACAAGGCCGAGGAGCCCCGCACCCGTCCGGGAGCGGCCGGCATGGCGCGCCCGGGCTTCGGCCCGTTCAGCGGCCCGGTGCCGGTGCGCGTGGCCGCCGCCACCCAGGGTGACTTCCCCGTCTACTACAAGGCCCTCGGCACGGTCACCGCGCTGAACACAGTGAACGTCAAGGCCCGCGTCAGCGGCGAGGTGGTCAAGCTGGCCTTCGAGGAAGGGCAGCAGGTCAAGGCCGGCGACCTGCTGGCGGTGATCGACCCGCGCCCCTACCAGGTCGCCCTGCAGCAGGCCGAAGGCACGCTCTTGCAGAGCCAGGCGCAGCTGAAGAACGCCGAGATCGACCTGGCCCGCTACCGTGGCCTGTACGCCGAGGACAGCATCGCCAAGCAGACCCTGGACACCCAGGAAGCGCTGGTGGGCCAGTACAAGGGCACGGTCAAGGCCAACCAGGCCGCCGTCGCCGAGGCCAAGCTGAACCTCAGCTTCACCCAGGTGCGCGCGCCGGTGGCCGGCCGCGTCGGCCTGCGCCAGGTGGACCTGGGCAACCAGGTCGGCACCGGCGACACCACGCCGCTGGTGGTGATCACCCAGAACCGCCCCATCAGCGTCACCTTCACCCTGCCGGAGAACCAGTTGCCTGGCGTGGTCAGCCGCTTCCGCAGCGGCCAGGCGATGCCGGTGGAGGCCTGGGACCGGGGCGACACCCTGAAGCAGGCCGAGGGCGTGCTGCAGAGCCTGGACAACCAGATCGACACCACCACCGGCACGCTGAAGTTCAAGGCGCGCTTCGCCAACGACAGCGAGACCCTGTTCCCCAACCAGTTCGTCAACGTGCGCCTGCTGGCCGACACCCTGGCCCAGGCCGTGCTGGTGCCCTCGGCTGCGGTGCAGTTCGGCAGCCAGGGCACCTTCGCCTACGTGCTGGACGGCGAGAAGAAGGTGCGCGTGCAGAAGCTCGAAACCGGCCCCAGCGACGGTGAGCGCACGGTGATCCGCAGTGGCCTCAAGGCCGGCGAGCGGGTGGTGCTGGAAGGTACCGACCGCCTGCGCGACGGCAGCGAGGTGGAAGTGGTGCACGACAGCGATGCCGTGCCGGCCGCGCCGAGCGAGCAACTGCAAGGCGCCGACAAGGGCGAGCAGGGCGGCAAGGCTGAACAAGGCGTATGAACATCTCCCGCCTGTTCATCCTGCGGCCGGTCGCCACCACGCTGAGCATGCTGGCGATCCTGCTGGCCGGCCTGATCGCCTACCGCCTGCTGCCGGTGTCGGCGCTGCCGGAGGTGGACTACCCGACCATCCGCGTGATGACGCTCTACCCGGGGGCCAGCCCGGACGTGATGACCAGCGCCGTGACCGCGCCGCTGGAGCGCCAGTTCGGGCAGATGCCGGGGCTGGACCAGATGTCCTCCACCAGTTCCGGCGGCGCCTCGGTGATCACCCTGCGCTTCAACCTGGACGTGCAGCTGGACGTGGCCGAGCAGGAAGTGCAGGCGGCCATCAACGCCGCCACCAACCTGCTGCCCAATGACCTGCCGGCACCGCCGGTCTACAACAAGGTCAACCCCGCCGACACCCCGGTGCTGACCGTGGCGGTGATGTCGCGCACCTTGCCGCTGCCGCAGCTGCACACCCTGGTGGACACGCGCATGGCGCAGAAGCTGTCGCAGATCAGCGGCGTCGGCATGGTCAGCATCGCCGGCGGCCAGCGCCAGGCGGTGCGCATCAAGGTCAACCCGGAGGCGCTCGCGGCCAACGGCCTGAACCTCTCCAGCGTGCGTTCGCTGATCACCGCATCCAACGTCAACCAGCCCAAGGGCAACTTCGACGGCCCGACGCGCACCTCCATGCTGGATGCCAACGACCAGCTGAAGTCGGCGGACGAGTACGCCAACCTGATCCTCGCCTACAAGAACGGTGCGGCGCTGCGCCTGAAGGACGTGGCCACCATCGTCGAAGGCGCCGAGAACGAGCGCCTGGCCGCCTGGGCCAACCAGAACCAGGCCGTGCTGCTGAACATCCAGCGCCAGCCCGGCGCCAACGTCATCGAGGTGGTGGACCGCATCCAGGAGCTGCTGCCGAAGATGACCGCCAACCTGCCGGCGGGCCTGGACGTGATGGTGCTGACCGACCGCACCCAGACCATCCGAGCCTCGGTGCGCGACGTGCAGCATGAGCTGATGCTGGCCATCGCCCTGGTGGTGATGGTGACCTTCCTGTTCCTGCGCCGCTTCAGCGCCACGCTGATCCCGTCCATTGCCGTGCCGCTGTCCCTGGTGGGCACCTTCGGGGTGATGTACCTGGCCGGCTTCTCGGTGAACAACCTGACGCTGATGGCGCTGACCATCGCCACCGGCTTCGTGGTGGACGACGCCATCGTCATGCTGGAGAACATCGCCCGCCACCTGGAGGAGGGCGCCACGCCGCTGGAGGCTGCGCTCAAGGGCGCCCGGCAGATCGGCTTCACCCTGATCTCCCTGACCTTCTCGCTGATCGCGGTGCTGATCCCGCTGCTGTTCATGGCCGACGTGGTGGGGCGGCTGTTCCGCGAGTTCGCCATCACCCTGGCGGTGGCCATCCTGATCTCCCTGGTGGTGTCGCTGACCCTGACGCCGATGATGTGCGCGCGGCTGCTCAAGCCCGAGCCGGAGGAGAAGGAGCAGGGCCGTTTCTACCGCGCCAGCGGCGCCTTCATCGACGGCATGATCGAGCGCTATTCCCATGGCCTGCGCTGGGTGCTGCGCCACCAGGTGCTGACCCTGCTGGTGGCCCTGGGCACCCTGGCGCTGACCGTGGTGCTGTACCTGGCGGTGCCCAAGGGCTTCTTCCCGGTGCAGGACACCGGCGTCATCCAGGGCATCACCGAGGCGCCGCAGTCGGTGTCGTTCCGCGCCATGGGCGAGCGCCAGCAGCAGGCGGCCGAGGTGATCCTCAAGGACCCGGCGGTGGCCAGCCTGACCTCCTACATCGGCGTCGACGGCGACAACGTCACCCTCAACAGCGGGCGCATGCTGATCAACCTCAAGCCCCACGGCGAGCGCGACGTCACCGCCAGCGAAGTGATCCAGCGCCTGCAGCCGCAGCTGGAGCGCCTGGTGGGTATCCGCCTGTACCTGCAGCCGGTGCAGGACCTGACCATCGAGGACCGGGTCAGCCGTACCCAGTTCCAGTTCAGCATGGAGTCCCCGGACGCCGAGCTGCTGCGCGAGTGGACCGGCAAGCTGGTGGACGCCTTGCGCCAGCAGCCGGAGCTGTCCGACGTGGCCAGCGACCTGCAGGACAAGGGCCTGCAGGTGTACCTGGACATCGACCGCGACATGGCCGGGCGCCTGGGGGTGGAGGTCTCGGCCATCACCGATGCGCTCTACGACGCCTTCGGCCAGCGGCAGATCTCCACCATCTTCACCCAGGCCAGCCAGTACCGCGTGGTGCTGGAGTCCGCCACCGGTGATCGCATCGGGCCCAAGGCCCTGGAGCAGCTGCGGGTGGCCGGCACCGACGGCGTGCAGGTGCCGCTTGCGGCCCTGGCGCGCATTCAGGAGCGCCAGTCGTCCCTGGTGGTGAACCACATCAGCCAGTTCCCGGCAGTGAACCTCTCTTTCAACCTGGCGCCGGGCGTGGCCCTGGGCGAGGCGGTGCAGGTGATCGAGCGGGTGCAGCAGGACATCGGCCTGCCGGAAGGCATCCAGACCCGCTTCCAGGGCGCGGCGGCGGCCTTCGAGGCCTCGCTGTCGAGCACGCTGCTGCTGATCCTGGCGGCGGTGGTGACCATGTACATCGTCCTCGGCGTGCTCTACGAGAGCTACATCCACCCGGTGACCATCCTCTCCACGCTGCCCTCGGCCGGGGTCGGCGCCCTGGCGGCGCTGCTGCTGTCGGGCAATGACCTGGGGCTGATCGCCATCATCGGCATCATCCTGCTAATCGGCATCGTCAAGAAGAACGCGATCATGATGATCGACTTCGCCCTGGAGGCCGAGCGCCACCAGGGCATGGCGCCGGAGGAGGCCATCTACCAGGCGGCGCTGCTGCGTTTCCGGCCGATCCTGATGACCACCCTGGCCGCGCTGTTCGGCGCCGTGCCGCTGATGCTCGCCAGCGGCTCCGGCGCGGAGCTGCGCCAGCCCCTGGGCCTGGTGATGGTGGGCGGCCTGCTGGTGAGCCAGGTGCTGACGCTGTTCACCACGCCGGTCATCTACCTGTTCTTCGACCGCCTCTCACGGCGCTTCACCGGCCGCAGCGCGGCAGGGGTGGCGGCATGATGCGTCTCGTGCCGGCTGCCCCGGCCGGAGCGGCGCCGTGAACCTGTCCGCTCCCTTCATCCGCCGGCCGGTGGCGACCCTGCTGCTGAGCCTGGCGATCATGCTGCTGGGCGGCATGAGCTTCGGCCTGTTGCCGGTCTCCCCGCTGCCGCAGATGGACTTCCCGGTGATCACCGTGCAGGCCAGCCTGCCCGGCGCCAGCCCGGAGATCATGGCCTCCAGCGTCACCACGCCGCTGGAACGCTCCCTGGGCACGCTCTCGGGCATCACCCAGATGACCAGCCGCACCAGCCAGGGCTCGACGCGGATCATCATCCAGTTCGACCTGGACCGGGACATCAACGGCGCCGCCCGCGACGTGCAGGCGGCCATCAACGCCTCGCGCAACCTGTTGCCCAGCGGCATGCGCAGCATGCCCACCTACAAGAAGGTCAACCCCTCCCAGGCGCCGATCATGGTGCTGTCGCTGACCTCCGACGTGCTGGAGAAGGGCCAGCTGTACGACCTGGCCTCGACCATCCTGGCCCAGAGCCTGTCCCAGGTTAAGGGCGTGGGCGAGGTGCAGATCGGCGGCAGTTCGCTGCCGGCGGTGCGGGTGGAGCTGGAGCCGCAGTTGCTCAACCAGTACGGCATCGCCCTGGATGACGTGCGCAAGACCATCGCCGCCGCCAACCAGCGCCGCCCCAAGGGCGCGGTGGAAGACGCCGAGCGCCACTGGCAGGTGGGCGCCAGCGACCAGCTGGAGAAGGCCGCCGACTATGCGCCGCTGATCCTCCGCTACCAGGACGGCGCGGCCCTGCGCCTGGGCGATGTGGCCAAGGTGCGCGACGCCGTGGAGGACCGTTACAACAGCGGCTTCTTCAATGACCAGGACGCGGTGCTGCTGGTGATCAACCGCCAGGCCGGCGCCAACATCATCGAGACCATCGAAAGCATCAAGGCCCAGTTGCCGGCGTTGCAGGCGGTGCTGCCGGCCAGCGTCAAGCTGAACCTGGCCATGGACCGCTCACCGGTGATCCGCGCGACCCTGCACGAGGCCGAGCGCACCCTGCTGATCGCCGTGGCGCTGGTGATACTGGTCGTCTACCTGTTCCTCGGCAGCCTGCGCGCCTCGCTGATCCCGGCGCTGGCGGTGCCGGTGTCGCTGGTGGGCACCTTCGCGGTGATGTACCTGTGCGGCTTCTCCCTCAACGTGCTGTCGCTGATGGCGCTGATCCTCGCTGCCGGGCTGGTGGTGGACGACGCCATCGTGGTGCTGGAGAACATCGCCCGGCACATCAACGAGGGCATGCCGCCGTTCAAGGCGGCGCTGCAGGGCACCCGCGAGGTGGGCTTCACCCTGCTGTCGATGAACCTGTCGCTGGTGGTGGTGTTCGTCTCCATCCTGTTCATGGGCGGCATCATCGACCGCATGTTCCGCGAGTTCTCGCTGACCCTGACGGCGGCCATCCTGGTGTCGCTGCTGGTGTCGCTGACGCTCACGCCGATGCTCTGCGCGCGCTGGCTCAAGCCCCACGTGCCGAATGCCGACAGCCGCATGCAACGCTGGAGCGAGGCCATCCACCAGCGCATGACGCGGCTCTATGACGTGAGCCTCGGCTGGGCCCTGCGCCACCCACGCCTGACCCTGGCCAGCCTGCTGGTGACCATCGGCCTCAACGTCGCGCTCTACGTGATCGTGCCCAAGACCTTCCTGCCGCAGCAGGACACCGGCCAGTTGATCGGCTTCATACGGGGTGATGACGGCCTGTCGTTCAGCGTGATGCAGCCGAAGATGGAAACCTTCCGCCGCGCGGTGCTCAAGGACCCGGCGGTGGAGAGCGTGGCCGGTTTCATCGGTGGCAGCGGCGGCATCAACAACGCCTTCATGATCGTGCGGCTGAAGCCGATCAAGGAGCGCCAGCTTTCTGCCCAGAAGGTGATCGAGCGGCTGCGCAAGGAAATGCCCCAGGTGCCCGGCGGCCGGCTGATGCTGATGGCCGACCAGGACATCATGACCGGCGGCTCCCGCGAGCAGCGCAGCTCCCAGTACGAGTACGTGCTGCAGGCCGGCGAGCTGGCCGACCTGCGCACCTGGCTGCCCAAGGTGACCGACGCGTTGAAATCCCTGCCTGAGCTGACCGCCATTGACGCGCGGGAAGGCGAGGGCGCCCAGCAGGTGACCCTGAAGGTGGACCGGGACGCGGCCAAGCGCCTGGGCATCGACATGGCGATGGTCACCACGGTGCTCAACAACGCCTACAGCCAGCGGCAGATCTCCACCATCTACGACACCCTCAACCAGTACCAGGTGGTGATGGAGGTGAACCCGAAGTACGCCCAGGACCCGTCGACCCTGGAGCAGGTACAGGTGATCACCGCCGACGGCCAGCGCGTGCCGCTCTCGGCCATCGCCCGCTACGAGCGCAGCCTGGAGAACGACCGGGTCAACCACGAGGGCCAGTTCGCCTCGGAGAGCATCTCCTTCGACCTGGCGCCGGGGGTGAGCCTGGACCAGGCCACCGTGGCCATCGAACGGGCGGTGGCGGCCATCGGCATGCCCAGCAGCGTGATCGCGCGCCTGGGCGGCACCGCCGACGCCTTCGCCAGCAGCCAGCAGAACCAGCCGTGGATGATCCTCGCCGCGCTGCTGCTGGTGTACCTGGTGCTGGGCATTCTCTACGAGAGCTACATCCACCCGCTGACCATCCTCTCGACGCTGCCGTCGGCGGGGGTGGGCGCGCTGCTGACCATCCAGCTGCTGGGCGGCGAGTTCAGCCTGATCTCGCTGCTGGGGCTGTTCCTGCTCATCGGCATCGTCAAGAAGAACGCCATCCTGATGATCGACCTGGCGCTGCAACTGGAGCGCAACGACGGCCTGTCGCCGGCGGAATCCATCCACCGCGCCTGCCTGCTGCGCCTGCGGCCGATCCTGATGACCACCCTGGCGGCCATCCTCGGTGCCGTGCCGTTGCTGATCGGCGGCGCCGAGGGCGCGGAGATGCGCCAGCCGCTGGGTGTGACCATCATCGGCGGCCTGGTGCTGAGCCAGATCCTCACCCTCTACACCACCCCCGTGGTCTACCTGTACCTCGACCGCCTGCGCCATCGCTTCAACCGCTGGCGCGGCGTGCGCACCGACGCTTCGCTGGAGACACCGCTATGAACCCCCATGCCCGCCTTCTGTTCCCGGCCCTGGCCCTTGCGGTCGCCCTGGCCGGCTGCGCCGTGGGCCCCGACTACCAGCGCCCGGACGCAGCCAGCGCTGCCCAGTTCAAGCACGTGGAGGGCTGGAAGGCCGCCGCGCCGGCCGACACCCTGGCCCGTGGCGCCTGGTGGGAGCTGTACAACGACCCGGTGCTGAACGACCTGCAGCAGCGCCTGGAGCGTTCCAACCAGACCCTCGCCCAGTCCGTCGCCCAGTACCGCCAGGCCCAGGCGCTGGCCCGTGGCGCGAGTGCCTCGTTCTTCCCCTCGGTGAACGCCAACGCCAGCAAGACCCGCTCCGGCCAGGGCGGCAGCAGCAGCACCGTGCGCCTGTCCGACGGCTCCACCGTCAGCAGCGGCGGGGGCAGCGGCGCCATCTCCAACAGCTACAGCGCCACCCTGGGCGTGAGCTGGGAGCTGGACCTGTGGGGCAAGCTGCGCCGCCAGCTGGAGGCGGACGACGCCAGCCTCCAGGCCAGCGCCGCCGACCTGGCGGCCGTGCGTCTCAGCCAGCAGTCGCAGCTGGCGCAGAGCTACCTGCAGTTGCGCGTGCTCGACGCCCAGAAGCGCCTGCTGGACGCCACCGTCGAGGCCTACAAGCGTGCCCTGAAGCTCACCGAGAACCAGTTCCGCGCCGGCATCGTCACCCGTGCCGACGTAGCCCAGGCCACCACCCAGCTGAGAAGCACCGAGGCCCAGGCCATCGACCTGAAGTACCAGCGGGCGCAGCTGGAGAACGCCATCGCTGTGCTGATCGGCGAGCCGCCGTCGGCCTTCAGCCTGGCGGAGGTGGAGGGCATCCCCAGCCTGCCGGCGGTTCCGGCCCTGGTGCCGAGCCAGTTGCTGGAGCGCCGCCCCGACGTGGCTTCGGCCGAGCGCAAGGTCATGGCCGCCAACGCCCAGATCGGCGTGGCCAAGGCCGCGTACTACCCGAGCCTCAACCTCACCGCCAGCGGCGGCTACCGCACCAGCAGCCTGCACGACTGGATCACCACGCCCAACCGCTTCTGGTCCATCGGCCCCGAGTTCGCCCTCAACCTGTTCGACGGCGGCCGCATCCGCTCCCAGGTGGAGCAGGCCGAGGCCAGCTATGACCAGACCGTCGCCACCTACCGGCAGACCGTGCTCACCAGCTTCCGCGAGGTGGAGGACTACCTGGTGCAACTGGCCGTGCTGGAAGAGGAGAGCGGGGTGCAGCAGCAGGCGCTGGACGCCGCCCGTGAGGCCCTGCGCCTGGTCAGCAACCAGTACAAGGCCGGCACGCAGGACTACAGCAGCGTGGTCAGCAGCCAGGCCACGGCGCTGTCCAACGAGCGCAGCGTGCTCACCCTCACCGGCAGCCGCCTCACCGCCAGTGTGCAGCTCATCGCCGCCATGGGCGGTGGCTGGGATCGGGCCGGGTTGGAGCAGGTGGATGCGGATGATAAGGACCTGCCGACCCGCTAGGCTTTGTACGACAAGTGCCTGCGCATCGGTGATGCTGCGTTGAAAACGCTCTCAGAATGCTCATTTACAGCACGTAAACTGCGCTTCTTCGAGCGTTTTCGCCTTGCCTGACCTTCGCTCGACGACTTTTCGTACAGAGCCTACGGCCTGCATGCTGTCTGGTGGGTGACGGGGGCGGATCGAGCGCTGCCGAGGGTTGGGCAGCAGCGGGGTAGGCCCGGCGCGGCGAGTGCCGGCCGGGCGAGGGGGTCAGCGGGACTTGCGGTTGACCACCTGGGCGGCCTTGACGATGTCTTCGCCGATGTCGGGGGTGTACTGGTCCCAGACCGGCTTCATGGCGGCACGCCAGGCCGCGCGCTCCTCGGGGGTGAGGGTGATGATCTGGGCCTTGCCGGCCGCCTGGATGCGCTGGCGGTCCGCCTGGTTCTGCTGGGCGGCGGCGTTGTTCACGGCGAAGGTGACCTCGTCGATGATGGCTTCCAGCTCGGTGCGGGTCTGGTGCGGAATGGCGAACCAGAAGCGCGAGTTGCTCACCAGCATGTAGTCCAGGGCGCCGTGGTTGGTCTCGATGATGTAGGGCTGCACGGTGTCGAGGTTCTGGCTGGCGAAGTTCGACCAGGTGTTCTCGGTGCCCTGTACCTGGCCACCCTTGAGCGCGTCGAAGGTCTGGGCGAAGGGCATGGGCACGGCCTTGGCGCCGATCTGGGCGAACTGCGACTCCAGCACGTTGGATGCCTGGATGCGGAAGGCCAGGCCCTTGGCATCCGCCGGGGTGTGCAGCGGGCGGTTGGCGGAAAGCTGCTTCATGCCGTTGTGCCAGAAAGCCAGGCCGATGATGTTCTTGTCTTCCATGGCGCGCAGCAGCTGGCGGCCCTTGGCACGCTTCTGGAAGCGGTTGACCGCGTCCTGGTCATCGAACAGGAAGGGCAGGTCGAACAGCTGCAGCTGCTTGGTGTACTGGTCGAACTTGGCCAGGGAGGGGGCGAGCATGTCCACCTTGCCGTCCTGCAGGGCCTGCAGCTCGTCGGCATCGCCGAACAACGTGGAGTTGGGGTAGACCTCGACCTTCACCAGGCCGGGCAGGCGTTTCTCCACCAACTGCTTGAACAGCAAGGCGCCCTGGCCCTTCGGGGTGTCGTCGGCGACGACATGGGAGAAGCGGATGGTGATGGGGCCGGTTTCCGCCGCGAGGGCGTGGCCGCTGGCGAGGGTAAGCGCGCAGGTCAGGGCAGCGATGTACTTCTTGATCATGGTGTGTGCCTTTTTTGTTCTGGGCAGACAGTAGGTGGCCGCGACATGCGGACAGTGCCGGCTGGACGGTGCCGCTCGTGGCAGCACCGACAGGCGCGGTTCTCATGGTATCGCCCCGTCCGGTACATGGCCGGGAGGTGACGGTTCGGCAGGGTGTGGCAGGGCCAGGCAGTCCTTCGCCGACCGGCGATTATCCCAGAGTAGACGCTGCTACGAGGGGTAGCACTGCTCAGTTCTGCGATGCGGTCGTGGTTGTGACGGGGAAGTCCATCTGGAAGCGTGTCCAGCCGTCCGCGCTCACGCAGCGGACTTCGCCGCCGTGGGCGCGGACGATGGAGCGGGTGATGGCCAGGCCGAGCCCGGCATGCTCGGCCTGGCCTTCGCGGCGGGCCGGGTCGGCGCGGAAGAAGCGGTCGAACAGGCGCGGTTGCAGTTCGGCGGGGATGGCCGGGCCCTGGTTGGCCACCTCCAGGCGCAGCGAGGGGCCGGCGGGGCAGGCGCTGAGTTCGATGGCGCCGCCGGCCGGGGTGAAGCGCAGGGCGTTGTCCAGCAGGTTGGAGAGGGCGCGGCGCAGCATGGCGCGGTCGCCCTCCAGGCGGCCATTGCCGGAGCAGGTGAGGCGGATGCCGCCTTCCTCGGCCAGGGGGGCGAAGAACTCGGCCAGTGCCTCCAGCTCGTCGGCCAGTACCAGGGGCTCGCGGCGGGTGGTGAGCAGGCCGTGCTCGGCCTTGGCCAGGAACAGCATGTCGTTGACCATTTGCGCCAGGTGCTGCAGCTCCTCCAGGTTGGAGTGCAGGGCTTCGCGGTAGGTGGCCAGGTCGCGGGGCTGGGCGAGGGTGACCTGGGTCTGGGTCAGCAGGTTGGACAGCGGGGTGCGCAGCTCGTGGGCGATGTCGCCGGAGAAGGCGGAGAGCCGCTGGAAGGCGTCTTCCAGGCGCGCCAGCATGGCGTTGAAGGCGCTCACCAGGTCGCTCAGCTCGGCCGGCACGTTGGCCGGGTCGAGGCGGGTGGTGAGGGAGTGGGCGGAGATGCCGGCGGCCACCTCGGCCATCTGCCGCAGGGGGCGCAGGCCGCTGCGTACGGCCCAGGCACCGAGCAATGCGGTGGCCAGGGCGCTGAGGCCGACGGTGAGCCAGATCAGCCGCTGCATGCGTTCGAGGAAGTGCTGGTGGTGGGTGATGTCCAGCCGCAGGTCCAGGCGCGGGCTGTCGGCTTGGCCGGGGAGCAGTTCGGTGCCGTAGGCGCGCCAGGCGGTCTCGCCATGCTGGGCGTGGGCGGCGACGGCCTGGCTGTCGAACCACAGCTCGCCCTGGGGGCCGAGGATGCGCAGGGCGAGGTCGGGCTGGCGTTGCAGCTCGGCGTGCAGGTCGTCTTCCCGCGCGGCGAGGGCTTCGGCGCTGCCCACCGGGCCGAGCAGGCTGCGCAGGGCTTCGGCGCGGCTGGCCAGCAACTGGTTGTCCAGTTCGAGGAAGTGCGCTTCGCTGGCCCGGTCGAACAGGGCGCCGGCGATGAGCGAGACGCTGGCGGTGGCTGCGGCGAACAGCAGGCTGAGGCGGGCGCCGAGGGAA
The DNA here is from genome assembly GCF_000931385.1 of Pseudomonas sp. FeS53a. NCBI lineage: Bacteria > Pseudomonadati > Pseudomonadota > Gammaproteobacteria > Pseudomonadales > Pseudomonadaceae > Pseudomonas > Pseudomonas sp. FeS53a. The sequence goes on from NZ_JYFT01000028.1 coordinate 17,633, forward strand.
AGGCGCATCAGGCGTCCCGCGCCTCGAGCACGTAGCCCATGCCGCGCACGGTGTGGATCAGGCGGGTGGGCCAGGCGTCGTCCACCTTGGCCCGCAGGCGGCGGATGGCGACTTCGATGACGTTGGTGTCGCTGTCGAAGTTCATGTCCCAGACCTGGGAGGCGATCAGCGACTTGGGCAGCACTTCGCCCTGGCGCCGCAGCAGCAGTTCCAGCAGGGCGAACTCCTTGGCGGTGAGGTCGATGCGCTGGCCGCCACGCTCCACCCGGCGGCGCAGCAGGTCGAGGCGCAGGTCCGCCAGTTGCAGGCTGGTGTCCTGCTGGCCGGTGGTGCCCCGGCGCAACAGGGTGCGCACCCGCGCCAGCAGTTCGGCGAAGGCGAAGGGCTTGACCAGGTAGTCGTCGGCGCCCAGCTCCAGGCCGCGCACGCGATCCTCGACGGCATCGCGGGCGGTGAGGAACAGCACGGGCGTCTCCAGGCCGGCTTCGCGCAGGGTGCGCAGCACCTGCCAGCCGTCGCGGCCGGGGAGCATCACGTCGAGGATGATCAGGTCGTGGTCGCCGGTCAGCGCCAGGTGCTGGCCGGCGATGCCGTCGCTGGCCAGGTCGACCAGGAAGCCGGCTTCGCCCAGCCCCTGGCGCAGGTACTGACCGGTCTTGGGTTCGTCTTCGACGATGAGCAGTTTCATGGCGGGCCTGTGTCGTGGGGGTTCCTTTATACCGTGCCGGGCCGGTGCGGTGGGCCTGGCTGACAAAGTTGTAATGTGCCGGTAAGCCAGGCGCCAGTGGCAGGGCGGCAGGATGGGGGCCTGTCCATCAGGAGACCCTGTCATGAAACGATCCGCCCTTGTTCTCGCCTGCGGCCTGTTCCTCAGCCTGCCCGTGCTGGCCGACGGTGCCGCCACCTTCGCGTTCGGCCACCCGGCCAAGGCGGCCGATGCCGGCCGTACCGTGGAGATCACCCTGGGTGACATGTATTACGAGCCCGCCAGCCTGCAGGTGAAGGCGGGCGAGACGGTGCGCTTCGTGCTGAAGAACACCGGCAGCCTGCTCCACGAGTTCAACCTCGGCGATGCGGCCATGCATGCCCGCCACCAGCAGGAAATGCTGAAGATGCAGCAGATGGGGATGCTCACCCCCACCGGCATGAACATGAAGCACGACATGGGCGCCATGGATCACAGCCAGATGGGGCACGACATGGCCGGCATGGACATGGCTGGCATGGATCACGGGGCGATGATGAAGCACGACGACCCCAACAGCGTGCTGGTGGAACCGGGCAAGACGGCCGAGCTGACCTGGACCTTCACCCAGGCCACCGGGCTGGAGTTCGCCTGCAACATTCCCGGCCACTACCAGGCCGGCATGGTCGGCAAGGTCGAGGTCAAGCCCTGATGCGTGCGCTGATGGGCGCCGGCTTGCTGGCCCTGGCAGCCGACGCCGGGGCCGGCACCTATGAGCTGGTGATCGATGAGGGGCGCGTGGCCTTGAGCGATGGCAGCCGGCCGGCGTTGACCATCAACGGCCAGTCGCCCGCGCCGGAGCTGCGTTTCAAGGAAGGCGAGGAGGTGCAGATCCGCGTGACCAACCGCCTGGACCGCGACACTTCGCTGCACTGGCACGGGCTGATCGTGCCCTACGACCAGGACGGCGTGCCGGGCATCAGCTTCCCGGGCATCAAGCCCGGGCAGACCTTCACCTACCGCTTCCGCGTGCAGCAGTCGGGCACCTACTGGTACCACGCCCACAGTGACTTTCAGGAGCAGGAGGGGCTGTACGGGCCGCTGGTGATCGAGCCGAGCGGGCGCGAGCCGTACCGCTACGACCGCGAGTACACGGTGATGCTGTTCGACTGGCAGGACGAAAAGCCCGAGCGCACCCTCGCCAACCTGAAGAAGGACGCCGAGTACTACAACGACCACAAGCGCACCCTGGGGGACTTCTTCACAGATGCCGCCCGCGATGGCGTCTGGGCGACCCTCAAGGACCGCTGGAGCTGGGGCGACATGCGCATGTCGCCGACGGACATCGCCGATGTCAGCGGGTTTCGCTTCCTGGTCAACGGCCGCGACGCGGAGCAGAACTGGACGGCGCTGTTCAAGCAAGGCGAGCGGGTGCGCCTGCGCATCATCAACGCCTCGGGTATGAGCTACTACGACCTGCGCATCCCCGGCCTGCCGATGACGGTGGTGCAGGCGGATGGCAACGACGTGCTGCCGGTGACGGTGGACCAGGTGCGACTGGCGGTGGCCGAGACCTATGACGTGATCGTGCAGCCCCGCGAGGATCGGGCCTATACGCTGTTCGCCGCCTCCATGGACCGCCGTGGCTACGCCCGCGCCACCCTGGCGCCCCGGCCGGGCATGGTGGCCGAGGTGCCTACCCTGGGGCCACCGCGCCTGCTGAGCATGGCCGACATGGGCATGGATCACGCCATGCCGGGGATGGACCACGGTGCGATGGCGGGCATGGGCGATGCAGAAATGGCCGGGATGGACCATGCCGCCATGGGCCACGGGATGCCGGCCGCCGGTGGCAACCCGGATTACGCGCCGGGCAGCGGCATCGCTCCCGAGCCGGTGGAGGGCGGGCGGGTGCTGGTCTACGGCGATCTCAAGGCGATGCGCCCGGATGCCCGCTACCGCGCGCCGGACCGCACCATCGAACTGAAGCTCACCGGCAACATGGAGCGCTACTTCTGGTCCTTCGACGGGGTGAAATACTCCGAGGCTGAGCCCATCCGCCTGCGCTACGGTGAGCGGGTGCGCTTCCGCTTCGTCAACCAGACGATGATGAACCACCCGATGCACCTGCACGGCATGTGGATGCAGCTGGACAAGGGCAACGGCCGGCTCAACCCGCTCAAGCACGTGGTCAACGTGGCGCCCGGCAGCACGCTGGAAGTGGACGTGCCGGCCGATGCCATCGGCCAGTGGGCGTTTCACTGCCACCTGATCTACCACATGGCCAGCGGCATGTTCCGCAAGGTGATCGTCGAGGCGCCCGATGGCAGCAGCCGCTCCCTGGGCGAGGCCATGCAACCGATGGAGGAGGCTGCTCATGCGGGTCATTGAATGGGGGTTGCTGGCGGCATTGGCCAGCCCGTTGTCCTGGGCGATGGAGATGGATGCCATGCCGGTCGGCTACCTGGGGTTCGATCGCCTGGAGCAGCGCTTCCACGGCAACGACACCCAGCTGGCCTGGGAGCTGGAGGGCTGGTACGGCACCGACACCCACAAGCTGGTGCTGAAGAACGAAGGCGCCCGGGATGCCGGGGGGCCGACCACGTCGAGCCACACCGAGCTGCTGTACCGGCGGATGTTCAGCGACTTCTTCGACTGGCAGGCGGGCGTGGCCCATGACGACCAGCCGGGGCCGGCGCGCAGCCATGCGCTGGTGGGGATCAAGGGGCTGGCACCGCAGTGGTTCGAGGTGGAGGGCAACCTGCTGGTGAGCGAACGGGGTGATCCCTCGCTGCGCCTGGAGGCGGAATACCAGGTGCTGCTGACCCAACGGCTGGTGCTGGAGCCCCGGCTGGAATACGACCTGGCCCTGGCGGACGACCGCGACCTGGATCGCGGCGCCGGCAGCGGCACGCTGGAGGCGGGGTTGCGCCTGCACTGGCGGGTGACGCCGGCGTTCTCGCCTTACCTGGGTTATGAGTGGGAGCGTACCCAAGGCCGCAGCGGGGACTGGCTCCGCGCAGCCGGCGAGCCGGACGAGGAGGGCGCCTGGGTGCTGGGGCTGCGCTTCTGGCTGTAAGGGGCCGGGCGTGTCGCCGAGGTTTTGCGGCAGGCCCGGGCTGTATACAATTGCGCGGTTTTCTCCCCCGCCAGGTCGCCTCTCATGCAGCATCCCGCCGAACACTCGCCGCTGGGCAAGTCCAGTGAGTACATCAGCACCTACAGCCCGCAGCTGCTGTTCCCCATTTCCCGCGTGGCGAAGTGGAACGAGCTGGGGCTGACGGCGGAGACCCTTCCTTATAAGGGCGTGGATTTCTGGAACTGCTACGAGCTGTCGTGGCTGACCCCGTCGGGCAAGCCGGTGGTGGCCATCGGCGAGTTCGCCATCCCGGCCGATTCGCCGAACATCATCGAGTCGAAGTCCTTCAAGCTTTACCTCAACTCCCTCAACCAGAGCGCCTTTGCCACGGCTGCGGAACTGGTGGCGGTGCTGGAGAAGGACCTGTCGGCCGCGGCAGGGGCCGAGGTGAAGGTGCGCGTGCGCAGCCTGGCGGAGGTGGAGGTCGAGGGTGTGGCCCGCGCCGCCGGCACCTGCATCGATGACCTGGATGTGAGCATTGACCACTACGACCATCCGCAACCGGAGCTGCTGCGCGCCGATGCCGCCGAGTTGGTGGAGGAGGCACTGCACAGCCACCTGCTGAAATCCAACTGCCCGGTCACTGGCCAGCCGGACTGGGGCACGCTGGTGGTGCAGTACAAGGGGGCTCGCCTGGACCACGCCAGCTTCCTGGCCTACCTGGTGAGCTTCCGCCAGCATTGCGACTTCCATGAGCAGTGCGTCGAGCGTGTCTTCCTCGACCTGCTGCGCCTGCTCGAGCCCGAGCACCTGACGGTGCAGGCACGCTATGTGCGCCGCGGCGGGCTGGACATCAACCCCTACCGCAGCACGCACCCCATCAGCCCGGACAACGGTCGGCTGGTGCGGCAGTAACTCATTCCGGGCTGCGCCCAGCGGCAAGCTGAAACGAAGAACCCCGGCACCTGGCCGGGGTTCCTGCATTCGGGGTGGGGGGTCAGATGCCCATGCTGACCAGGCTCTGCATGATGTTGCGCAACGTGCCGGCCAGGGTCGGGTGGCTCAGCTCGAAACGCTCGACGGCCAGGTTGACGCCGTCCACCAGGCTGTCTTCCGGAGTGTGGGCCTCGTTCGCCAGCTTCAGTTCGATGTCGCGGATCAGGCCGTTGAGGTGGGCGCGCTCTTCCGCATCCATCGGGGTGTCTTGGGCCAGTTGGTCGCGCAGTTCGCTCAGTTGCTGCTGCAGGCGTTCGGACATGGTGTTCTCCCTTTTGACATGACTCAGGAGTGGACCGCCGTCTGACGGCAAAAGGTCCCGGTGCCTGTGAGATTAATCCAGGCGGGGCGGCGCTGCCTGATCGTGATCAATGCCGTTACAAAACGGGGTCAGGGCTTCTCGCCCTTCTGCCGGCGGCTCGCCAGGTCGTCGAGGCAGTCGGGCAGCTCGCCGAGGTGGTCGATCACCGAATGGGCGCCGAGGCGATACAGCTCCAGGGTGGCGCGGGCGCGCCGGGCGTCGCGCTCGTTGGCCGGCAGTGCCTGCCAGTCCCCCAGGGCGTGGCCGCAGAGTCGGCCACTGGCGGCGAGGCCGACGGTCCACAGCCCGGCGTTGAGGCCGGCCTGGAGCAGGCGGGGTTCGCCGCTGACCAGCACGCAGCCTTCCAGGCGTTCGACGCCGAGGCCGGTGAGGGCGTTCCAGCAGCTGTCCGGGGCTGGCCAGGGGCGCCCGGTGCCGGCCTGGGCCGGTGGGAGCGAGTCGGGCAGCGACTGGGCCAGCACCGTGGTGACGTGTTCGGGCAGTTCGTCCAGCCAGGCTGCGGGGATGTTCTGACTGGCCAGGCGGTCGAGGAGGGCGTCCAGGCCCGGTGCCGGTTCAGCACGCTCATGGGCGGCCTCGACCAGGGCATCCTGCAGCCGGGCCCGCTCTGCTGGGCGGGGGCGGCGCTTCAGCAGCGCTTCCAACTGGTCGGTCGGGGCAAGGGGGGCAACCTCATCCAGCTGCCCGTCGGTGTGGCGCACAACGGTGCGCTGCAGGGCCAGGGGCAGGGTCCGGGAGCCGAAGTCCACCAGGCAGCCGGTCAGGCCGAGGAGCAGGGCGGTGAAAGGGGGCGGCGGGGTGCTGGGCATKGGTGGGTCATCCTGACGTGGGCTCTTCCAGCCTAGCTGCCCGGGATGACGCGCAGGTTACGGTTCCGTGACGGTCGGCGGGCCCTGGAAGATGCGCCGCAGGGCTTCCGGCACAGGGACCGGGCGGTTGCTGGCGTGGTCGACCCAGACCAGTTTGCAGTGGCCTTCGCCATGGACCACGCCAGGTGCCTCCAGGGTGCCCAGGCGGTGCTCGACCACCAGGCTGGAGTTGCCCAGCGTGCCGGCGTAGAGCTCCACCACCACGGTGGCCGGGTGCACGACGGGGCGCAGGTAGGTGTGCAGGGTCTGCAGCACCACCGGACCCTGGGCCACGTGGTTCATGGCGATGCCGTGGCGCTCGAACCAGGCGACGCGGGCTTCTTCCAGGTACTGGATATAGAGGGTGTTGTTGACGTGGCCGTAGCTGTCCATATCGCCCCAGCGCACGGGGATGTGCGCTACATGGAGTAAATTCTTTTCCGCCATTGGTCGCGTTACCTATGCTGCCTATTGGCCATTCAATGGCCGTATACTGCGCGCCTTGTCGGGCGGCCCGCTGGGGGCGCCACACTACTTTTCCCTAGGAGAGACTGCAATGCGAATGATCGGTGCGGGTTGGCTCGATCGAATGGGCCGCCTGCTGGCGGTCGCCGGCCTGGTGGCGCTGCCGCTGGTGGTCCAGGCTGCGGATGAAGACCCGTGGGAGGGCGTCAACCGCGCGGTGTTCAGCTTCAACGACACGGTCGACACCTACGCCCTGAAGCCGATCGCCCAGGGCTACCAGTACGTGACGCCGCAGTTCGTGGAAGACGGCGTGCACAACGTCTTCCGCAACGTCGGTGACGTCGGCAACCTGGCCAACGACCTGCTGCAGGGCAAGCTGCACGCGGCGGGCGTGGACACCAGCCGGCTGATCTTCAACACCACCTTCGGCGTGCTTGGCGTGTTCGACGTGGCGACCCGCATGGGGCTGCAGCGCAGCGACGAGGACTTCGGTCAGACCCTGGGCGCCTGGGGCGTGGGCAGCGGCCCGTACGTGGTGCTGCCGCTGTTGGGGCCGAGCACCCTGCGCGATGCGCCTGCGCGCTTCGTGGACAGCTACACCACGCCCTATCCCTACATCGACCACGTGCCGACCCGTAACGTGATCCTCGGGGTGAATACCGTGGACACCCGTTCCAGCCTGCTGTCGGCCGAGAAGATGATCACCGGCGACAAGTACGTGTTCATCCGCAACGCCTACCTGCAGAACCGCGAGTTCAAGGTGCGCGACGGCGAGGTTGAGGACGATTTCTGATCGCCTCCCTCGTTTTGCGGGTATGAAAAAGGCGGCCAATGGGCCGCCTTCTTTCTATGTGCGCCGATCAGCTCATCGAGGTGATGGCGAGGCCGATGGACATGCGCCCATCGTCGCCGGCCGATATGCGAACCACCTCGGCTTCGGCGTCCAGGCCCTTGAGCTCGGCGTGGTCGGACGGGATGTGGACGCGCACCTTGTCACCTATCGACAGGTGGGCATCGGCTTCCAGTTGCATGCCGGTGCTCGACAGGTCGCGGCACAGGGCCGGGTACTCGCGGCCTCCATGGTGCAGAACGACCTGCGCCTCGACCTGCATGCGGATGAAGTCGCGCTTCTCGCTGTAAGAACGATGATCGTTCTGACTCATTATCTGCTGTCCTCTGGTATTGGATGGACTGACCCCGGCCTCTTATAACTCCCGCTCTTTTCATGTGTAAAGGCAGGTTTCGACAATCGGCGCACGCTTGAATCGCCCTGCGGATGGGAGTACCGTCTGCGCCTTGAAGCGAACCCCTTACCCGCATCCGGCCTAGGTCGGTGCCTCAACCAGCCCACCCCCGGCGCCGTTTGCCTGGATACTCCATGCACAATACCAGTGCCAAGCTGCTGATCATCGACGACGACGAGGTTGTCCGCACCAGCCTCGCAGCCTATCTGGAAGACAGTGGTTTCAACGTCCTGCAGGCAGGTAATGGTCTGCAGGGGTTGCAGGTCTTCGAGCAGGAACATCCCGATCTGATCATCTGCGACCTGCGCATGCCCCAGGTCGACGGGCTGGAACTCATCCGCCGCATCAACCAGCTGGAAACCGACACGCCGGTGATCGTCGTGTCCGGGGCCGGTGTGATGAGCGACGCCGTCGAGGCCCTGCGCCTCGGGGCGGCGGACTACCTGATCAAGCCCCTGGAAGACCTGGCGGTGCTGGAGCACTCCGTACGCCGCGCGCTGGATCGCCACGCCCTGCGGCTGGAGAACCAGCGCTACCGCGAGGAGCTGGAAGCCGCCAACCGCGAACTCCAGGCCAGCCTGCACCTGCTGCAGGAAGACCAGAACGCCGGGCGCCAGGTGCAGATGAACATGCTGCCGGTCACGCCCTGGACGGTGGACGGGTTGCACTTCGCCCACCAGATCATCCCGTCCCTCTACCTGTCGGGGGACTTCGTCGACTATTTCCGGGTCGACGAGCGGCGCATTGCCTTCTACCTGGCGGATGTCTCCGGCCATGGCGCCTCGTCCGCCTTCGTCACCGTCCTGCTCAAGTTCATGACCACCCGGCTGCTCTACGAGTCGCGCCGTGGCGGTACCTTGCCGGAGTTCAAGCCCTCCGAGGTGCTCGGCCACATCAACCGTGGCCTGATCAACTGCAAGCTGGGCAAGCACGTGACCATGCTGGGCGGGGTGATCGACGAGGAGAGCGGCAAGCTGACCTACAGCATCGGCGGGCACCTGCCCCTGCCTGTGCTGTACAGCACAGGCCAGGCGCATTACCTCACCGGGCGCGGCCTGCCCGTCGGCCTGTTCGAGGAAGCGAGCTACGAGGACCAGGTGATGGACCTGCCGGCCTCGTTCAGCCTGACGCTGATGTCCGACGGCATCCTGGACCTTTTGCCGGGCGACACGCTCAAAGAGAAAGAAGCTGCCCTGCCGGAAATCGTGCAGGCAGCCGGTGGATCCCTGGATGGCCTCAAGAAGGCCTTTGGCCTGGCCAACCTGGGGGATATGCCAGATGATATCGCCTTGCTGGTGTTGAGCAGGAACCTTGCATGAGTACCGGTAAAATCCAGTTTGCCGAGCAGGACGGCACCTTTGTCCTGAAGTTCGTCGGTGAAATCCGCCTGACCCTGTGTTCGGCCCTGGACGCCACTATCGAGAAGATCTTCTCCGCACTTAACTTTTCGGCGATCGTCATCGACCTGACCGAAACGCGCAGCATCGACAGCACCACCCTGGGCCTGCTGGCCAAGCTGTCGATCCTCTCCCGGCAGAAGGTCGGGCTCTTGCCCACCGTCGTCACCACCCACCCGGACATCACCCGGCTGTTGCAGTCGATGGGCTTCGATCAGGTGTTCAACATCGTCGACAAACCGCTGCCGTGCCCTGAGTGCCTGGAGGACCTGCCGCCCCAGGACCAGACCGAGGACGTGGTGCGCACCAAGGTGCTCGAAGCACACCGCATCCTGATGGGGCTGAACGAGTCTAACCGCGAAGCCTTCCATGACCTGGTCAGCGCGCTCGAGCGCAGCTGACCTTTCAACCTTCCCCGCTTGAACCTGATGCGCCTGGCCGTTGCAGCCAGGCGCTTTCGTATCAGGCGCGTGCCTTGAGCAGGGCTTCGAGCTTTTCCTGATCCCGGGCGAACAGGCGGATGCCCTCGGCCAGCTTCTCGGTGGCCATCGCGTCTTCGTTGAACTGCCAGCGGAAGGCCGGCTGATCCAGTGTCTGGCGCGGTTCTGCCGCGCCCTCGGCGCTCAGCTGGCGGACCACCTGGCCGTCATCTTCGGCCAGCTTCTGCAGCAGGTCCGGGCTGATGGTCAGGCGGTCGCAGCCAGCCAGTGCCTCGATCTGCCCCAGGTTGCGGAAGCTGGCACCCATTACCACCGTCTCGTAGCCGTGGGCCTTGTAGTAGCGGTAGATGCGCGAGACTGACTGCACGCCCGGGTCCTCGGCGCCTGCGTAGTCGCGGCCTTCGGCCTTCTTGTACCAGTCGTAGATGCGCCCGACGAAGGGGGAGATCAGGAACACCCCGGCCTCGGCGCAGGCGACCGCCTGGGCGAAGTTGAACAGCAGGGTCAGGTTGGTCTGGATGCCGCTGCGCTCCAGGCGCTCGGCGGCGCGAATGCCTTCCCAGGTGGAGGCGATCTTGATCAGCACGCGTTCGCGGCCGATGCCGGCCTTGTCATACAGCTCCACCAGACGCTCGGCGCGGCGCAGGGTCGCCTCGGTATCGAAGGACAGGCGCGCGTCCACTTCGGTGGAGATACGCCCCGGAATCACCTTGAGGATCTCCTGGCCCACGGCCACCCCGAAACGGTCGCATGCCAGCCCCAGGTCGCCAGCGCTTCCCGCCACGGCCTGGTCCAGCAGATCGGCGTAGCGGGGCAGGGCTGCTGCCTTGAGCAGCAGCGAGGGGTTGGTGGTGGCATCCACCGGCTTGAGACGGGCGATGGCATCCAGGTCGCCGGTGTCGGCCACCACGGTGGTGAACTGCTTCAGTTGGTCCAGCTTGGAAGTCATGACGAGGCCTTGTCGTTGCAGGTTGCGTGACCTTACCTGAGCAGCCCGGGCGGGCTCAACGGGCGGCCAGGGGAATTTCATGGCGGTGCTGCCGCCACGTTCGTCAGACCATGGCCGCGAAAAAAATTCCGTATTTCCTTGCGGGTTTTTCGTGCTGGTTCGTCTTTATTGATGAGGGCCCGCTGAGCGGGTGGGGTGGCGCAGGAAGGCCGCCTCGGTGCCGACACGCCACAGGCAACAGACCAGAAGGAGCTTCGCCATGCCCCACAGCGACCATTCCCGATTGCGCCAGATGCTGCAGGACGCCGGCCTGAAGGCCAGCCTGCCGCGCCTGAAGGTGCTGGAGATACTCTGCGATGCGCAGAACGAAGACGGCGGCATCTCCACCCGCCTGCTGCACCAGCGGCTGAACGCCGCTGGCGAGCCGCTCTCCCTGGTCAGCGTGCGCCAGGTACTGGGGCGGATGCTGGAAAGCGGCCTGGTGGTGCCGGAGGGGCACAAGGGCTATGCCCTGGCCCCGCAGAACGCGGCTCAGTGGCCGCGCAGCAGGTCGATGGCCTGATCGAGCAGTTCCAGCGGCGCCTGGGTCTTGTGCACGTCCACCGAGAGCAGTTGGCGGAAGCGCCGTGCCCCCGGGAATCCCTGGGCCAGGCCCAGCACGTGGCGGGTGATGTGATGCATCTGCCCGCCCTCGGCGATGTGCCGCTCGATGTAGGGGCGCATGGCCTCCAGTGCGGCGGCGCGGGTGATCGGCTGGGCCTCCGAGCCGAACAGGCGCCCGTCCACCGACGCCAGCAGGTAGGGGTTGTGGTAGGCCTCGCGGCCCAGCATCACTCCATCGAAGGTAGTCAGGTGCGCCTCGCACTCATCGAGGGTCTTGATGCCGCCGTTGAGGATGATCTCCAGGTCCGGGAAGTCCCGTTTCAACTGAGCGGCCACGTCGTAGCGCAGCGGCGGGATCTCGCGGTTCTCCTTTGGTGAAAGGCCTTCGAGGATGGCGATGCGAGCATGCACGGTGAAGCTCCGGCAGCCGGCCTCCCGCACCTGCCCGACGAAATCGCAGAGCGCCTCGTAGCTGTCGCGGCCATTGATGCCGATGCGGTGCTTGACCGTCACCGGGATCTCCACCGCATCGCGCATGGCCTTCACGCAGTCGGCCACCAGCGCCGGATGCCCCATCAGGCACGCGCCGATCATGTTGTTCTGCACCCGGTCGCTGGGGCAGCCGACGTTGAGGTTCACCTCGTCGTAACCCGCTTCCTGCGCCAGCCGCGCGCAGGCTGCCAGGTCGGCCGGCACGCTACCGCCCAGCTGCAGCGCCAGCGGATGCTCCTGCTCGTCATGACGGAGGAAGCGAGCGCGATCCCCATGCAGGATCGCGCCGGTGGTCACCATCTCCGTGTACAGCAGCGCGTGCCGGGACAGTTGGCGGAGGAAGAAGCGGCAATGCCGGTCGGTCCAGTCCATCATCGGTGCCACGGAGAAGCGGCGGGACAGCGCAGGGCGCGTGGTTACTGGCGTAGAGCTTGATTCTAGGGGCATTTGGGTACGTCTGATTTCTGCCCGTTTTACCCCGTTTCCGCTTGTTATCGGGCCGCGCTCGCTACAGGTAGCAAGTCAAATTCGCCGTGTAGCAAATAGGGAAATGGGCACGATCACTCACGGAAACGGAAAGACGGCAGTGTGGGTTGCACCGCTCAGATCCGTGTCTGGCGCGAAGGGCGCGCAGTTTATCAAGAATCCCGAGTCATCGATTGAAAGCAGCTTCTTGGAGCAAGCCTCTCGTCGTGAGAGCGCGATTCGCGCTTTATCTCGTTAGGCAGCATCTGCATGGGCTGCGCTCTACTACAGTCATTGCTCCAGACCATGGAGGGGTGATCGATGCGTATTGTGCTCTTGGTGGCTGTTGCGGCGGCTCTGATTCCTGTCACTGCGTCTGCAGAGGAGCTGATCGGCGGCGGGCTGAAGGTGGTCTCGGTCGAGCTGCTGGCGGAGTCCCAGGCAGTGATAGAACTCGACAATGGAAGCAGCGGCACGGAGGTTTTGTGGGTCGATTGCGCGTTGGGCGAGTGGGGATACAACGGAGAGGAGGCCGGATTTCCGGTCAAGCCTGACGAGAAATCCCAGGCCATTGCTTACCACGCCTGCAAGGATGCGTCCAACACTTCGCCATTGGTCCAGCAGCCTGGCAGTTGGCGCTGATGCAAAGCCCGCAATGGCGGGCTTTTCGGTGTGTCCCTGGGCTTGACGCCGGGCCCAGGGAGAGTCTACGTGCCGGGCGCTGGTCAGATAATCACGGGCGGTGCCGGTTCTGGCCGGTGTTTCTTGTGGTCGTCGGAGTTGGACCAGCCACCGCCCAGTCCGAAGTCCACGGTCTGTTTCTCCAGCGAGTAACCCACGTTGGCATCGCCGTAATAGCCTTCCCCCTGGTAGCCGACGCCGATGTTCGGGCGGATCGACTGACTGGAGAACACGTAATCGAGGCCTACCGAGACAATGGCTTCGTTGTCCTCGTCGTTCGAGAAGGCATTGATCCCCAGGGCAGGGCCTTCGCCAAACACGTAGCTGATGCCGATCCCGAAGCCGACATCACTGGCCGATGCGCCGACACTCATCAGGATCAGTGCGGTTCCGGCCAGCACATGCATTGTCTTTCTCATCGTTCCATCTCCTTGTTGTCCAGCGGATTACCTCGTCGGCAAGCATAGTCGCAGACTGGGCAATCGATCTGTGAAGGGTGGGGATGGTGGTGAGTCGGAAGGAGCGAGCCGCTTCGCCAAGCCTCTGGAGGAGGTGCTCAGCCCCGCCAGCCTGGCGTGATGACTTCCGACTCCCAAGGCTCCTTGGGGTCGTACTTGAGTTTCATCCGGGTCCCAGGTTTGTACAGTTTTAGATAGGTCTGCAGGCTGGCAAGGCTGATGTCGGTGCTGCTGCGGTCGGTGTAGCGGGTGCCATTTACTTCATAGGCCACATCGATAAAGACGGTGTAGTAGCCGCCGCCCAGGCGCTTCGAGTCGGAGTGGCGCGAGTAGGAAATGGTCGTGACCGTCGCACTGGTTTCGGTCCAGCTTTGCAAGGTCAGGATTTCCTTCACGCCGAAGAACAGGGCTGCTGTCCAGGCACCGACTTTGATAAACGTTCCGATTTTCATGCATTCGTCCCTGAATCTTTCCGGATAACGCAACAGGCATTGCGCGCGGCGCGCGATCCTAGCACGGAGATTTCCGACCACGCGATGCCGCGCCGGCAAGTCCGTCACAGCACTGCCGCGTCACCCGCGACAACACCCCGCAAGCCGTGCTATCAAGCCGTCCGTCGGCAGGTGCTGCGCGTAAAAGCCAAATGCCATTAATCTCCGCGCGCCCGGCCCAGGCCTTGCCCCGCAAGCCATTGGCGGCGGGGTGAATCCAGGAGTTGTCGCAGTCGCAGGACATCGGATGTCGTCGTTTTTCACGCCTTTCCCCGTTATTGATCGCACCCTCGTTGGCGCGTCCTGCCCGATGAGCCGGTTGCGGCCGCTCCCCCTCATTATTTCGGTCTTCGCCCGGTCTGCCGGTGGCGAAGGCCTTGGCTTTTAAAACAAGGAGAGTCTCCATGAGCATCGTCTCGAAGCGTGCCCTGCTGCCGGTCCTGGCAGCCATGGCCCTGGCCGGCCTGTCCGGCTGCGCCACCGAAACCTCCACCGCCGTCGCGGTGCAGCAGGTCGAAAGCGTCAACCGTCCCTACAGCGGCCCGCGCGCACCCATCGCCGTCGGCAAGTTCGACAACCGCTCCAGCTACATGCGCGGCATCTTCTCCGACGGCGTCGACCGCCTCGGTGGCCAGGCCAAGACCATCCTCATCACCCACCTGCAGCAGACCAACCGCTTCAACGTGCTGGACCGCGACAACATGAGCGAGATCCAGCAGGAAGCCGCCATCAAGGGCCAGGCCCAGCGCCTGAAGGGTGCCGACTACGTGGTGACCGGTGATGTCACCGAGTTCGGCCGCAAGGAAGTGGGCGATCACCAGCTGTTCGGCATCCTTGGCCGTGGCAAGACCCAGATCGCCTACGCCAAGGTGGCGCTGAACATCGTCAACATCTCCACCTCCGAAGTCGTCTATTCCACTCAGGGTGCGGGCGAATATGCCCTGTCCAACCGTGAAGTGATCGGCTTCGGCGGCACCGCCAGCTACGACTCCACCCTCAACGGCAAGGTGCTCGATCTGGCCATGCGCGAAGCCGTCAACAAGCTGGTCGCGGCCGTCGACAGCGGCGCCTGGAAACCGCAGAACTGAAACAAGGACGTCATGCAATGAAACCGATGAACACCTCGCTCGCCGCACTGCTGCTGGCGAGCGCCATGCTGGCCGGCTGCAGCGGGCCCAAGACCCTCTACCAGTGGGAGGGTTACCAGACCCAGGTCAACCAGTACTTCAAGGGCGAGTCCAAGGAAGCCCAGGTGGAGGCGCTGGAAGCCGACCTGCAGAAGATCAAGGCCAAGAACGGTGCCGTACCGCCGGGCTACCACGCCCAGCTCGGCCTGCTGTATTCCAGCATCGGCAAGGATGACCAGATGGTGCGTGAGTTCGAGACCGAGAAGGCGCTGTTCCCCGAGTCCGCCACCTACATGGACATGCTGCTGAAGAACGCCAAGGGAGGTGCGCAATGAGCCTTCGTCACCTGTCCCGACTGCTGGTCTGCTGTGTCCTCGGCGCCCTGGTGACCGGCTGCGCCTCGACCCAGAAGAGCGTCGACTACTCCGCCTACAAGGAGGCCCGCCCGCGCTCGATCCTGGTGCTGCCGCCGCTGAACGAGTCGCCGGACGTCAAGGCCACCTACGGCATGATGTCCCAGGTCACCTACCCGCTGGCCGAGGCCGGTTACTACGTGCTGCCGGTGGCCCTGGTGGACGAGACCTTCCGCCAGAACGGCCTGACTTCCCCGGGCGATATCCACCAACTGCCGCCGGCCAAGCTGCATGAGGTCTACGGGGCCGATGCGGCGCTGTACATCACCGTCACCCAGTACGGCACCCAGTACATGGTGTTCAGCAGCGCGGCCATCGTCACCGCCAGCGCCCGCCTGGTGGACCTGAAGACCGGCACCACCCTGTGGACCGGCTCGGCCAGTGCCTCCAGCGAAGAGGGCAACAACAACAACGGGGGCGGCCTGGTCGGCATGCTGGTCACCGCAGCCGTCAAGCAGATCATCAACAGCTCCGTCGAGGATGCCGCCTATCCCATCGCCGGCATCACCAGTGCCCGGCTGCTTTCCACCGGTTACAACGGTGGCCTGCTCTACGGTCCGCGTTCGCCGAAGTACGGCACCGACTGATCCGTTCGGCGCCCCTTCACGGGGCGCCAGCCCCCCAGCCGGGCTTCTGCTCAGTGGAAGTCCCGGCTGCGCACATCCAGCCCGGTCAACAGCTCGGACAGGTCCCGCAGGCGTCCGGCGATCACGTGGCGCACCCCGTCCGCACACTCGAAGTGACCGTCCACCCGCATCAGCTGCGAGCGCAGCAAGGCCTGGCGTTGGCGTTCGGCCAGGTCGCGCCAGACCACCACGTTGATCATGCCGAACTCGTCCTCCAGGGTGACGAAGGTCACTCCGCTGGCGGTTTGCGGGCGCTGCCGGCCGACCACCAGGCCCGCGACGCTGATGGGGCGCCCCGATTCCACCTCGGCCAGCTCCCGCGAACTGCGGCAGCGCTGGGCACGCAGGGCACCGCGCAGCAGCGTCAGCGGGTGGGGCCCCAGGGTGGTGCCGAGGGTGGCGTAGTCGGCCATCAGGTTCTCGCCGACGCTGGGCAGCGGCAGGGCCACCGGCGCTTCGACCGGAGCGGGCAGGGCGGCGAACAGCGGCAGCTGCGGCTCCACGGCGGCAATGGCCCAGCGCGCTCGGTGGCGGTGCCCGGCCAGTGCCCGCAGGGCGCCGGCATCGGCCAGCCGCTCACGGGCGCGGGCATCCAGGCGGGCGCGCAGGCACAGGTCGGTCACGTCCTGGAAGGGGGCTTGCCGGCGTGCCTGTCCGATGGCCTCGGCGTCGTCCTGGCGGAAGCCTTTCACCAAGCGCAGGCCAAGACGGATGGCCGGCTGCGGCTCGCCCTCGTCCTCCAGGCTGCAATCCCAGTCGCTGTAGCGCACGTCCACCGGGCGCACGCGGATGCCGTGGCGGCGCGCGTCCTGCAGCACCTGGTCGGGGCTGTAGAAGCCCATCGGCCAGCTGTTCACCAGGGCGCAGGCGTAGGCTGCCGGCTCGTGGCACTTGAGCCAGCAGCTGGCGTAGGTGAGCAGGGCGAAGCTGGCCGCGTGGGACTCGGGAAAGCCATAGCTGCCGAAGCCCTTGATCTGCTCGAAGATGCGCGCGGTGAACTCGGGGGTGTAGCCCTTCTTCAGCATCCGCTCGGTCAGCCGGATGCGGTGTGGCTCCAGCCCGCCATGACGCTTCCAGGCGGCCATCGCCCGGCGCAGCTGGTCCGCTTCCCCGGGGGTGTATTCCGCCGCCACCACCGCCAGCTCCATGACCTGCTCCTGGAACAGTGGCACCCCCAGGGTTCGCTCGAAGACCGGGATCAGCTCCTTGGAGGGGTACTCCACCTTTTCCTCGCCGTTACGCCGCCGCAGGTAAGGGTGGACCATGTCGCCCTGGATCGGGCCGGGGCGGACGATGGCCACCTGGATCACCAGGTCGTAGAAGGTCTGCGGCCGCAGGCGCGGCAACATGGCCATCTGCGCGCGCGACTCGATCTGGAACACCCCCACGGTGTCGGCCTTGCTGATCATCGCGTAGGTGGCCGCGTCTTCCCGGGGCAGGCTGGCCAGGGTCCAGCGCTGGCCCCGGTAGGCGGCCAGCAGGTCGAAGCAGCGGCGCAGGGCGCTGAGCATGCCCAGGGCCAGTACGTCCACCTTGAGCAGGCCGACGGCATCGAGGTCGTCCTTGTCCCACTGGATCACCGTGCGCTCGGCCATGCTGGCGTTCTCCACCGGCACCAGCGTCGGCAGCGGGTGCTCGGAGATGACGAAGCCTCCCGGGTGCTGGGACAGGTGGCGGGGGAAGCCGATCAGCTCGCCGCACAGCACCAGGATGCGGTGCAGCAGCGGGCTGCCCGGGTCGAAGCCCGCCTCGCGCAGGCGTGCCTCGGTGGGCAGGTGGTCGCTCCAGCGGCCACAGCAGGTGGCCAGGGCGTTGATGGCATCGGCCGGCAGCCCGAGGGCCTTGGCCACGTCACGCACCGCACCGGCGGCGTGGTAGGTGTTGACCACGGCGGTCAGCGCGGCCCGATCACGGCCGTAGCGGCGGAACACGTACTGGATGACCTCTTCCCGGCGCTCGTGCTCGAAGTCGACATCGATGTCCGGCGGCTCCTTGCGCTCGCGGGAGAGAAAGCGCTCGAACAGCAGGCGGCTGTGGGCCGGGTCCAGTTCGGTGATGCCGAGCACGAAGCACACCACCGAGTTGGCCGCCGAGCCCCGGCCCTGGCAGAGGATGGCCTGCTCCCGGGCGAAGCGGACGATGTCGTGGACGGTGAGGAAGTAGCTTTCGTAGCCCAGCTCGGTGATCAGGGCCAGCTCATGCTCGACCTGGGTGCGGACCTTCTCGCTGGCACCGCCTGGCCAGCGCCAGCGCGCGCCGTCTTCCACCAGCTGGCGCAGCCAGGTGGCGGGCGTATGGCCCTCCGGCACCAGCTCGCGGGGGTAGTGGTACTTCAATTGGCCCAGGTCGAAGCGGCAGCGTTCGGCGATGCGCAGGGTCTCGGCCATCAGCTCGGGCGGGTAGAGCGCGGCCAGCTCCTCGCGGCGGCGCAGGTGCCGCTCCCCGTTGGGAAACAGGCGTGCCCCGGCCTCGGCGACAGGCAGGTGATGGCGGATGGCGGTCATGCAGTCCTGCAGGGCGCGCCGGCCCCGGGCATGCATGTGCACGTCGCCACAGGCTACCGCCGGTATCGCCAGCTGGCGGGCCAGGTGAAGGTGACGTTGCAGCCGGACGTCGTCGTCCGCCCCCCGGTGCAGCTCGACGCCCAGCCACAGCCGGCCGGGGAAGCGCGCCAGCCAGCGCTGGCCGGCCTCGGGGCAACTGGTCGGCGTGGGCAACCAGATCGCCAGCAATCCCTCCAGGGGCACTTCGAAGTCCGCGTCCAGCAGGCGGTAGTCGCCTTTCTGCGCCCGTCGGCGGGCGCGGGTGATCAACTGGCACAGCGCCTGGTAGCCGGCGATGTCCTCCACCAGCAGCACCAGGCGCTCACCGTCGGGCCCTTGCAGCTCGCTGCCGAGGATCAGCGCCACGTCCGTGGCCTTGGCGGCCTGCCAGGCCCGCACGGCACCGGCCAGGGTGCATTCGTCGGTGATCGCCAGGGCGCGGTAGCCCAGTTGCCGGGCGCGCTCGAAGAGTTCCGCTGCGCTGGAGGCACCGCGCTGGAAGCTGAAGTTGGACAGGCAGTGCAGCTCGGCGTAGTCCGGCGCGTTCATGCGAACCAGCCCTGCAACTGCAGCGGGCCTGTTTCACCCAGCGGACGAAAGGCCCAGCCCTGCTGGCCCCGGTGGGTCAGCACGCGGTAGTAGTCGCGGCGGATGTCGTCACCGTCCCACCAGCCGGACTCGATGCGCTCGGGCCCGCCCAGCAGGCGCACCGAGCCCTCCGGCAGGGGCTGGGGCGCGGCCAGCAGCCAGGCCGGGCGTGGCCCCGTGGCCGGCAGCGGGGTCGCCAGGGGCACGAAGCCCGGGCGCCAGGCCCGTTCGGGGCGGTGGTCGGCCTGGGTCATCAGGCCCTGCACGGCGTCGTCGCCCAGGCGCGCGCGCAGGCGTTCGCGCAGTTGCTCCCAGCCGAGGCTCTGCTGGGGGCGGTCATCGAACAGGCTGTAACGGTCCGGCACGAAAGCCGGCAGGTCTTCCGCGTCCAGGCGCAGGGCGATGACCGGGCTGGGGAGCTGCAGGGCCTCCAGGCGGCCGCGGGCGAACTCCAGCAGCAGGGCCGCCTCGCGTTCGGCATTCAGCAGGCCCACCTCGACGAGGGTCGGCGCGCCCGTGCGGTGTTCCAGGTACAGGCTGAAGCGCTGCACACCCTGGTCGCGGCTGGCCAGGTAGGCAGCCAGGTCGGCGGTCATGCGGCGCAGGGGGAAGAGCAGAGCCTGAGCGGACTCCACCTCGAAGTTCAGCTCGATGCGGGTGCTGAAGCGGTCCGCCGGGCGGTAGAAGGCCAGCGCCTGGGGCTGTCGGCCGAGCAGGGTGTCGAGGTGCTGCAGCACCCCGTCCGGGAAGCGTCGTGCCAGTTCGTTGCGCGGCAGGGCCAGCACCTGTGTCACCTGGCGCAGGCCCATGCGGGCCAGGGCGGTGGACTGCGACGGCTCCAGGCCGATGCGGGCGAGCGGCAGCGCGCCGATGGCCGAGGGCAGGGCCGGGTCGTCCACGGCCAGGCCGTCGTGCACGTTGGCCAGGGCGCGTGCAGCCGCCGGGTTGGGCGCCAGGGTGATGCGGTGGCGAAAGCCCAGGGCTTGCAGCTCGGCCCGCAGGCGGGCCTCGAAGCGTGGCCAGGGGCCGAACAGACCCAGGCTGCTGTGCACCTCCAGCAGCAGGCAGCGTGGGTAGTGCAGGCTGACCTGGGAGCTGAAGCCGTAGGCCCAGGCGGCGAGGAACAGGCGCCAGCGCTCGATGGCCTCGGTGTCGTACTCGGCCTGTTCGAAGCCTGAGGTCAGGGCCTGGGCGGCGCTCAGGGCCATCCCCGGGCGCAGCCCCAGGGCCCGCGCCGGCTCGCTGACCGCCTGCAGGATGCGCCGCTGGGCGGGACCGGTGAGCAGCACCAGCGGCGTCTGGCGGTCATCCCGGCCGCGCAGCACGCCGTCCAGCGCCAACTGGGGCAAGAGGATGCAGGCCCAGCGCACGGTCAGGGTCCCACCCGCGCATCCAGCGGGATCGGTCGGGCACTGGGCTGGCCGCCCCGGCACTTGATCACCCGCAGGCGCGCCGGGTTGGCTTCGATGGCCAGGCGCAGGGCGGCGGGCGAGGGGGTCTGGGCTTCCCCCAGGGAGCGGTAGGCGAAGGCCAGGGTCTGGCCGCTTTCGGCGGCCACCTGCAGGCGACGCAGGGCGCGGTCGTCGGCCCGGTCCGGCCAGGCCAGCACGGCGCCGCAGCTGCCGGAGCGCAGGCACTGCTCGGCGGCCCACAGGGCATCCCGACCCTGGGCCTGGACCAGGCTGAGCTGACCCAGGTCCACCCCGGCGGCCTGCCAGGCGGGCGGGTAGGGCAGGTGGGGCGGCCCCACCAGCACGATGCGCTCACCGGCCTGGCTGAGGCGGGCAAGGGTGGGCAGCAGCAGGCTCAGTTCGCCGACACCGGGCAGGCCCACCAGCAGCTCGCTCAGGGCCGCTTCCGGCCAGCCGCCGCCAGGCAGTACGGCGTCCAGCGCGGCGTGCCCGCTGGGGTAGCGGCTGGCAGGTGCAGCGGGCGTGGCCTGGCCGCGCCAGAGGCGGCGCTCGTTGAACAGGCGGTCGAGGGCGACGACGGTGGACATGGGAGGGTGTGTCGGAAATTACTGTATATAAATACAGTAATTTCACTCCCCGAAGGCGGTCAAGCTGCCATGCGGCGTCCGGACGGATGGTGCGTCAGTGCACCTCGATGCGGTTGCGGCCTTCCGCCTTGGCCCGGTACAGGGCCATGTCGCTGCGGGACAGGGCGCCGGCGGCGGTGATGTCGTCGGTGCCCAGGGTGGTGATGCCGATGCTCACCGTCAGGGGGATGCGTTCGCCCTGGTACAGCAGCGGCACGTCTTCCAGGCGCTGCTGCAGGCGTTGGGCGAAGACCATGGCGCTGCGGTGGTCGGCGTCGTTGAGCACCACGGCGAACTCTTCGCCGCCCATGCGCCCGGCGAAGTCGACCCGGCGCATCTGCTCGCTGAGCAGGGCGGCGAAGTGGCGCAGGGCCTCGTCGCCGGCGCTGTGCCCCCAGCGGTCGTTGATGCCCTTGAAGTGGTCCAGGTCGAACATCAGCAGTGCTGCGCCGCTGTTGCCGGGCCGTTGCAGGCGGGCCAGCTGCTCTTCCAGACGGGTCATGAAGTGCCGGCGGTTGGGCAGTTGGGTGAGGAAGTCGGTGATGGCCAGGGCCTGCAGCTCGGCCTCGATGCGCTTTTGCTCGCTGATGTCGGTGATGAAGCCGTGCCAGAGCACGCTGCCATCGCCCAGGCGCTTGGGGTGGGCATTGCCCAGGCGCCAGCCCACTTCGCCGCTGGCCAGGCACACGCGGTATTCCCGGTGCCAGGGGGTGAGGGCCATGGCGGAGGTTTCCAGGGCGTTGAGGTAGCCCGGCAGGTCGTCGGGGTGGATCAGCGCGAGGATGCGTTCGCGCCCGACCTTCACCTGTTCGGGAGAGAGGCCGTAGATGTCCAGGCTGCCGGCGCTGACGTAGCGGTATTCGCCGCTGCCGTCGGGGTGGCGCAGGTACTGGAAGACCATGCCGGGGATCTCGTTGGTGAGGTCCGTCAGCAGTTCGATGTTCTGTTCCAGCCGGCGGGCCATGCGCTTCATCTCGGTGATGTCGGTGGTGGTGCCGATCATCCGCAGGGCACGGCCCTGTTCGTCGCGCTCGACCACCTTGCCGCGGCTGCTGACCCAGATATAGCTGCCGTCCTTGCGTTGCAGGCGGTGTTCCACCTGGTAGTCGGGGGTGCGCTGCTCGAAGTGGTCGAGCATGGTGCGGCGCACATAGTCCAGGTCATCGGGGTGGATGCGGCCGTAGCTGTCCTCGATGCGGTCGCTGATTTCCCCGACGGCGTAGCCGAGCATGGACTTCCAGCCCGGTGAGTAGTGGATGCGCCCGTTGACCACGTCGCGGTCCCAGATGCCGGTGCCGCTGCCGGCCACGGCCAGGGCCAGGCGCTGTTCGTTTTCCTTCAGCACCCGCAGGCATTCACTCATATCCGATACTTCGCGGTGCCGGGTGAGCAATTCGCTCGCCAGGTTGGCGAATTCTGCCAGTGCGACCGGGTTCACCTCGCGGGGTTGGTCGTCGAACAGCAGCAGTTCGCCGCCATCGGCGATGGGGCAGCGGCCTACCAGTTGCGGGGTACCGGAAACCAGCGCGCGCGTGGCCTTTTGCTGGTCGATACCGTCGCAGGCGAGCGGACCGTCGGGCTCGATGAGCACAACGGCGCCAACGCCGAAGTGCAGGCGCACCAGATGCAGCAGGGAAGAGAATCGGTCAGCCGTGGTGCTCACATCGGTACCTCTAGAACGGCTATCTGAACTGGATGAAGTGGAGGCTCAGCGTTCCGTCCATGGCCCATTGACGACAGTGCGATCCCTGTCGCGCAGCGGCCTGCCATCGGCCTTGCAACAAATGTATCAGGATGTGACTTCAATCAAGGGACTCCCTTGAAGCTGGATGCTAGCCTAGTGCTACTGACTTTCCATGGAAGGATGGGGCCGTGCTGCAGCGCGTGCGTGCTGCTTGCTCCGGTGCCGTGCATCTTTCCATGGTTACCTCGGGTGGATAAGTCCATTGGTCACTCCATCCGTTGCATGCCAGGACACTGCAACCAACCGGAAGGAACACCATGATCAGCTTCAAGATTTCGCCCGAAACCCACCGTGGCCTCAGCAAGGTCTCGATGGTCCTGCTAAGCTTCGCCGCCTTGATTGGCGCCGGCTACCTCATCGTTACCGCGATCCTCAACTACTTCGATGCCAACGCCATTCTCAAGGACCATTCCGAGGTGATGGCGCCGGTGAACCTGGATACCGTGACCGAGGAGCGTCATCGTCGCGGTCGTACCAGCGAGACCTACCACTTCCACTATGTCTTCGAGGTGGCCGGCAAGGCCTATGACGGCATCTTCGAGACCTCAGCCTCCAATGCCTCGCCTTACCTCAAGGAGGGCGCCTCGGTGAAGGTTGCCTACGCCAATGCCGAACCGTCCCGTTTCGGTCGCCTTGAGGTATTACAGAAACAGGCCGATTTGGGCTCCAGTATCACCCGCGCGCTGATGGCGATCCCGCTGGCCGCTTTGATTGCCTTCATCCTCCACCTGATGCTGACTCGCCGCCTGTTCGTGCCGCGGGAAACCTCGGCCTGATGTGCAGAACCCCGCGCAAGCGGGGTTCTTTCCTTACGGGGCTGGGCATCTCAGGCGCCGCAGTCGCTCTGCAGGCTGGCCTGGGTGATGTTGCTGTCGGCCGGCACGCTGCGGGTCAGCCAGACGTTGCCGCCGATGACCGAACCCTTGCCGATGGTGATGCGCCCGAGGATGGTGGCGCCGGCGTAGATCACCACGTCGTCCTCGACGATGGGATGGCGGGGCTGGCCCTTCTGCAGGTTGCCCGATTCGTCCGCGGGGAAGCGCTTGGCGCCCAGGGTCACCGCCTGGTAGATGCGCACGCGCTCGCCGATGATCGCCGTTTCGCCGATCACCACGCCGGTGCCGTGGTCGATGAAGAAGCTCTTGCCGATGGTGGCGCCGGGGTGGATGTCGATGCCGGTGGCCGAGTGGGCGATCTCGGCGATGATGCGCGCCACCAGCGGCAGGCCGTTCTTGTAGAAGTAGTGCGCCAGGCGGTGGTGGATGACCGCGTGGATGCCGGGGTAGCACAGCAGCACTTCGTCGACGCTGCGGGCGGCCGGGTCGCCCTGGAAGGCGGCCAGCACGTCGCTGTCCAGCAGGCGGCGCAGTTGCGGCAGGGCGGCGGCGAAACCCTGGACGATGGTGATGGCCTCGCACTCGATGTCGGCGGCGCTGGTGCTGTTCTGCCGGGCGGTGTAGCCCAGCTCGCGGCGTACCTCGCCGGCCAGGGCGTTGAGCGCCACGTCCAGGGTGTGGCCGACGTAGAAGTCTTCGCTTTCCTCGCGCAGGTCCGCCGGGCCGAGGCGCATGGGGAAGAGCGCGCCGCTGATGGCTTCGATGATCTGGCCGATGGTGGTGCGCGAGGGCAGCTCACGTCCGCCGCGATCCTGGCTGCGACCGTTGCGGCTGCGCCATTCTTCGCGGGCGCTGCGCAACTCGCTGACGATCTGGTCCAGCTGCCAGTTGACCGGGCGGCAGCCGGTGGAAACGTAGGGGAACTTGTTCATGGACGATCCTGTGAGGGCGCAAGGCAGGGCGATAGCCTTGCGCAGGAGGGCTTCGCTCGGCAAGGGGTTTGCGCTCAGTCGGCAGGAATCAGCCCCTGCACTTCTTCCTTGCGCTTCATGCTCGCGGTGGTACCCACCGAGGCGAGGATGATGGCGCCGATGGCGGCCCACTGCAGCAGTGTCAGCTTTTCACCGAGGAACAGCAGCCCGGAGAGCGCCCCCAGGGCCGGCTCGATGCTCATCAGGGTGCCGAAGGTCCGCGCCGGCATGCGTTGCAGGGCGTACATCTCCAGGGTGTAGGGGATGGCCGTGGAGAGCAGCGCCACCCCCAGCGCGGTGGGGATCAGGGCCAGGTTGAGCAGGTCGGTGCCGGCATGGACCACGCCGAAGGGGGCGGCGGCGAAGGCGGCGACGATCACCCCCAGGCAGGCGCTCTGCATGCCGTGGTCGGCCCCGGCGCGCTGGCCGAAGATGATGTACAGCCCCCAGCACACGCCGGCGCCGAGGGCGTAGGCCGCGCCCAGCGGGTCGATGCCGCTGGCGTTGGCGCCCACCGGCAGGAGCAGCAGCAGGCCGGCCACCGCCAGGGCGATCCAGACGAAGTCCAGCAGGCGCCGCGAGGAGAAGATCGCCACCGCCAGCGGCCCGGTGAACTCCAGTGCCACCGCCACGCCCAGGGGCACCGTGCGCAGGGACATGTAGAACAGCAGGTTCATGAAGCCCAGGGCCACGCCATAGGCCACCACGCTGCCCAGGGCGCCGGTGTTGATGCGGGCGCGCCACGGGCGCAGCACCAGGATCAGGAAGATCGCGGCGAACACCAGGCGCAGGGTGGTGGTGCCTTCGGCGCCGATGAGGGGGAACAGGCTCTTGGCCAGGGACGCGCCGCTCTGCACGGAGGTCATGGCGATGATCAGCACGCCGACGGGCAGGAGCGTCGCGGCCAGGTTGCGGGACTGGGTCATGGTTTTCCGGATCAGGCAGGGAAGGGCGCGTGCTTGTGGTGCGCCGGGATGTGCAACATAATGCGCAAATTCATCTCAATGAGCAATATATTGCCCAAGCCCATGGACCGACCCAACGTACTGGAACACGTCTCCGAGAACGTTCGCCGTCTGCGCAAGGCGCTGGGCATGAGCCAGGATGCGCTCGCTTCGGAGTCCGGGGTGAGCCGGCGGATGATCGTCGGCATCGAGGCCGGGGATGTGAACGTCAGCCTGGCGACCCTGGACCGCATTGCCGAGGCCCTGGGGGTGCTGTTCCCCGACCTGGTGCAGGCGCCGAGCCGCCCGGATCGCTCGCGCATCGAAGCGGTGGCCTGGGTCGGCCAGGACCCGCGCAGCCGCGCCGTGCTGCTGGCCAGCGCCCCGGCGCGGCGCGAGGTGGAGCTGTGGTCCTGGGCCCTGGAGCCGGGCGAGCGCTACGCCTCGGAAGCGGATGCCGAGGGCTGGCGGGAGATGGTCTACGTCATCGAGGGGGAGCTGACGCTGGAACTGCCGGAGGGGCCGGTGACGGTCCTCGCCGGGGACTTCCATGTGTTCGCCAGCAGCCAGCCCTATGCCTACTCGAACCTGGGCACGGCGCCCCTGCGCTACCTGCGCAACGTGGTGAGCTGAGCCTGTTCAGGCCTGTTCAGGCCTGCTCGGGCGCCTCGTCCTCGTCTTCTTCATCGTCGTCATTGCTGCCGCTGAAAGCCTCCATGCACAACAGGTGATGCTCGCCTTGGTCGCTGTCGATCCGCCAGCTGCCATCGGCCTCGGCGCGGGCCTGCTGCACCTGCTCGGCACTGAATTGCCAGACGCGACGGTCGCGGCCGTCGATGCATTCGATGCGCAGGGCCCCGTCGACCAGGTCGAATTGCCAGGCATGCAGGCCGTCGATCTCCAGCATGTCGCTGTTGCCGAGGGTGTCGAGGAGGGTGGTCGGTTCGCTCATGGTGCGGCTCGGGTGCTGTGAAAAGGCCGCGATGATAGAGCACGCCCGTCGCCAGGGCGACCCTGGGCTCAGGGCGTGCCGCTGCCCACCAGGCGATCGGCTTCGCTGATGTAGGCGTTGCCGGTCTTGCGGGCGTACAGGCACAGCTCGTTGCCGCTACGCCCTTTCATGTGCGGCTGGGGGTAGCGCCCGGTGATCATCAGCGCGGTGAGGCCGAGGCGGTCGTCGAACACCACGGTCTGGCCGGCGGGCTTTGCATCCTTGAGTTTGCTGACGGCGGTGCAGGCCGCCAGCACGCGGCGGTCGTGCTGTTTCCAGGCATCGTCGCTGGACGCCAGGGCGTTGCCGGCGCAGCACAGCAGGGTGATCAGAAGGCAGGGGGTGCGGCTCACGGAGGTTCTCCAGGGTGAAGGCTAGGCACCGCCCATTCCGCGACAGGCCGCTTGCCGGCCTGCCGCGTCGGGAATGGGTGGTGCGTACAACTCCTAGACCACGGCCGTCTGGATTGGTTTGGGCTGGATCACGCCGTTCAGCGGCCCCCGAGCATGCTGCCGAGCACGCCGTCGCGACGGACCAGGCCGTGGAACAGCGCGGCGCCCAGGTGCGCCAGGACGCAGGCCAGCAACAGGTAGGCGAGCCAGCGGTGGGCGCTGCGCAGTACTGCGTAGAGCTGGACGTCGTGCGGGGCGATGGCCGGCAACTGCAGGGCGCTGCCCAGCTGCACCGGGTAACCGCCGGCGGAGAGCATGCCCCAGCCCACCAGGGGCATGGCCAGCATCAGGCCGTAGAGCAGCACATGGGAGGCGTGGGCCAGGCGTTGCTGCCAGGCCGGCATGTCGGTCGGCAGTGGCGGTGCCGGCCGGCGCAGGCGTACGCCCAGCCTCAGCACGGCGAGCACCAGCAGGGCGACACCCAGCGGTTTGTGCACGGCCACCAGGGTGGTGTGCCAGGGGCTGATCTCCACCACCATGCCGGCACCGATGAACAGCATGGCCAGGATCAGGATCGCCATCAGCCAGTGCAGCAGGCGGGCGAGCGGGGTGAAGAC
>NZ_JYFT01000054.1:0-44430 GCF_000931385.1 Pseudomonas sp. FeS53a
GGGCCCCCGCGCTGGTCGGGGCCGGGGTTGTCCTTGGCCTGCAGCGTGCCCTCGAACGGGTGGGTGGGGGGGGGGAGGCCGATGTGCGGATGCTGGCGCACGTTCATGCCCGGCCGGGGGGCGAGGGCGGGGGCGGGCATGTGGTCGAAGAACAGGAGGGGGCCGCCGCGGCGGCACTGGGCGGGGGGGGTCGGCGGGGGGAGGGGCAGCCCCGCCACGTCTTCGGGGCGGGGCTGCCCATCCTCCGGCCGATCCCCTCGGCCCAGTGCCGCAGCGTCGGCCCCTTCGTGTTCTTCGACCACATGCTCGCCACCGCCTTCGCCCCCGGGCAGGGCATGAACGTGCGCCAGCATCCGCACATCGGCCTCTCCACCCTCACCTACCTGTTCGAGGGCACGCTGCAGCACAAGGACAGCCTCGGCTCCGACCAGCGCGTGGGCCCCGGTGACGTCAGCTGGATGACCGCCGGCGCCGGCGTCGCCCATGTCGAGCGCACCCCGGCCGAGCTGCTCGCCAGCGGCTCGCGCCTGCACGGCCTGCAGGTGTGGCTCGCCCTGCCCCGTGAGCAGGAGCAAGGCGCCCCCCGCTACAGCCACCACCCCGCCGCCAGCCTGCCGCAGCAGGACAGCCTGGGGGTGAGCATCCGCCTCATCGCCGGCCACGGCTTCTGCCTGGAATCCCCCGTGCCGGTCACCAGCCCCACCCTCTACGCCGAACTGCGCCTGCAGACCGGCGCCACCCTGCTGCTGCCCGACGAGCACCCGCAGCGCGCCCTCTACCTGCTGGACGGCGAAGCCCTGCTCGATGACCAGCCCCTGGAGCGCCACAGCCTCACCGTGCTCCCCGAGGGCGAGACCTTCAGCCTCAGCGCCTGCAGCGAAGCGCACCTGGTGATGATCGGCGGCGCCCCCCTGGACGGCCCGAGGCGGATGAACTGGAACTTCGTCGCCAGCGACCCGGCCCTGATCGACGCGGCCCGCCAGCGCTGGGCAGCAGCCGACTGGCCGGTGGTGCCCAGGGAACAGGAGCGGATCGATCTGCCGCGTTAGGCCGACGAGCGCCGCAGCAACAGCAACAGCGCTCGACTCATGAAAAAGCCCCCGGCAACCTGGGTCACCGGGGGCCTTTCAGCGCTGCCGGGCAGGCCTTACTCCACCCGCTCGTAAGGCAGGCCCACATAGTTCTCGGCGATGTTCACCAGCCCCGCCCGGGAGCTGAGGAAGTACTCGCGGTCGGCCTGCTGCATCTTCTGGTCCCAGGCGTCCTGGTGGCCGTTGAAGTCGTGCAGCAGGTTGGTCATGAACCAGCTGAAGCGCTCGCCCTTCCAGACCCGGCGCAGGGCCAGTTCGGAGTACTTCTCCAGCAGGTCGGTGCGCCCCTCGCGGTAGACCTTGACCAGGATGCGGTAGAGGTAGCAGACGTCGGACGCCGCCAGGTTCAGGCCCTTGGCGCCGGTGGGCGGGACGATGTGGGCGGCATCCCCCACCAGGAACAGGTGGCCGTACTGCATGGGCTCCACCACGAAACTGCGCAGCGGGGCGATGCTCTTCTCCAGGGACGGCCCGGTCACCAGGCGCCCGGCCACCTCCTCCGGCAGGCGCGCCTTCAGCTCGGTCCAGAAGCGCTCGTCGGACCAGTCCTCCACCTTGTCCGTCAGCGGCACCTGCAGGTAGTAGCGGCTGCGGGTCAGGGAACGCTGGCTGCACAGGGAGAAGCCGCGCGGGTGCTGGGCGTAGATGAGTTCCTCGTGAACCGGCGGGGTGTCGGACAGCAGGCCCAGCCAGCCGAAGGGGTACACGCGCTCGTACTCGGTGAGCACCCCGGTCGGGATGCTCTGGCGCGACACGCCGTGGAAGCCATCGCAACCGGCGATGTAGTCGCAGTCGACCCGGACCTGCTCGCCAGCGTGCTCGAAGGTGACGTAGGGGCGCTCGCCCTTCAGCTCGTGCAGCGCCACGTTGCTGGCACCGTAGACGGTCGGGGCACCGCTGGCGGCGCGGGCCTCCATCAGGTCGCGGGTGACCTCGGTCTGGCCGTAGACCATCACGCTCTTGCCGCCGGTGAGTTCGCTCAGGTGGATGGGCACCCGCTTGCCGTCGAACACCAGCTCGACGCCCTCGTGCACCAGCCCCTCGGCGTCCATCCGGGCACTCACGCCGGCCTCGCGGAGCATGTCCACCGTGCCCTGCTCCAGCACGCCGGCACGGATGCGGCCGAGAACGTAGTCGGGGGTCTGGCGCTCGATGATGAGGGTGTCGATACCGGCCTTGTGCAGCAACTGGCCGAGCAGCAGGCCCGAAGGACCGGCACCGATGATGGCAACCTGGGTTTTCATTGTTCTTGTCTCTCAGTGAGGCGTTGCGGCCCGATGGCTGGCAGCGACCGCAAACGAGTGGCTTGGATGCCCCTGCATTTTTGCTGACAAGAATGGGAAAAGAAGGGTGTTTTCCGCACCAGGAATTGCACTTTTGAAAACAGCGTCCGATTATCGGGCAGCCATCCACCGCTGATCCGTACCAGGCCCTCCATGACCGACCGCATCCCCGGCGTGCCCGTGTTCAAGCTCTACGGCGAGAACCAGGCCTGGCCGACCCCCGACCTGCTGCATTGCGAGTCCATCCCCAAGCGCAGCAGCCTGCACCACTGGGAGATCAAGCCGCACCGCCATGCCGACCTGTTCCAGCTGCTCTACGTGCAGCGCGGCCAGGCGGTGGTGGAGGTGGAAGGCCGGCGCAGCCCGGTCGACGAACCCTCCATCCAGGTGACGCCGCCGCTGTGCGTCCACGGTTTCCAGTTCTCCGAGAACATCGAAGGCTACGTGCTCAGCCTCGGCGCGCCGCTGGTGGAACGCCTGGAGCAGCAACTGGGCGCGCCGCTGGCGGTGCTGGCCTCCTCGGGCTGCTACCCGGTGGGCCGCGACCGCCGCTACATCAGCACGCTGTTCGCCGCCCTGCTGCAGGAGTACGAAGGCAGCGCCGCCTCCCGCGACCTGGTGCTGGCGTCCCTGGTCAACGTGCTGGTGGTGTGGATCACCCGCCAGCGCCAGCAGAACACCCCGCCCAGTGGCCGCGACGAGCGCAACCGGCAGCTGCTGGGCCGCTACATCAAGCTGGTGGAGCAGCACTACCGCGAACACCTCACGGTGGAGACCCTCGCCCACCGGCTGGACCTCTCCAGCGTCCACCTCAATACCCTGTGCCGCCGGCTGGCGGGCCAGAGCGCGCTGCAGATCATCCACCAGCGCCTGTTGCTGGAGGCCCGGCGCAGCCTCATCTACACCAACATGACCATCGCCCAGGTTTCCGACAGCCTGGGCTTCAGCGATCCCACCTACTTCTCGCGCTTCTTCCGCCGCCTCAGCGGCCAATCACCCAACGCCTTCCGCCAGGCCAACGACCGCCCCGCCGAGCACGGCTAGGGCGGCCGGCGCAGCCGGTCACTGGTAGGCGCCAGCGGCGTAGGTCAGCTCATAGCTGTGGCTGTAGATCTCCAGGATGTTGCCGAAGGGGTCTTCCATGTAGACCATCCGGTACGGCTTCTCGCCGGGGAAGTACTCACGGATCGGCATGCGCTGCTTGCCGCCGGCGGCGACGATCCGGGCCGCCAGGCCCTCCACGTCCGGGTCCTGCACGCAGAAGTGGAACACCCCGCCCTTCCAGTACTGGAACTCGCCGGACGGACGCTCGGCATTGGGGAACTGGAAGATCTCCACGCCGATGCGATCACCGGTGGACAGGTGGGCGATGCGGAACGAGCCCCACCCCGCACCGAACACGTCGGTGCACATCACGCCGATGGCCGAGTCGTCCTCGGTGATGGTGGTGGGCGGCATGATCAGGTACCAGCCGAGCACCTCGGTGTAGAAGGTCACCGCCGCATCGAGGTCGGTCACCGAAAGGCCGATGTGGGAAAAGCTGCGGGGATAGGTCGCGGTCATGGCGAAAGCTCCTGTCGTTGATGATGGGAGCAGCCTAAGGAGGCATCGCTATAATTAGAACCACGCCACGATTATTGAATTGATAAGTTATCGTTATGCTCAATCCCCAATGGCTGTTGACCTTCGAACACCTGGCCGCGCTGGGCAACTTCACCCGCACGGCTGAACGCCTCGACCTCACCCAGGCTGCTGTCAGCCAGCACATCCGCCACCTGGAAGAACGCCTCGGCCCGCTGCTGATCCGCCGGCCCCGGCAGATCGAACTGACACCCGCCGGCAACGCCCTGCTGGACTACTGCAGCGAACTGCAGCGCGCCGACCAGCGCCTGCGGCAGCGGCTGGACGAGACCCGGGCCGACGAGGGCGACATCAGCCTCATCAGCCCCGGCAGCATCGGCCTGGTGCTCTATCCCCTGCTGCTGGACCTGCAGCAGGCCCATCCGGGCCTGGTGGTGCGCCACCGTTTCGCACCGGACAGCGAAGTGCTCGCCGCCGTGCTGGACAACCGCTTCGAACTGGGGCTGGTCAGCCTCAGGCCGGACGACGCCCGCCTGGAGGCCCGGCTGTTCGCCGAAGAGCCCCTGGAGCTGGTCCTGCCGGCCGGCGAACAGGCCCGCGACTGGAGCGACCTGCAGCGCCTGGGCATGATCGACCACCCCGACGGCCAGGCCATGGCCGCCCGCCTGCTGAGCCGCTGCTTCCCCGGCCATCCGGGCCTGCACAGCCTGCCGCTGCGCGGCTTCAGCAACCAGGTCGGCCTGATCCTCGAACCCGTCGCCCGTGGCCTCGGCTTCGCCGTGCTGCCGCGCTACGCCCGCCAGGCCTTCGCCAACCAGGCCGCAATCCAGGTCGCCACGCTGGAGGCGCAGGTGGTGGACAGGCTCTGGCTGATCCACCGCGCCGAGTGGCCCCTGTCCAGCCGGGCCGAACGGGCCATCGAGCACCTCCAGCGAGGCCTGGCCGCGCTCCCCTGACGGCCTGCATCGTTTCCCCTCGCCTGTGGTCTCATAAGACCCCTCCCCCTGACCAGGAGCCTCACCATGGCCGTACTCGGCGTCGATGTCGGCGGAACCAAGCTGCTCATGCTGGCCGGCGAGCCCGGCAACCCCCGGAGCCGCAAGGTGGCCACCGGCCCGGACTTCACCCCGGCACAACTGAAACAGGCCCTCGCGGCGTTCATCCAGGACCTGGGCGAGCCGGTGGAGCGCATCGGCATCGCCCTGCCGGGGCTGGTGATCGGCGACCACGAACTGCGGCTGTCGGACGTGCTGCCCGCCCTGCAGGGCCTGAAGGCCGACGACCTCGCCTCCCTCGCCGGCCGGGTGCGACTGATCAATGACGTCAGGGCCGCCCTGCACCACGAAACCGCCGCCGAACCGAATGTCGACACCGCCGTCGTCATGATCGGCACCGGCATTGGCGCGGCCATCCAGCAAGGCGGCCGGGTGCTGGAGGGCAGCCGTGGCTGGGCGGGCGAACTGGGCAGCATCCCCCTCGCCACCGACGACGGCCCGCGCACGCTGGATCAGTTGGCCAGCGGCGCCAGCCTCCTGGCCCGAGCCGGGGTGGATGCCGCCACACTCAACGCCCGGCTGGCCGCCGGCGATCCGGTCACCCAGGCCCTCGTCCACCAGGCCGGCCACTGCCTCGGCCTGGGCATCGCCACCCTGGTCAACCTGCTCAACCCCCAGCGCATCGTCCTGGGCGGCGGCACCCTGCACTACCCCGGCTACCTCCAGGCCGCCCTCGACGCCGCACAACGGCACAGCCTGGAAGACCTCTGGAACGCCTGCAGCATCACTCGCTCGGGCAACCCCGAGCAGATGGCCGCCCTGGGCGCCCAGCGCTTCGCCGCCCGTTGAGGGCATGACGCCGCACCAAGCGAACCTCCGGCCTCTCGGTACTCAGGCGGCCCCGCCCAGGCGCTTGGCCCAAGCACCCGGGGTGCAGCCGTAGTGGCGCTGGAACAGGGCGATGAAGGCAGAGGTGGAGTCGTAGCCGAGCTCGCCCGCCAGCGCGGTGACGCTGACGCCTTCGGCCAGGCGTGGCAGCGCGGCGAGCAGGCGCAGGCGTTGCCGCCATTCGCTGAAGGAGAGTCGCGTCTGGGCCTGGAACAGCCGTGCGAGGGTGCGGCGGGTGGCGCCCACCTCCTGGGCCCAGGCCTCGATGCCACGCCCGTCGCCGGGGTCGGCGCGCAGGCTGTCGGTGATGCGCCTGAGGCGCGGGTCGGTGGGCAGCGGCAGCTTGAAGGGCGCCTCGGGCAAGGCGCGGATCTCGTCCACCAGCACCCGCAGCAGGCGCGCTTCGACGCCGTCCTCGGGGTAGTCCGGGGTGAAGTTGGCGGCGCGCTCCATCAGCTCCCGCAGCAACGGGGTGACCTGCAGCACGGCACAGGGCCGCTGGAAGCCATCGAGGATGCTGGCGTCCAAGTAGAGGCTGCGGAATTCCAGAGTGCCTTCGCTGGAGGCGGTGTGGGCCAGGCCCGGCGGGACCCACAGGGCGCACTGTGGC
The DNA here is from genome assembly GCF_000931385.1 of Pseudomonas sp. FeS53a. Classification (NCBI taxonomy): domain Bacteria; kingdom Pseudomonadati; phylum Pseudomonadota; class Gammaproteobacteria; order Pseudomonadales; family Pseudomonadaceae; genus Pseudomonas; species Pseudomonas sp. FeS53a. Next base: position 6,449 of record NZ_JYFT01000054.1, read on the forward strand.
GGCACCAGGTAGCTGTGGTCTTCGGTCAGCACCTGCATGAGCCCGGAGCGGGCGTAGGTGAACTGCACCCAGGGGTGGCTGTGCAGGGCGATGGGGTGGCCTCCCGGAATGTCGAACATGCGCGGGTACACCGGGCGCGGCAGGCGCGCGCAGGTGGGGATCGGCGGGATCACGGCATCTTGTCCCCGGTGCGGCATGGGCTGTCTCTTCTGCTCAAGTGGGAAGCGAAAGGCCGATGGTAGCCTGCCTCGCGTTTCCATTGCCCTCCCCCGGAGTCCGTCATGAGCAGCCACACCCGCGTTTCCCGCATCAGCGTCCCCGAACTCGCCCGGCGCAAGGGCCCCGGCAGCATCGTGTCGCTGACCGCCTACAGCACGCCGATGGCGCGCTGGGTGGACGCCCAGGCGGACCTGATCATCGTCGGCGACTCGCTGGGCATGGTGCTATACGGCCTGCCCAGCACGCTGGGGGTGAGCCTGGAGATGATGATCGCCCACGGCCAGGCGGTGATGCGCGGTTCGGAACGGGCCTGTGTGGCAGTCGACCTGCCCTTCGGCAGCTACCAGGCCAGCCCGGAGCAGGCCTTCCACGCCGCGGCGCGGGTGCTGCGGGAAACCGGGGCGGCCGCGGTGAAGCTGGAAGCCGGCGAGGCGCTGGCCGAAACGGTGGCCTTCCTGGTGGCGCGCGGCGTACCGGTGCTGGCCCACGTGGGGCTGATGCCGCAGCAGGTGAACGTGCTGGGCGGCTTCAAGGCCCAGGGGCTGGAGGCCGCCGGCGCCGAGCGGGTACGCCGCGATGCCCTGGCGATGCAGGCAGCCGGTGCCTTCGCGGTGGTGCTGGAGGGCATCGCCGAGCCGCTGGCCCGGCACCTGAGTGAGGAACTGGCGATCCCCACCATCGGCATCGGCGCGTCACCGGCCTGCGACGGCCAGGTGCTGGTGACCGAGGATGCGCTGGGCCTGTTCAGCGACTACCAGCCGCGCTTCATCAAGCGCTATGCGGCGCTGGCGCCGAGCATCGAGCAGGCCCTGGCGGCCTATGCCGAGGACGTGCGCCAGGGGCGCTTCCCCGAGCTGGGGCATTGTTTTGGCGTGAAGACGGCGGTGGGCTGAAGCGGAGCGCCGCCCGGCCCACCCTGGGGCGCGGCTACGCCGTGCGCCCTTCGGCCCAGCGCGCCTTGACCTCCAGCACGGCGGGCAGTTGCTGGATGAACAGCTCCACCAGGTTCGGGTCGAAGTGCTGGCCGCTCTGCTCGCGGAGGAAGGCCACCGCCTCCTCCACCGGCCAGGCCTGCTTGTAGGGACGCTCGCTGGTGAGGGCGTCGAACACGTCGGCAATGGCGACGATGCGGCCCTCGATGGGGATGTCTTCACCCGCCAGGCCGTTGGGGTAGCCACTGCCGTCCCACTTCTCGTGGTGGGTCAGGGCGATGCGCTGGGCCATGCGCAGCAACCCGGAGGGGTGCTCGCCGATGATGTTGGCGCCGATGCTGACGTGCTGGCGCATCACCGCCCACTCGTCCGCATCCAGCTTGCCGGGCTTGCGCAGCACGGCATCGGGGATACCGATCTTGCCCACGTCGTGCATCGGTGCGGCGTTGAGCAGGTCGTCGCAGTCGGCCTCGCTCCAGCCCAGGGCGCGGGCGAGGATGCGCGAGTAATGGCTCATGCGGATGACGTGCAGGCCGGTCTCGTTGTCCTTGTATTCGGCGGCGAGGCCGAGCCGCTGGACGATCTCCAGGCGGGTGCGCTTGAGTTCGTCCATGCGCACCAGGGACAGGTGGGTGCGCACCCGCGCCTTGACGATGGCCGGGCTGACCGGCTTGGTGATGTAGTCGACGGCGCCGACCTCGAAGCCCTTGGCCTCATCCTCGGTATCGGCCAGGGCGGTGACGAAGATCACCGGGATCTCGCGGGTGGCCGGGTCGTTCTTGAGCTGCTGGCACACCTCATGGCCGGTCATGCCCGGCATCATCACGTCCAGCAGGACCAGGGCGGGCCGCTCGCGGCCGGCCAGTTCCAGGGCCTTGGGCCCGTCCTTGGCGAACAGCAGGCGGTAGTCGTCCTGGAGGATGTGGCGCAGCACCTGCAGGTTGGTGGGTTCGTCGTCCACCAGCAGCAGGCACTGGCGCGGGTCCGGCGAAGTCGGGCTCATGATGGGGATAGCTCTCCTGTCTCCAGCCAGGCCTGCAGCTCGGTGAGCTGCTGGAGGGCCTGGTCGAAGTCGAAATCGTCAATGGCATGTTGCAGCGCGTGCAGGCGTGCCTGGGCGGCCTGCCCCTCCAGCCCCTGGCGCAACAGGGCGAGGGCCTCGTCGTCCAGCCCGCCACGGGCCAGCTCGGCGGCCAGACGGCGACTGGCCTCCAGCAGGGCCTCCCGCGGGACCGGCGCGGACGCCACCTCGGCCTCCGCCGGGAACACCGGGACCGCGGCGCGGACCCTGGTCATGATAGCCGCCAGTTGCTGCAGCAGCGCCTCCAGGGCCTGCGGCTGGCCGCCGCTGCCGGCATGCTCCAGCTCGGCGGCGCAGGCGGCCATCTCGTCCAGCCCGAGGTTGGCGGCGGCGCCGCGCAGGCGGTGGGCGTTGGCCACCACGTCGCTGAAGTCGCCCTGCCGGACAGCCTCGCGCAGGTGGCCGAGGAGTCGCTCCTGCTCGTCGAGGAAGCGCACGATGGCAGCGGCCATCTGCACGGCGCCGCCCCACAGCTGCTGGCCCCGGACCCAGTCGAACAGCGCATCCGGGTCCGCCGGCGCCTGGGCCGCTGCCGGGTCGGTATCACGGCCCGGCTCCACGCCCAGCAGCCGGGCCATCTCGTGCAGCAGCTCGGCCATGTCCAGCGGCTTGCCGGCAAAGCCGTTCATGCCGGCGTCCAGCGCGTTCTGCCGGTCGCGGTCGAGCACGCTGGCGGTCAGGGCGATGATCGGCACCGGGCGCCGGCCTTCGGCCTGCTCGCGCTGGCGGATCGCACAGCTGGCTTCCAGGCCGTCCATGCCGGGCATCTGCACGTCCATCAGGACCAGGTCGAAGGCCTGCTCGCCAAAGGCGGCGACTGCGGCCGCGCCGTCTTCCACGCCGTGCACGCGGTGCCCCAGGCGTTCGAGGTTGAGGGTGAGCAGCTCCAGGTTCTGCGCCACGTCGTCCGCTGCCAGGATGCGCAGCGGCGGCAAGGTGGGTGCGCTCTGGCGCAGTGCATTGACGTGGGCGCGCTCACCGGCGGCCAGCGGCACCTCGACGGTGAACACGCTGCCCTCGCCTTCCCGGCTCTCGACGCGGATGCGCCCGCCCATCAGCTCCACCAGTTGACGGGAGATGGTGGTGCCCAGCCCGGTGCCGCCAAAACGCCGGCTCATGGAGGCGTCGGCCTGGGCGAAGGGGTCGAAGATCTTCTCCAGGCGATCGGCGGCGATGCCGATGCCGGTGTCGTGGATGGCCAGGCGCAGGGCGCCGGGGGCGCCGTCCACCACCAGGCGCACGCGGCCGCGCTCGGTGAACTTGACGGCGTTGCCCAGCAGGTTGGTGACCACCTGCTGCAGGCGCAACGGGTCGCCGCGGAAGTAGTCGCCCAGGTGCTCGGCGTAGTCCAGCTCCAGGCTCAGCCCCTTGCGCTCGGCGCCCAGGCGCTGGGAGTCGCAGACCTGTTCGCAGAGTTCGCGCAGGGAGAAGTCGATGTCCTCCAGCTCGATGGCGCCCCGGTCGAGCTTGGCGGTGTCGAGGATGTCGTTGAGCAAGCCCAGCAGGGAGCGCGAGGAATGCTGCACGGTGCGCAGGTGGCGGCGCTGGGTTTCGCCCAGGGGCGTGTCCAGCAGCAGTTCGGTGAAGCCGATGATGGCGTTCATCGGCGTGCGGATCTCGTGGCTCATGTTGGCCAGGAAGCTGCTGCGGGCAGCGGCGGCCTGCTCGGCGCGGTCGCGGGCGTTGCGCAGGTCCTGCTCCATCATTCGCCGTGGGGTCAGGTCGGTGGCCAGCTTGAGGATCTTGAAGGGGCGGCCGTCGGCATCGAGGATCGGGTTGTAGGTGGCCTGGATCCACACGTCGCGCCCGTCCTTGCCGAGCCGGCGGTACTCCCCGGAGCGGAAATGGCCCTCGCGCAGGTCTTCCCAGAACAGGCGGTAGCGCTCGCTGGCCACCAGGTCGGCGTCGCAGAAGATGCGGTGGTGCTGGCCGATCAGCTCCTCGCGGGTGTAGCCGAACAGGTCGAGGAAGTTCTCGTTCACCTCCAGCACGTGGCCGGTGAGGTCGAACTCGATCAGCGCCATGGCCTTGCTGATGGCGGTCACCTTGCCCTCGTATTCGGCGTTGCGCAGCTTGGTCTCGGTCTGGTCCAGCATCACGCCGTCCACCCAGCGCGGCACGCCCTGGGCATCGACGTCGACGCTGCCGCTCTCCCACACCCAGTGCTCGTGGCCGTCGCGGTCGAACAGGCGGTACTCCACCACGTAGCTGCGCCCCAGGCGGGCGGCGTCGTTGACCTCGTCCAGCACCCGCTCGCGGTCATCCGGGTGGCACAGCTCGATCAGCGAGCGCTCGCCACTCATGAAGGACTCCGCCGGCCAGCCGGTGACGCGGCGCACCGCGTCGCTGACGAAGCGGGTGCTGCAGCGCTCGTCCATCAGGCAGCGGAAGGACACGCCGGGGATGTTGCGGATCAGCGAACGGTACTGCTGCTCGCTGTCACGCAGGGCCTGCTCCATGGCCTTGCGCTCGCTGATGTCGGCGACGAAGACCACGAACCAGGGGTTGCCGTCGCGCTGGGTCACGCCCAGGCTGACCCGCACGGGAATCTCCCGCCCATCGCGGCCGATGCCCGACACCTCCAGCTCGCTGCCGGAAAGACGGGACATCCCGGTCAGCCGGTACTGCTCCAGCGCCTCGGTGAACTGCCGGGAATGCCGCTCGGGCATCAGCAGGCTCATGTGGCGGCCGATCAGCTCCTCGGGTTGCCAGCCATACAGGCCGGAGACGGCATTGTTGACGGAGCGGATGACGCCCTGGTGGTCGATGGTGAAGATCACCTCGAAGGCGGCATCCAGCAGCGAGTTGAGGTGGTCGCGGCCGGCCTCCAGTTCGCGGAACAGCTCGCGGTAGCGCAACAGGCCGTTGACCGCCGCCACCAGCAGGCTCAGGGCCACGGTGGCCATGGCCACCGCCATCGCCAGGTAGGCCGCGCCCACCACCGGCTGCGGCATGCTGAATTCCTCGATGCCGGTGAAACGCGCCGCCGCCATGCCGGTGTAGTGCATGCCGCTGATGGCCAGCCCCATCACCGTGCCGCTGAGCAGGATGGCGCGCACCCCGCTGACGCGTCCCCGCAGGCCGAAACGCACCCACAGGGCGATGATCGCCAGCACCACGGCGACCAGGATCGACAGCCCGAACATCAGCGGGTCGTAGCGCAGCAGCGGCGCCAGTTGCATGGCCGCCATGCCGCTGTAGTGCATGGCGCCGATCCCCGCCCCCACCAGCACGCCACCCATGACGAACTGCACCGGCGACACCCGGCGGCGCGACAGCAGGTTGAGCGCGATCCAGGAGGCGAACAGGCTGGGCAGCATGGAGAGCACGGTCAGGCCGGGGTCGTAGCGCACGGCGGCGCACAGCTGGAAGGCCAGCATGCCGATGAAGTGCATGGCCCAGACGCCGCCACCCAGGGCCACGGCACCGGTGCCGATGGCCAGTTGGCGGTACAGCGGGACGCGGCTGAGACGGGCCATGCCGGCCAGTTGCAGGGCCATGGCGGAGGTGAAGATGGCGATGCAGACCGACAACAGCACCAGCCAGGGATTGTGACTGCCGAAGACCAGCAGCGTGGGCTGGTCGTTGTCGAAGAAGAACCGGGAGAACTCGAACATCGGGTGGGTCTCGAGGGCAGCGACTGGCGTGTCTGGAGTCAATGCCCTCTTGCCCATCCGGTCAAATGCCGATGAGCGGAAATCAGGGGGCGGGGCTCCGGCAAAATGCCATCATCCCGCCCCCTTGCCAAGCGCCGGCTGGCCGCTACAGGAAGACTTCGTCCAGCAACGCGTCCATGGCGGCGAAGGCCCGTCGCGCCACCTTGGGGTTGTACTGCGCGACGCCGGGGCGATTCGCCTCGGGATCGGTGAAGGAATGCACCGCTCCGCCGTAGCTGAGCAGTTGCCAGTCGACCCCGGCAGCGCTCATTTCCTCGGCGAAGGCCGGCAGTTGCGTGCGCGGTACCAGCGGGTCGGAGGCGCCGTCCAGCACCAGCACGGCGCCCTTGATGTGGCGGGCGTCGGCGGGGTCGGGGGTGTCCAGCGCGCCATGGAAGGAGACGAAGGCCTTGAGCTCGGCCCCGGCACGGCCCAGCTCCAGCGCGCAGGTGCCGCCGAAGCAGAAGCCGAAGGCCGCCAGGCGCTGGGGATCGATGGCCACCGCGTGTTGCTCCAGCAGGGCCTGCAGCGCAGCCTGCATGCGGCGGCGCAGCAAGGCGCGATCCTCCTTCAGCGGTTGCATGGCAGCAGCCGCTGCCTCGGCATCCTTCGGCCGTACCTCGGCGCCATAGAGATCCGCCACAAGCACCACACGCCGCTCCTCGGCCACCTGGCGTGCCGTTTCCACGGCGGTCTCGGTGATGCCGAACCAGTTGGGCGCCATCACCAGCCCGGGGCGCGGGTCCTGCACGCTGGGGTCATAGACCAGTTGGCCTTCGAAGGCCTGCCCGTCGAGTTCGTAACGGATGGCATGGGCGCGGATCTGGGTCATGGATCACCTCTCTCGGGACGGATGGGATTGGGCAGCCACTCGGCGGGGCCTCATCGGCCGGCAGTGGAGCTTAGCGCCACCGCGCACCGAGCGCATGCGACCGTTTGGACAGGCTCCGCCGGCCATTCGTGCAGGGTTTCGCGTTTCGCTGCACGGATTCACCGCGCCCCATTGCGAGCGAGCCATCATATCGGCATCATTCCGCCGCCGTTTTTCCGGCGCCAAGAACACTCGACCATTTCCCTCACAAGGAGCGTGACATGAAGGGGCCTTTCGCCGCTGTCCTTCTCGCCCTGTCCATGCTGACGGGGTGCGCTACCGTGCCCCAGGGCACGGATTTCCCCACTCCCGACAAGACCGCCACCACCAGCCAGCAAAGCGTCGCCCTGGCCAGCGTGGAGGTCACCGACAAGACCTTCGTCAACTGGAATGCCGGAAAGACCCAGTCCACCGGCATGACCCTCAGCCTGGGTAACTACCTCAAGGCGAGCAATCGGTTCAGCAATGTGCGCATGCCCGGCCAGGCCGTCGCGGCCGATGACCAGGTGCTCTCGTTCAGCTTCGACACCTACAACGTCCACCGTCGGCCCTATGGCGGCTACTTCCCCTTCGCCATCGTGACCCTGACCGGCTACATCTGGTTCGGCGGCACGACCCACATCGACGAGTCCAACGTCAGCGGCCGCCTCCAGGTCAGCGATGCGCAGGGCAAGCTGCTCTACAGCTACCAGACCCGCCAGCACGCCGAACACAGCGTCTCGCTCTACTCGATGGGCACCGTCAACGGCAGCCCGGAGCGCCGCAGCGCGCTCGACGACCTGCTCAACCAGTATCAATCCGACCTTGGGAAACACACGAAATGACCCGTCTCCTGCGAATCTCCGCCCTCTTCCTGGGCCTGGCCCTGCTCACCGGTTGCGCGGGCTTCCGCTCCGGCGAAACCGCTGACCTGGGCGCCTGGCCGGCGGCCAAGGAACAGAAGCCTTCGCTGCGTTATGTCGTGGAAGGCCGGATGAAGATGAACGATGCGGACAGCACAGCTGCACCGGCCGTGGTCAAGTCGTGGTCCGACATCGTTGGCAAGGCCTACCAGGAGTCGAACCTGTTCTCGTCGGTCAACGAAGGCTTTGGCGATGCCGACATCACGGCGGAGGTCAAGGTGACCAACGATGGCCACGGGAGCATGGCGCTGGCGTTCATCAGCGGCTTCACACTCGGCGTCATCCCGGCAACCGGTGAAGACCGCGTGATCACCGAAACCATCTACCGCGATCGCAACGGGCAGGTGCTGGCCACGCTGACCAAGGAGGATGGCGTCCGCACCTGGATCCAGATCCTCCTGCTTCCGGGCGCCTTCGTGGCCAACCCCTTCACCAAAATCAACCAGGTTCACTACGACAACAACAAGGCCACCATCCTGGAGGCCAGCAAGAAAGGCATCTTCTGATCGCCAATGCCCCATGAAAAAGCCCGCTGACGCGGGCTTTTTCATGGCAGCGGTTACGACCGTTCGACTCAGGCGGAGAGTTCCACCAGCAGCTTGTTCAGGCGGCGCACATAGGCGGCCGGGTCCTTCAGGCTGTCGCCGGCGGCCAGGGCGGCCTGGTCGAAGAGGATGTGGGACAGCTCGCCGAAGCGCTCTTCATCCTGCTCGTTGTCCAGCTTCTCGATCAGCGGGTGGCTGGGGTTGAACTCGAAGATGGGCTTGGAGTCCGGCACCTTCTGCCCGCTGGCTTCGAGGATCTGGCGCATCTGCAGGCCCAGGTCCTGTTCGCCGATGGCGAGGATCGCCGGGGAGTCGGTCAGGCGGTGGGAGACACGCACCTCGGCCACCTGCTCGCCCAGCGCGCCCTTCAGGCGCTCCACCAGCCCTTCCTTGGCCTTGGCGACTTCTTCCTGGGCCTTCTTGTCCTCTTCCGAGTCCAGCTTGCCGAGGTCCAGGTCGCCACGGGCGACGTCGACGAACTGCTTGCCGTCGAACTCGGTGAGGTAGCTCATCAGCCACTCGTCGATGCGGTCGGTGAGCAGCAGCACTTCGATGCCTTTCTTGCGGAAGACTTCCAGGTGCGGGCTGTTCTTCACCTGGGCGTAGGACTCGCCGGTGAGGTAGTAGACCTTGTCCTGGCCGTCCTTCAGGCGGCCCAGGTAGTCGGCCAGGCCGACGCTCTGCTCGCCGCTTTCGTCGTGGGTGGAGGCGAAGCGCAGCAGGCCGGCGATCTTCTCCTTGTTGGCGAAGTCTTCCGCCGGGCCTTCCTTGAGGACCTGGCCGAAGTTCTTCCAGAAGCCCTTGTATTGCTCGGGTTCGTTCTTGGCCAGTTTCTCCAGCATGTCCAGCACGCGCTTGGTCAGTGCCGACTTCATGGAGTCGATCACCGGGCCGTTCTGAAGGATCTCGCGGGAGACGTTCAGGGACAGGTCGTTGGAGTCCACCACGCCCTTGATGAAGCGCAGGTACAGCGGCAGGAACTGCTCGGCCTGGTCCATGATGAACACGCGCTGGACGTAGAGCTTGAGGCCCTTCGACGCTTCGCGGTGGTACAGGTCGAACGGTGCGCGGCCCGGTACGTAGAGCAGCGAGGTGTATTCCAGCTTGCCTTCGACCTTGTTGTGGCTCCAGGACAGCGGGTTCTCGAAGTCATGGGCGATGTGCTTGTAGAACTCCTGGTACTCCTCGTCCTTCACCTCGGTGCGCGGACGGGTCCACAGGGCGCTGGCACGGTTGACGGTTTCCCACTCCGGCTCGGCCGGTTTGTCCTTCTCTTCGCCGTGGTGCTCCTTCGGCAGTTCGATGGGCAGGGCAATGTGGTCGGAGTACTTCTTGATGACGTTGCGCAGGCGCCAGCCATCGGCGAACTCTTCCTCGCCGGCTTTCAGGTGCAGGACGATGCGGGTGCCGCGCTCGGCCTTCTCGACGTTGGCGATGTCGAATTCGCCCTCGCCGCGGGAGGACCAGTGCACGCCATCGGCGGCGGAGAGGCCGGCGCGACGGGTGAACACGTCCACCTTGTCGGCGACGATGAAGGCGGAGTAGAAGCCCACGCCGAACTGGCCGATCAGGTGCGAATCCTTCTTCTGGTCGCCCGACAGGTTCTCCAGGAAGTCGGCGGTGCCGGACTTGGCGATGGTGCCGAGGTGGGCGATGACTTCATCGCGGCTCATGCCGATGCCGTTGTCTTCGAGGGTGACGGTCTTGGCGTCCTTGTCGAAGCTCACGCGGATCTTCAGCTCGGCACCGCCTTCGAGCAGCTCGGGCTTGGCCAGGGCTTCGAAACGCAGCTTGTCGGCGGCGTCGGAGGCGTTGGAAATCAGCTCGCGGAGGAAGATTTCCTTGTTCGAATAGAGGGAATGGATCATCAGGTGAAGCAGTTGCTTCACCTCGGTCTGGAAGCCCAGGGTTTCTTTTTGAGTTTCCACACTCATGGTCATCTAGCTCCAAGGACGGTTGAAGCCGCAGGGGCGGCGGATGTCAGCCGAGATGGGGCCATGCTGTGGAATTTCAAGGGCTTTTTTCACACGACGCTACGAGCGGCGTCGCCAGGATGCGCGGGAGCGCACGCCTGGCGGGGTGGAAGCGGGCTCAGGGCTCCAGCAATTCGATCCGGGCGATTTCCTCGGGACGCAGCACGAAGCTGGCGGAACCGGCGCCGGAGACGTTGCGCTGGATCACCACCTGGCCATCGGGGTTGATCCCGGTGAAGCGCCCTTCCACCTGGCTGCCTCGGGCGGTCTGCACCCGTACGGTGAGGTTCTGGTAGCGGTTGGGGTTGGTCAGCAGGCGCTCCAGGGAGAAGCGCTGGCGGCGGTCCACCGGGCGGCTGGGGCGCGCCTCTTCGGGCTCGGCCTCGGCGGTGGCGGGCTTGGCTTCCACGGCCGGCAACGGCGGGAAGGCATCGCCACGGATGCCCCAGCCACGCAGGTCGCTCTTGAAGAACTGCAGCGGCAGGCGCTGGGCCACGCCGTCGATGCGGGCCTCCACGTCCAGGTCCAGGTCGCGGGCCGGCAGGCTCACCGGCGGCAGGTGGGTGACCTGCACCTCGCGGGTGGCGAAACGACGCTGCAGGTAGTCATGGGCGACGTAGGCGAGGGTGTCCTGGGAGTCGTGGCGCAGGTCGACCTGGCCGTTGGCGTAGCGCAGGCGGTCGGTGAACAGCTCCAGGTCGCCACTCAGGGTGGTACGCAGTTGCGGCGGCAGCACCAGGTGGAAGCCGCCGGCCAGCGTGTTGGGGCCGGTGCGCTTGAGGTCCAGGTGCAGGGTGTAGCCCTTGCTCAGGCGGCGGGCCTCCGGCAGCTCCTGCTCGGGGAGCAGCCAGCTGATCTCCACTTCGGGCTTGCTGCCCGGGTCTTCCGGGAGGATGTCCAGGCGCACGTCGCCTTCGGGCTGGCTGGGCAGGCGGATGCTCACCTCGCGCCGTGCGAAGAAGTCCTGCCCTTCGCGCAGGCTCAGCACGCCGTCGATCAGCTCGGCCTGTTGGGGCAGGAAAGGCTCGCCGTTGAGCTCGCCCCGCAGGTGGATGGCCAGCTCGCCCGGGGCCTGTTTCTCCGGCTTGGCCCAGTCGAGGCTGAGCAGCGCATGCAGGCGCTCGGGGTCGCGGTAGGCCAGCATGGTCAGGCCCACCACCAGCGGGATGATGCCCAGCGCGAGGAGCATCACGGCCTTGCGCGCGGTGCGCCAGTGCGCCGCGATGTAGGCCAGGGTGATCGGCGGCAGCAGCAGGCTGCCGAAGCCCCACAGCAAGCTGGTACCGAAAGCCAGCATGACCAGCCAGACCAGGCTGAAGAGGATCGACAGCAGGCCGCCGAGGATCAGGAGCGCATCCATCCAGGATTCCTTGTTGCATGGACCGGGCGCATCGCGCCCGGCCACGGGTCAGGGTTCGTCGACCTTGAAGTGGGCTCGAGCGGTGGCGATGGGCTCGGTCTGAGTGGTTTGCCAGGCGGTGATGGCGACGTTGGCGACGCGCCGCCCCTGTCGCCAGACCTGGCAGTGGGCGTAGGTGTCACGATAGTGCCCGGCGCGCAGGTAATCTATCGAGAAGTCGATGATTTTGGGCAAATGTGGCGTGCCCATGAAGGTCAGCAGGTGAAGCATCGCGGCGTGTTCCATGAACCCCGCGATCACCCCGCCGTGGATCGCCGGCAAGGTCGGGTTGCCGATGCTGTCCTTGCTGGCGGGCAGGCGGAAGACCATGTCGTCGCCCAAGCGCAGGCATTCGATGCCCAGCAGGCGCGCATAGGGAATGGCACGCACCAGGGCGTCGTAGTCGTTCTTCTCGTGGGCTTCGCGCACCAGGGCGCTCAGGTCCAGGCTCATGCCGCACCTCCGGATTTCCCGGTCTTCCCGCCGATGGCCTTGCCCATGCGCATGAAGGCGCCGACCACGTGGGCGATGGGCTGCTCGGGGTCGTCCTGGTAGGCGTAGCCACGGGTGAAGATCACGTTCGGGGTGACGCGGTAGCACTCGGCGAACCCGTAGACGTCCTTGTTCGGCTCGGCCGGGTGCATGTAGTCGATGCGCAGGTCCAGGGTCGGGCAGATCTCGAAGGACGGCAGCACGCACACGGTGGAGATGCCGCAGGTGGTGTCCATCAGGGTGGTGATGGCGCCGCCATGGATCACGCCGGTCTCCGGGTTGCCGATGATCTGCTCGCTGTACGGCAGGCAGAGGGTCAGGCCCTGGCGGTCGGCGCTGTGCACGCGCATCCCGAGGACCTGGCAGTGACGCAGCACAGCGAGGAATCGCTGGGCGTTGTCGAAGATCGGGTTTTCGCTCATCCGGTACTTCCCATGGCGTTGGCGGTAAGGCGCGCATGATACCGCCGCCGGCCAACCGCCGGGCAGGCCCGACTGAACTTCCGGCCGACCATGGGGTTCGAAAGGGGGTCTCGACATTCATCGGACCAAGGAGACCTACATGAAAAAGCCTCTCGCCTACAGCCTGTTGCTCGCCTCTGCCCTGGGCCTGGCCGCCTGCGACAAGCCCTCGGATGAGAAAGCCGCCCAACCGGCGACCCCGCCGGCCACCACGCAACCGGAAGCGACTCCGCCGACCCAGCCGGCACCCACCCCTGCCGCACCCAGCACTGCACCGGGCGAAACCCCTTCGCCGGCCGCCCCGCAAGGCGGCACCCAGCAGTAACCTGCAGGCCGCCAGCCCTGGCTGGCGGCCTCATGCCCTACCGTCCGCCTTGTCCAGGAGGACCACCGTGCGCAAACGCCTGGCCCTGCCCCTCTGCCTCGCCCTCACGCTGGCGCTCAGTGCCTGCGAACCAACCACCGAAGATCGCCTCGCCGCTGCCGAGGAGTCCGCCTCCCAGGCGCTGGACTCGTTGCTCGCGGCCAGCCAGCCGCCCCAGGCCGAACCGGCCCGCCCGGCCACCCGGGATACCTCCGCCGGGCAGCCTTCCGCCGCCCGTGATGGGTGAGGTTGTACCCGCGGGAATGCCTTGAAGGGCCGGGCGCTGCCAGCAAGGCAGCGCTCGGCAGGAGGGTACCCCGGCCTGGCCGGGGCCATGGGGTCAGAGTGCCGGGCTGAGCATCAGCACCAGGCAGCACAGCAGGCTGACGAACCAGGCCAGGCTGCGAAGCGTCGACAGGTCGCGCAAGTAGCAGAACAGGAACACCAGCCGCGCCGCGATGAAGGTCAGCGCCAGGCCGTCCACCAGCCAGCCACGGGTGTCGGTGGTGTGGGCCATCAGCACCCCGGCGAGGAACAGCGGGAACATCTCGATGCTGTTGAGGTGCGCCGCCAGCGCCCGCGCCCCGAGCCCGGTGAGGCGCGCCTGCTGGATCCGGGGGTTGTGGTTGTCGTAACCACTGCCCTCCTCCTTCATTGCCTTGCCCACGAAAATCCGTGGGATGTAGGTCAGCAGCACAGCAAGAAGCACACACCAGAACGGCAGACTCATTCCTCTTTCTCCTTGGGCGGCTCGGGCGCCCGGGTCGGGGTGTAGACCATCACGTCCAGAACGGCGGAATGGAACTCGCGGCGGTACAGCACCAGCACCACACCCGCCGTCACGATCATGAAGAACCAGGGGTTGATGAACCAGGCCAGCATGGCCAGGCCGAAGTAGTAGCTGCGCAGGCCCAGGTTGAACTGGTTGGCCGCCAGGGAGATGACCCGCGCGGTGCGCTCGGCGAAGTCCTTGCGCTCCTGGTCGCCCACGTTGCGCTCACCGATCAGCGGCGCCGACCCCACCAGCACGGCGGCGAAGTTGTACTGGCGCATGCACCAGCTGAAGGTGAAGAAGGAGTAGACGAACACCACCGCGATGGACAGCAGCTTGACCTCGGAGATGCCCCGGGTGGCCGACTGCACGAACGGCAGGTCGGCGAGGATCGACACCGCGCGCTCGGTGGAACCCAGCACGGTGAGCACGCCGGCGAGGATGATGAGGGTGCTGGAGGCGAAGAACGACGCGTTGCGCTCCAGGTTGGCGATCACGCTGGCATCGGCAATGCGGTTGTCGCGCATCAGCAGCCGGCGCATCCAGTCCTCGCGGTAGAGGTGCATGACCGAGGCGAGGCAGGGGGTGTCGCGGCCCTTCCAGATGGCGTAGCGGGTGTAGCCGACCCAGCAGACGATGAACCAGATGATTGCGATGACGTTGTGCAGGGCGTGGCTCGACATGAAGGCTCCTAGGCAGAATGCCGCGCATTATAACGGCCGGCAGTCGCCCGAGCGCGTGCGGACAGCGCCCTGCAGGTCGCTATCCGCACGTTTTTCAGCAGGGTGCGGGCCTGTGGTGACAGACCCGCGCGTGGCTCAGAAGGTTTCCCCTTTCGCCGCCTTCTCCAGCAGCAGCGCCGGCGGCTCGAAGCGCTCGCCGTACTGCTCGGCCAGGTAGCGGGCACGGGCGACGAAGTCGTCCAGGCCGTACTGGTTGATGAACTGCAGCGCCCCGCCGGTCCAGGCGGCGAAGCCGATGCCGAAGATCGAGCCGATGTTGGCGTCGGCGGTGGACAGCAGCACGCCCTCCTCCACGCAGCGCACGGTCTCGATGGCCTGGATGAACAGGATGCGGTCGCGCACGTCTTCCTGCGGGATCTGCCGGTCGGCCTTCTCGAAGCGCGCCTTCAGCTCCGGCCACAAGTGCTTCTTGCCGCCTGCCGGGTACTCGTAGAAGCCGCCGCCGGCCGCTTTGCCGGGGCGCTTGAACTCGTTGACCATCAGGTCGATCACGGCGAAGGCCGGGTGCTGCGGCATCGCCTTGCCTTCGGCCTTGAGGTCGGCGGCGGTCTGGTTGCGGATGTGGGTCATCAGGCTCATGGAGACCTCGTCGGAGATCGCCAGCGGGCCCACCGGCATGCCGGCCTTGCGGGTCTCGTTCTCGATCATCGCCGCCGACACGCCCTCGCCGAGCATGGCGATGCCTTCGTTGGTGAAGGTGCCGAACACCCGCGAGGTGAAGAAGCCGCGGCTGTCGTTGACCACGATGGGAGTCTTCTTGATCTGCAGCACGTAGTCGAAGCCACGGGCCAGGGTCTCGTCCGAGGTCTTCTCGCCCCGGATGATCTCCACCAGCGGCATCTTGTCGACCGGGCTGAAGAAGTGCAGGCCGATGAACTTCTCCGGCTTGGCCACGGCGGTGGCCAGCCCGGTGATGGGCAGCGTGGAGGTGTTGGAGGCGATCACCGCATCCGGCAGGGCAGCCGCCTCGGCGGCGGCGGTGACCTTGCCCTTCAGCTCGCGGTTCTCGAACACGGCCTCGATGATCAGGTCGCAGCCGTCGAAGTCGGCGTCATCCACGGTCGGCTTGATGCGGGCGAGGAAGGCGTCGCGCTTCTCCGCGCTCATGTGGCCACGGGCGACCTTCTTGTCCAGCAGGCCGGCGGAGTACGCCTTGCCCTTCTCGGCGGCTTCGATGGAGACGTCCTTGAGCACCACCTCGATGCCGGCGGCGGCGGAGACGTAGGCGATGCCCGCACCCATCATGCCGGCGCCGAGCACGCCGACCTTCTTCGTTTCATGGCGGGCCGGGCCCTTGGGCCGGGAGCTGCCGGCGTTGATCTCGTTCAGCTGGAACCAGAAGGTGCCGATCATGTTCTTCGCCACCTGGCCGGTGGTCAGCTCGGTGAAGTAGCGCGCCTCGATCAACTGGGCGGTGTCGAAGTCCACCTGGGTGCCTTCGACGGCGGCGCACATGATCTTCTCCGGCGCCGGGAAGCAGCCCTTGGTCTTGTCGCGCAGCACGCTCGGGGCGATGGCCAGCATCTGCGCCACGGCCGGGGTCGACGGGGTGCCACCGGGGATCTTGTAGCCCTTCACGTCCCAGGGCTGCACGGCCGTGGGGTTGGCGGCGATGAAGGCGCGGGCCTTGGCCAGCAGCTCGTCGCGGTCCTTGGCGATGTCGTGGATCAGGCCGGCCTTGAGGGCCTGGTCCGGGCGCACCTTCTTGCCTTCGGCTAGGTACGGCAGCGCCTTCTCGATGCCCAGCAGGCGCACCATGCGCACCACGCCGCCGCCACCGGGCAGCAGGCCCAGGGTGACTTCCGGCAGGCCGAGCTGGACGTGGCTCTCGTCAAGGGCGATGCGGTGGTGGCAGGCCAGGCAGATTTCCCAGCCGCCGCCCAGGGCCGCGCCGTTGATGGCGGCGACCACGGGCTTGCCGAGGCTCTCCAGGCGGCGCAGCTGGCCCTTGATCTTGAGGATCATCTGGTAGAAGCCGTTGGCGTCGGCCTGGGTGACCTTGATCAGTTCGTTGAGGTCGCCGCCGGCGAAGAAGGTCTTCTTGGCGGAGGTGACGATGACCCCGGCGATGGAATCCTTCTCGGCTTCCAGGCGGTCCACGGTGGCGCCCATGGCCTCGTGGTACACCGCGTTCATGGTGTTGGCGCTCTGGCCGGGCATGTCGATGGTCAGGACGACGATGTTGTCCGGGCCTTTTTCGTAACGGATGGCGTCAGTCATTTTTGTTCTCCGGCCTCAAACCCGTTCAATGATCGTTGCGATACCCATGCCGCCACCCACGCAAAGGGTGGCGAGGCCATAGCGCAGCTGGCGCTTCTCCAGCTCGTCGAGCAGGGTGCCGAGGATGGCGCAGCCGGTGGCGCCCAGGGGGTGGCCCATGGCGATGGAACCGCCGTTGACGTTGACCTTCTCCTCCGGCACGCCCATGTCCTTCATGAACTTCATCACCACCGAGGCGAAGGCTTCGTTGACCTCGAACAGGTCGATGTCCGCCACCGACAGCCCGGCCTTGGCCAGGGCCTTGCGGGTGGCCGGCGCCGGGCCGGTGAGCATGATGGTCGGGTCGGTGCTGGTCACCGCCGTGGCGACGATACGTGCGCGGGGCTTGAGACCCAGTTCCTTGCCCTTGGCTGCAGAGCCGATGAGCATCGCGGCGGCGCCGTCGACGATGCCGGAACTGTTGCCCGGGGTGTGCACGTGGTGGATGCGCTCGACGTGGCTGTACTTGCGCAGCGCGGTGGCGTCGAAGCCCATCTGGCCCATCATCTCGAAGCTCGGCTTGAGCGCGCCGAGGCCTTCGAGGGTGGATTCGCCGCGGATAAACTCGTCGTGATCCAGCAGCACGATGCCGTTCTGGTCGGTGACCGGCACCAGGGATTTGCTGAACGAGCCGTCGGCGCTGGCGCGGGCGGCCTTCTGCTGGGAGCGCAGGGCGAAGGCGTCCACGTCCTGGCGGCTGAAGCCTTCCAGGGTGGCGATCAGGTCGGCACCGATACCCTGGGGCACGAAGTTGGTGTGCAGGTTGGTTTCCGGGTCCATGGCCCAGGCGCCACCGTCAGAGCCCATGGGGATGCGCGACATGGATTCCACGCCACCGGCCACCACCAGGTCCTCGAAGCCGGAACGCACCTTCATCGCGGCGAGGTTCACGGCCTCCAGGCCCGACGCGCAGAAGCGGTTGATCTGCTGGCCCGAAACGGTCTCGTCCCAGTCGGCCACCAGCGCGGCAGTCTTGGCGATGTCGGCGCCCTGGTCGCCCACCGGGGTCACGCAGCCGAGAACGATGTCGTCCACCTGGCTGGTATCCAACTTGTTGCGCGCCTCCAGAGCCCTGAGCAGCCCGGCGATCAGGTTGACCGGCTTGACGCTGTGCAGCGCCCCGTCCTTCTTGCCTTTGCCGCGGGGCGTGCGCACCGCGTCGTAGATAAATGCTTCGGTCATGGCGTTCTCTCTTGTCGTTAGGCAGACGGGCCGACCCGGGGCCGACCACGGTGGGTCTACCTTAACGGCGACGCCCGCCGGCTCAATGACCGAACTGCTCAGCGCCATTGACCACGGCGCTCAGACGAACGGTCGGCTGACCCTGGGGTCAACGCGAGGCTCTGGCCCAAGGCTCGCCCCTGCCGCTATGGCAAAGCCGAGGGTAAAGGCCGGCGGCTTGATCCCAAGCGTTCTAAGCCGCCGGGCGGGCCGCACCTAGTGTTCAACGGGCAAGGGGCCGTTGCCGGGTCATGCCGGAGCGGTCGATCAGCAACGCCACGGGGCGCCAGCACCAGGCCAGGCCGTAAGGGCCCGACGCCGCGCCCCAACAAGAAGAAAGGCAGTTGGCCATGTTCAAACAGCCGAAGATGCGGCAGGCGAGCCTTATCGTCTTTGCCACCACGCTCATCCTGATCCTTCCCAATCTGACTCGCCTGGTCGGTTGACCACCGCCTGCCTGCGCTACGCCTCGCTCAACGCGGCGCAGCGCGGGCAAGGAGCGTCCGCACGCCATCAAAACGACATCCCCCGCAGGGCTGGAACCCGCGTTCCAAAGCGGTCGGACAGCCTTTTTGGAGTGTGCTAGGGTCCAACCGGTCACTGTTTGGAAGGAACTGAACCCATGCGCTATCTGATCACCCCGCTCGCCCTCTCCCTCAGCCTCCACGCGGTCGCCGGCGACGTCGACCAGGCCGCCGCCCTGGAGGCCCTGAAGCAGGAGGGCGCCGTGCTGATCGATGTGCGTACGCCGGAGGAGATCCAGGAAGGCGCGCTCCCCGGTGCCCGCTACATCGGCTTCGAAGACATCGGCGAGCGCATCGCCGAGGTCGCCCCGGACAAATCCACCCCCATCGTCCTGTACTGCCGCAGCGGCCGGCGCTCCGGCATCGCCCAGGACGACCTGCTCGCCCGGGGCTATACCAACGTGCAGAATGCCGGCGGCTACACCCGGCTCAAGCCCCTGTTGGAGAACGCCCCCTGATGCGCCACCTGCTCCTTGCCCTGCTGCTCGCCACCGGCCTGGCCCGCGCCGCCGACCTGACCCTGGAACTGCCCGGCGGTACCCGTACCCTGAGTACCGTCGAGCTGCTCGCCCATCCCCAGGCCCAGGAGGTGCGCATCCCCCAGGACGTCGCCTACAAGCGCGCCATGACCTACCGGGCCGTGCCCCTGGCGGCCCTGCTGCCCGGGGTGGCGCCGGAGCAGCACCTGCAGGCCGTGGCGGCCGACGGCTTCGCCGCCGAACTCAGCGCCGCCCCGCTGCTGGCCCGCGAGGGCGCCCGCGCCTGGCTGGCCGTGGAAGACCCGGCCAAGCCCTGGCCGGGCCTGGCCAAGGACAAGCCCAGCGCCGGCCCCTTCTACCTGGTGTGGACCGCCCCCGAAGCCGGCGGCATCAGCCCCGAGCAATGGCCCTTCCAGGTGGTGAAGATCCGCGCCCTGGCCTCCGTCGCCGAGCGCTTCCCTGCGCTGCTGCCAGCCCAGAACGCCAGCGCCGACATCCAGGCCGGCTTCGCCCTGTTCCAGAAGAACTGCCTGGCCTGCCACCGCCTCAACGGCGCCGGGGACGCCCAGTTCGGCCCCGACCTGAACCTGCCCTACAACCCCACCGAATACTTCGCCGAAGGCTTCCTGCAACGCTACATCCGCGACCCGCAGAGCCTGCGCCGCTGGCCGGAAGCACGCATGCCGGCCTTCCCCGCCCAGGTCATCGATGACGCGCAGCTGGAACAACTGGTCGCCTACCTGCGCCACATGAGCGGCCGCAAGACGCCGTGACCGCCGCCACGAACCCGCGCTGCCGGCCTTTTCCGCCGGCCGCGCCAGCGCTACGCTCGCCCACCTGAATCGCCGGCCTGGAGGGCCAGCATGAGCACCGAGCTGCACGTCGAGAGCCTGGTCCTGCGCGGGGCCCGCAACGAGGCCCTCACCCCCGACCTCAACCTGCACCTGGCGGACTCCCAGCTCACCCTGGGCGAGCTGATCCGCCGGGTGGTGCTGCACCAGGTGGCCGAACGGACGGTCGCCGGCTGGCTGGACCGCCTCCAGGTCAGCCCCCCTGCCGACTACCTCAGCGACGACGAGATCCGCCGCCAGGCCGCGCGAGGCGCCATCAAACCGCACGCCGAGCGCCCCGACGCCCCCAGGATCGACGCCGAAGCCGAAGTGCGGCGCGCCCTGGAGGGCTTTCGCCAGCGCCGCTACCGCATCCTCCTCGACGGCCAGATGCTCAACGACCTCGACCATTCCCTCGACCTGCCCGCCCAGGCCCGGCTCACTTTCCTGCGCCTGGTGCCCCTGGTCGGCGGCTGACCCCAACACGAACGGACTCCTCATGCAGCATTACCAAGCCGACGCCCATCAGCAGGCCCGCATCGCCCTGCTCGACGCCTTCCTCGACCGCACCCTGGATGCCCTGCCCGAGCGCGACGCCCTGCTAGCCGAAGACGGCCACCAGCACCCGTTCTGGGATGAGGTGGACGGCCTGGCCCTGGCCGATGCCTTCCTCGCCGAAGCCGGCCCCGACGGCCCGCAGGCACTGGTGGACGCCCTGGTGTTCCCGCGCAGCTGGGGCCACGACGAAACCGAACACCGCTACACCCGCCAGCGCCTGCTGCAGATCACCAGCCGCGCCGGTGTCGCCGCCTACCCGAGCGCACACAGCTTCCAGGCCCTGGAGCGGCGCGTGCGGCACATGCTGGCCCACGCCTTCGAGGACAGCGACCACGCCCTCCACCCCGGCTACGTGGCCCGTCACTACTGGCACACCCCCGCCAGCGCCTGGACCACCCCCAACCTGGAAGACTGCCTGGAGCTGCTGGCCGAACACCCCGTCGACAGCCCCTGGCTGGACTTTGGCCAGTGGCTGCTCAGCGGCGACTGGGACCGCCGCAGCCCCCTCGAAGACGCCTATCACCCACGGCTGGCCGAGAGCTACCAGGGCAGGGCCGAGGACGCCATCCGGCGCTTCGCCGTGGGCCTGGCCGACGCCGGCCGCCTGGATGCCGCCCAGCACGAGCACGCCGTGCGCACCTGGGCCGACAGCCTGTGCACCCTGCCGCCCCTCGCAGCAGGCAGCAGCCCCGGCGAACAACGGCTGGACGCGCTCAACGCCGCCTTCATCCAGCGCTCGCTAGCCCGGCTGCCGGAAAGCGCCGAGCAGCTGCGCAGCCTGATCGGCGAGCGCGGCACCTCCACCGCCCACTGGTTGCTGGCCGCCATGGGCGAGCTGACACGCCTCGGCCTGGAGCCGGGCACCCTCAACGACCACTACGACAACCCCCAGGGCCGGGCGCTGATCGCCCTGCTCGATGTCGGCCAACTCGACTCGACCGAATCCGCTGCCCTGCCTGGGCAGCTCGCCGGCTTCCCCCGCGCCAGCCTGCTCACCGCCCTGCCCTTCAGCGGTGCAGCCAGCGAAGCGGTGCTGGACGCCCTCGGCTGGAGCGACCTGAAGCCCCTGCAGCGCCTGTACCTCGACCTGGCGCTGGCCGTCGACCACAGTGGGCGCCTGGTGGAAGACCTGCAAAGCAGCGACGACCCGGAGCTGGGCGTGGTGGACCGCGACGCCCTGCAGACCGCCCTGGACCAGGCCGACGCCGGGCACCTGGCCGACTACCTCGCCGCGCTGGAAGGCACCCCCTGGGCCTTCCCCAACACCCGCCTGCTGCTGGACGCCTTCCGTGGCCTGGAGCGCAAGGCCCTGGAGAAGAAGCTGCAACGCCACGCCCAGGCCGCCCTGCGCGCCTACGGCCTGTTGCCCATCAGCGGCGCGGACGAAACCCGCGAGCGCTACCTGGCCCTCAAGCGCTACCACCGCGAAGTCGAGCGCTACGGAGCCGAACGCCAGGCCAACTCCCAGGCCTCCATCCAGGCCGGCCTGGAGAACCTCGCCCGCACCGCCGGCTACGGCGACGCCACCCGCCTGGAATGGGCGATGGAAGCGGAGATCGCCGAACAGACCCCGGACCGCCTGCACCTGGACGGCTACGACCTGTGGCTGGAGTTGCAGGGCCTCAACCCGGTCATGGTCGCCAGCAAGGGCGGCAAGCGCCTGAAGTCGGTGCCCGCCGCCCTGCGCAAGCACGACGGCCACGCGGAGCTGAAGACCCTGCAGGGCCGCATGAAGGACCAGATCCGCCGCTTCCGCCTGACCCTGGAAACCATGATGGCCCGGGGCGAAGCCCTGGAGCCGGCGCAACTGCGCCAACTGCTGCGCATGCCGGCGGCGCGCCTGCTGCTGGACCACCTGGTACTGCGCGATGGCGACGGCCTGCTGGGCTGGCTGGACGGCGACGCCTTCGCCCTGCGCCCGCTGACCGGACCGGCGCGCCCCATCGAAGGCCCGCTGCTGATCGCCCACCCGCTGCACCTGTACGAAGCCGGCGCGCTCTCCGCCTGGCAGCAGGCCCTGGTGGCCCAGCGCCGGGTGCAGCCCTTCAAGCAGGTGTTCCGCGAGCTGTACCTGCTGACCCCGGCCGAACGGGAGAACGGCCTGAAGTCCATGCGCTTCGCCGGCCATGTGCTGCGCAGCGCCGTGGCCGCCCGCCTGCTGCGGGCCCGGGGCTGGACCACCCACGACGGCGAGGAGGTGTTCCGCAACTGGGGCCAGGGCCTGTACGCCTTCGTCGACTTCCCCGATGCGCAGCGCTACCTGCCGCTGACCGAGACCATCACCCTGCAGGCCATCGAATTCGTCCGCGACCGCACGCCCCTGCCCCTGGAAGAGGTCCCGCCGCTGGTGTTCTCCGAAACCCTGCGCGACGCCGACCTGATCGTCTCCGTGGCCTTCACCGGCGAGACCGGCACCCACGCCGGCAGCGCCGAGGTCATCCAGCGCCGCGCCGAGCTGGTGCAGGCCCTGGTGGGCAACCTGGGGCTGGCCAACGTGCGCTGCGAGGGCCACCACGCCCACATCGCCGGCAGCCGCGCGCGCTACCGGCTGCACCTGGGCAGCGGCGTCATCCATATCGAGCCGGGCAACTACCTGTGCATCGTCCCGGCCGGCAAGCCGGCGGATGACCTCTACCTGCCCTTCGCCGACAGCGACGCGCGCACCAGCGAAATCATCAGCAAGCTGTTCCTGCTGCTGGGCGACGGGGCGATCGACGACCCGAGCATCCTCGAACAGATCCGCCGCAGCGAGGCGCCGGCATGAGCGCCACGCTGAACGAGCGGCTGGAGCAGGTGGAGGACGCCGCCAGCTTCCTCGCCTTCGTCCGCGCCCTGCGCGAAGACCGCCTGCGCGCCCTCGCCGCCCCGGAGACCGGCGCCTGGGCCCACGACACCATCGAGGACTTCCTCGACGGCGCCCTGGCCTGGGCCGACGACAGCGACTTCGGTGCCCGCCAGGGCCTGGCAGGCGCCAACCCCTGGCGCTGTGCCGCCACCTTTCTGCTGTGCGGCAGTCTTTACGAATAGCCGCTCTTCCATAGCGGGCTGACGCGTATCCGGCCGCGCCCGGGTACGCGCACCCGTTGTCCCACCTTTTAACCGGCCCCACGGCAGCACGCCACGCCGGTCTCCTCCACCTTCCTGCAACCGTCGCGGCATGTGGCTACACGGCGCCGGCCATCTGCACCCCTTCAGAAAGTCACAGCTGATACTTGCACTGCCGATATTATGGTATACCATCATACGCACAGACACTTCCGCCCACCTGACTGGAGCCGTTCATGAGTTTTGAAATCCGCAAGATCGTCAGCTATGTCGAAGAAACCTTCATCGAAGGCGGCAAGGCCGCCGAGAAACCCGTGACCATGGCCGGGCTGGCTGTCGTGATCAAGAACCCCTGGCTGGGCCGCGGTTTCGTGGAAGACCTCAAGCCCGAGATCAAGGCCAACTGCTCCGACCTCGGCGCCCTGATGGTCGAGCGCCTGGTGGCCCTGGTCGGCGGCGCCGACAAGATCGAGGCCTACGGCAAGGCGGCCGTGGTCGGTGCAGACGGTGAGATCGAGCACGCCTCGGCAGTGATCCACACCCTGCGCTTCGGCAACCACTACCGCCAGGCGGTGGACGCCAAGAGCTACCTGAGCTTCACCAACAAGCGCGGTGGCCCCGGCACCTCCATCCAGATCCCGATGATGCACAAGGACGACGAAGGCCTGCGCTCCCACTACATCACCCTGGAAATGCAGATCGAGGACGCCCCGCGTGCCGACGAGATCATCGTCGTGCTCGGCGCCGCCGATGGTGGCCGCCTGCACCCGCGCATCGGCAACCGCTACATCGATCTGGAAGAGCTGGCTGCCGAGAAAGCCGAGCAGAACCGCTGATCCAACAAGAAGTGCAGGAGCGCTCCATGATTCGGCTCACCGCTGAACGTACCCCCGCCGGCACCAGCTACCTGGCGACCGGACAAGGCCAACCCGTGGTGCTGATCCACGGTGTGGGCCTCAACAAAGAAATGTGGGGCGGCCAGGTCGTCGGCCTGGCCACGCAGTACCGCGTGATCGCCTACGACATGCTGGGTCATGGCGACAGCCCGCGCCCGGAGCCCGGCACCGAGCTGCTCGGTTACGCCGACCAGCTGCGCGAGTTGCTCGATCACCTGGGCCTGACCCAGGTCACGGTGATCGGCTTCTCCATGGGCGGGCTGGTGGCCCGCGCCTTCGCCCTGCACTACCCCCAGTACCTGCAGGGCCTGGTGGTGCTCAACAGCGTGTTCAACCGCACGCCGGAGCAGCGTGCCGGCGTCATCGCCCGCACCGCCCAGGCCGCCCAGCACGGGCCGGACGCCAACGCCGAGGCGGCGCTGTCGCGCTGGTTCAGCCGTGAGTACCAGGCCGCCAACCCGGCGCAGATCGCGGCGATCCGCCAGACCCTGGCGAGCAACGACCCGCAGGGCTACCTGACCACCTACGAACTGTTCGCCACCCAGGACATGTACCGCGCCGACGACCTGGGCAACATCCGCGTGCCGACCCTGATCGCCACCGGCGAACTGGACCCGGGCTCGACGCCGGAGATGGCCGAGCAGCTCGCCCAGCGCATTCCCGGTGCGCGGGCCGCCGTACTGGCCGAACAACGGCATATGATGCCGGTCGAGTCGCCGCGCCTGGTCAACCAGCTGTTGCTGGACTTCCTGGCCACGGCGCAGGCCCGACCCAATCCAATCAAGGGGATCGTTGCATGACACTCGCACGCTTCCAGATGTGCATCGGCGGGGCATGGGTCGACGCCCTGTCCGGCAAGACCTTCCAGAGCCTCAACCCGGCCCTGGCCGAACCCTGGGCCGAGCTGCCCGACGCGGACGAAGCCGACGTCGAGCGCGCCGTCCAGGCCGCCCAGGCTGCCTTCGAAGCGCCGGCCTGGCGCAGCCTCACCGCCACCGCGCGGGGCAAGCTGCTGCGCCGCCTGGGCGACCTGATCGCCGAGAACAAGGAACACCTGGCCCAGCTGGAAAGCCGGGACAACGGCAAGCTGATCCGCGAGACCCGCGGCCAGGTCGGCTACCTGCCGGAGTTCTTCCACTACACCGCCGGCCTGGCGGACAAGCTGGAAGGCGGCACCCTGCCGATCGACAAGTCGGACATGTTCGCCTACACCGTGCACGAGCCGCTGGGCGTGGTGGCCGGGATCATCCCCTGGAACAGCCCGCTGTACCTGACGGCGATCAAGCTGGCCCCGGCCCTGGCTGCCGGCAACACCATCGTGCTCAAGCCGTCCGAGCACGCCTCGGCAACCATCCTCGAACTGGCGCGCCTGGCCCTCGAAGCCGGCTTCCCGGCGGGCGTGGTCAACGTGGTGACCGGCTACGGCCCGAGCACCGGTGCCGCCCTCACCCGCCACCCGCTGGTGCGCAAGATCGCCTTCACCGGCGGCGCCGCCACCGCCCGCCACGTGGTGCGCAGCAGCGCGGAGAACTTCGCCAAGCTGTCCCTGGAGCTGGGTGGCAAGTCGCCGAACATCATCTTCGCCGACGCCGACCTGGACAGTGCCATCAACGGCGCCGTGGCCGGCATCTACGCCGCCTCCGGGCAGAGCTGCGTGTCCGGCTCGCGCCTGCTGGTGCAGGACAGCATCTACGACGAATTCGTCAGCCGCCTGATCGAACGCGCCCAGCGAATCCGCATCGGCAACCCGCAGGACGACGCCAGCGAGATGGGCCCCATGGCCACCGCGCAGCAGCTCGCCGTGGTCGAGGGCCTGGTGGCCGACGCCCTGGCCGAGGGCGCACGCCTGCGCCTGGGCGGCAAGCGCCCGGCGCACCTGGAACAGGGCTGGTTCTACGAGCCGACGCTGTTCGAGTGCGACCGCAACTCGATGAAGATCATGCAGGAGGAGGTGTTCGGCCCGGTGGCCTCGGTGATCCGCTTCAAGGACGAGGCCGAAGCCCTGGCGATCGCCAACGACTCGCAGTTCGGCCTCGCCGCCGGCATCTGGACCCGCGACCTGGGCCGCGCCCATCGCCTGGCCCGTGACATCCGCTCGGGCATCGTCTGGGTCAACACCTACCGCGCGGTGTCCGCCATGGCGCCCATCGGCGGCTTCAAGAACAGCGGCTACGGCCGCGAGAGCGGCATCGAGTCGGTGATCGCCTACACCGAGCAGAAGACGGTGTGGATCAACCTGTCCCAGGCGCCGATGCCTGACCCCTTCGTGATGCGCTGAGAGGCACGCCATGATCGAACCCGGTATCTACAAAGACGTGATGAGCCGCTTCCCGTCGGGCGTGACCGTGGTCACCACCCTCGACACGGACGGCCAGATCGTCGGCATCACCGCCAGCGCCTTCAGCGCCCTGTCGATCGACCCGGCCCTGGTGCTGTTCTGCCCCAACTACGCCTCCGACACCTACCCGGTGCTGCGGGACAGCAAGCGCTTCGCCATCCACCTGCTGGCCGCCGAGCAGACCGCCGAGGCCTATGCCTTCGCCGGCAAGGGCAAGGACAAGGCCAAGGGCATCGACTGGCACCTGAGCGAGCTGGGCAACCCGCTGCTGGCCAAGGCCACGGCGATCATCGAGTGCGAGCTGTGGCGCGAGTACGACGGTGGCGACCACGCCATCATCGTCGGCGCGGTGAAGAACCTGATCCTGCCCGAGGAGCCGGTCATCCCGATGCTCTATCACAAGGGCAAGCTGGGTGCGGTGCCGCCCCTCGCCTGATCCCCTTTATGGGGCCGTGATCTGTCACCCCACGGCCTCTTTTTTCTTTCTGGAGTGGGCATGAACCCGACCGCTTCCCCCCTCTTCCGCCAGCAGGCCTACATCGACGGCCAGTGGCTGGACGCCGCCGACGGCGCGCGGCAGGACATCTTCAACCCCGCCACCGGTGCCTGCATCGGCCAGGTGCCGAACCTCGGCGCCGCAGAGGCCCAGCAAGCCATCGAGGCCGCCGAACGCGCCTGGCCGGCCTGGCGCGCGCTGACCGCCAAGGAGCGCAGCGCACGCCTGAAGCGCTGGCATGCGCTGATGATCGAGCACACCGAGACCCTGGCGCAGATCCTCACCCTGGAACAGGGCAAGCCCCTGGCCGAGGCGCGCGGCGAGATCGTCTACGCCGCCAGCTTCATCGAATGGTTCGCCGAGGAGGCCAAGCGCATCTACGGCGACACCATCCCCAGCCACAAGGGTGATGCACGCATCGTGGTGACCAAGGAGCCCATCGGCGTGGTCGCCGCCATCACCCCGTGGAACTTCCCTGCCGCGATGATCACCCGCAAGGCCGGCCCGGCCCTGGCCGCCGGCTGCCCGTGCATCGTCAAGCCGGCACCGGAGACGCCCTTCTCCGCCCTGGCCCTGGCGGCCCTGGCCGAGCAGGCGGGCATCCCGGCCGGGGTGTTCAACGTCATCACCGGCGACGCCGTGGCCATCGGCGGCGAGCTGACCGCCAGCCCGGCCGTGCGCAAGCTCTCCTTCACCGGCTCCACCGCCATCGGCAAGCTGCTGATGGCCCAGTGCGCGCCGACCTTGAAGAAGGTGTCCCTGGAGCTGGGTGGCAATGCGCCCTTCATCGTCTTCGACGACGCCGACCTGGAGCGCGCCGTGGAAGGCGCCCTGGTGGCCAAGTTCCGCAACGCCGGGCAGACCTGCGTGTGCGTCAACCGCTTCCTGGTGCAGGACGGCATCCACGATGCCTTCGTCGCCCGCCTGGCCGAGCGCGTTGCTCAACTGAAGGTCGGCAGCGGCTTCGACGAGGGCGTCACCCAGGGCCCGCTGATCAACGAGCGCGCCGTGGCCAAGGTGGAAGACCACGTGCGCGACGCCCTCGCCCAGAGCGCCCGCCTGCTCTGCGGCGGCGAGCGCCACCCGCTGGGCCACGGCTTCTACCCGCCCACGGTGCTGGCCGAGGTCAACACCGGCATGAAGGTGGCCCGCGAGGAAACCTTCGGCCCGCTGGCGGCGGTGTTCCGCTTCCAGGACGAAGCCGAGGCCGTGCGCCTGGCCAATGACACCGAGTTCGGCCTCGCGGCCTACTGCTACACCCGCGACCTGGGCCGCGCCTGGCGCATGAGCGAGGCGCTGGAGTACGGGATGGTCGGCATCAACGAAGGGCTGATCTCCACCGAAGTCGCGCCGTTCGGCGGCATCAAGGCCTCGGGCCTGGGCCGCGAAGGCTCGCACTACGGCATCGAGGACTACCTGGAAATCAAATACACCCTCATGGGCGGCCTGTGAGCCGCCGGGAGCTGGACGCATGAGCAACGAGAAATACGAGAAGGGCCTGGAGATCCGCACCCGCGTGCTGGGCGAGGCCTACGTGAAGCGCTCCATCGAGAACGCCGACGACTTCACACGCCCGCTGCAGGAGATGGTCACCGAGTACTGCTGGGGCCATGTCTGGGGCCGTGAGGGTTTGTCGCCCCAGGAACGCAGCATGATAAACTTGGCCATGATTTCGGCCCTGAACCGGCCGCACGAGCTCAAGCTGCACGTGCGGGGCGCCTTGCGCAACGGTCTGAGTCGTGAACAAATACGCGAAATCCTGCTTCAGGTCGGTATCTATTGCGGCGTTCCCGCAGCCGTGGACAGTTTCCGGCTCGCCCGGGAAGCCTTCGCCGAAGCCGACGCCGAAGCCTCCAGTCAAACCCCGGCTGTTTAGATGACGAGCACGATCACTGCGCATCGTGCTCGTTTCGCATGGACAGCCCATAAAGAGCGGACCCCATGAAACGCCTGCCACTCGACGACAGCTTCAAGGTCAATCGCAACCCCGTCACGCTCCGTGAAATCGTGCTGGACAAGCTGCGAAGCGCCATCATGAACTTCCAGCTCCTGCCCGGTGACCGCCTCGTGGAACGCGACCTCTGCGACCGCCTGGGCGTAAGCCGTACCTCGGTCCGCGAGGCCCTGCGCCACCTGGAATCCGAAGGGCTGGTGGAATTCGCCGATGCCAAGGGCCCGCGCGTGGCCATCATCACCCTGGAAGACGCCGTCGATATCTACGAGCTGCGCTGCGTGCTCGAAGGCCTGATCGTCCAGCTGTTCACCCTGCGGGCCAAGGCCAAGGACATCAAGGCGCTGGAAAAGGCCCTGGAAGAGAACCGCAAGGCCCTCAAGGACGGCGAGCTGCAACAGGTGCTCGACTCCGTCCAGGGCTTCTACGACGTGCTGCTGGAAGGCTCCGGCAACCACATCGCCGCCACCCAGCTGCGCCAGCTGCAGGCCCGCATCAGCTACCTGCGCGCCACCTCGGTGTCCCAGGAGAACCGCCGCGGCGCCAGCAACCAGGAGATGGAGCGCATCGTCGAGGCCATCAAGAGCGGCGACCCGCTGGCCGCCCACCAGGCCTCGGTGGACCACGTCCGCGCGGCCGCGAAGGTGGCGCTGGAGTACCTCAAGCGCAAGCAGGACGAGAGCGGCGACCTGCCCGAGATCACTGCCCCCATCGCCCTCAAAGAGCCGCGCATAGGCCGCTGAACATGAGTCGCCCGAACTTCTGCGCCCAGTGCGGCAGCCAGGACCTCGGCCTCCAGCGGCCGGCGGGCGACACCCATGAACGCCTGATGTGCCGCGCCTGCGGCTACATCCACTACGTCAACCCGAAGATCATCGCCGGCTGCATCATCGAGCGGGACGGCAAGTACCTGCTCTGCCAGCGCGCCATCCCGCCGCGTCCGGGCACCTGGACGCTGCCGGCGGGCTTCATGGAAGGCAACGAGACCACCGAGCAGGCGGCCCTGCGCGAGGTGTGGGAAGAGAGCGGCGTGCGTGCCGAGATCCTTTCGCCCTACTCCATCTTCAGCGTGCCGCGCATCAGCGAGGTCTACATCATCTTCCGCGCCATCGTCCTGGAAGACACCGGCCAGTACGGCCCGGAAACCCAGGACTGCCGCTTCTTCGCCCCCGACGAGATTCCCTGGGACGCCATCTACTACCCCGCCATCCGGCAGATCCTCGAACGCTATATCGAGGAACGCCAGGCGGGGGTCTACGGCATCTACATGGGCAACGACGACAGCGGCAAGGTGCATTTCATCCGCTAGCCGTCGTCACGGCGTCGCCCCTCAGGGGCGCGTGCTGAACGCAAGCCGCCCGGCTCAGGGCGCCATGCCCTCGACGATGATCACCTCGGCCCGTGCCACGCCTTCGCGGTGGCGGCGGGCCTCCTGGTATTCCAGCGAGTGGTAGCAGGCCAATGCCTGCTCGTAGGAGTCGAACTCGATCACCACGCTGCGCTGCGGGGTGTCACGCCCTTCCAGCGCCTCGCTGCGCCCGCCCCGTGCCAGGAAGCGCGCCCCGTAGCGGGCGAACGCCGCCGGCGCGCGCTGGGTGTACTGGCTGTATTGATCGGCGTCCTCTACGTCTACATGAGCAATCCAGTAAGCCTTCATGGTGACCTCTCGCGTTAATTCGTATTATGGTATACCACATTACGTCTTACACCCCACAGAGAGAAGCCCATGGCCTTCCACCCCATCGAAGAACTCATCGCCGATTACCGCCAGGGCAAGATGGTGCTGCTGGTGGATGACGAGGACCGCGAGAACGAAGGCGACCTGCTGCTGGCCGCCGAGCGCTGCACCCCCGAGGCCATCAACTTCATGGCCCGGGAAGCCCGCGGCCTGATCTGCCTGACCCTGACCGACGAGCACTGCCAGCGCCTCGGCCTGGAGCAGATGGTGCCGAGCAACGGCAGCGCCTTCAGCACCGCCTTCACCGTATCCATCGAAGCCGCCAGCGGCGTCACCACCGGCATCTCCGCCGCCGACCGCGCCCGCACCGTGGCCGCTGCCGTGGCGGCGGACGCCGTGCCGGAAGACCTGGTGCAGCCCGGCCACATCTTCCCCCTGCGCGCCCGCGAAGGCGGCGTGCTGACCCGTGCCGGCCACACCGAGGCCGGCTGCGACCTGGCGCGTCTGGCCGGCTTCAGCCCCGCCTCGGTGATAGTCGAAGTGATGAACGACGACGGCAGCATGGCCCGTCGCCCGGACCTGGAGCGCTTCGCCGAGAAGCACGGCATCAAGATCGGCACCATCGCCGACCTCATCCACTACCGCCTCAGCCACGAGCACACCGTGGTGCGCATCGGCGAGCGCGAGCTGCCCACCGTGCACGGCACCTTCCGCCTGTTCACCTACGAGGACCGCATCGAAGGCGGCGTGCACATGGCCATGGTGATGGGCGAGATCGACCGCAACCACCCCACCCTGGCCCGCGTCCACGTCATCGACCCGCTGCGCGACCTGGTCGGCGCCGAGTACCACGGCCCGGCCAACTGGACCCTCTGGGCCGCCCTGCAGCGCGTCGCCGAGGAAGGCCACGGCGTGGTGGTGGTGCTGGCCAACCACGAGTCCTCCCAGGCGCTGCTGGAGCGCGTGCCGCAGCTCACCCTGCCACCGCGCCAGTACACCCGCTCGCAATCACGCATCTATTCCGAGGTGGGCACCGGCGCCCAGATCCTCCAGGACCTGGGCGTGGGCAAGCTGCGCCACCTCGGCCCACCGTTGAAATACGCCGGCCTGACCGGCTACGACCTGGAGGTGGTGGAAAGCATTCCCTTCACCGGCTGAAGGCGGCAGCGGGCCGCGCATCCCGTGGCCCGCCAGCCCCCTCGGGAATCGCGCTGCAGCAGGACGACCGGCACGGCAAAGTGCTTGCACAAAGTTTGGAATACCATAATATGATATTCCGTAGACCGAACAGTTTCAGCCAGGCGAACCCGTCACGGACAGCGTGAAAACAGGCCCCTGGCACGGTCGCCACACAGGCTCCGATGGACCCCACTGCTCCCGAAAAGCGGGCGTAGCAGCCCGCTCACAAACACAACAAATGAGGGCGTCACAATGGTGTTGAAAAAAGGTGTATCTGCCGCACTGATCGCCGGCCTGCTGGGAACCGCCAGCACCCTGGCCATGGCGGCCGAGAGCGTGAACTTCGTCAGCTGGGGCGGTACCACCCAGGATGCGCAGAAGCAGGCCTGGGCCGACCCGTTCAGCAAGGCCAGCGGCATCACCGTCGTGCAGGACGGCCCCACCGACTACGGCAAGCTGAAAGCCATGGTCGAGAGCGGCAACGTCCAGTGGGACGTGGTCGACGTGGAAGCCGACTTCGCCCTGCGTGCTGCCGCCGAAGGCCTGCTGGAGCCCCTGGACTTCACCCAGATCCAGCGCGACAAGATCGACCCCCGCTTCGTCTCCGACCACGGCGTCGGCTCCTTCTTCTTCTCCTTCGTGCTCGGCTACAACGAGGGCAAGCTCGGCGCCAACAAGCCGGTGGACTGGAGCGCCCTGTTCGACACCAAGACCTACCCCGGCAAGCGTGCCCTCTACAAATGGCCGAGCCCCGGCGTGCTCGAACTGGCCCTGCTGGCCGACGGCGTGCCCGCCGACAAGCTCTACCCGCTGGACCTGGACCGCGCTTTCAAGAAGCTCGACACCATCAAGAAGGACATCGTCTGGTGGGGCGGCGGCGCCCAGTCCCAGCAACTGCTGGCCTCCGGTGAAGCCACCCTCGGCCAGTTCTGGAACGGCCGCATCTACGCCCTCCAGGAAGACGGCGCCCCGGTGGGCGTGAGCTGGAAGCAGAACCTGGTCATGGCCGATTTCCTGGTCATCCCCAAGGGCGCCAAGAACAAGGACGCGGCCATGAAGTTCCTGGCCAACGCCAGCAGCGCCAAAGGCCAGGCCGACTTCTCCAACCTCACCGCCTACGCCCCGGTCAACGTCGACAGCGTCCAGCGCCTCGACTCCGTACTGGCCCCCAACCTGCCGACCGCCTACGCCAGCGACCAGGTCACCCTGGACTTCGCCTACTGGGCCAAGAACGGTCCGGCCATCGCCACACGGTGGAACGAATGGCTGGTCAAATGAAAATGACGGCGAGCATGCCCCGTCAGCCCGCCACCGGTAGCGCAGCCCGCGCTACCGGTGGCGCGGCCGCCCACCAAGGCCCGAGCCTCGCACAACGCTGGAAGGGCTTCGGCAACCTCGGCCCGGCCCTGGTGTTCCTCGGCCTGTTCTTCCTCGCCCCGCTGATCGGCCTGCTGCTGCGCGGCGTGCTGGAGCCGGAGCCCGGCCTCGGCAACTACGCCCAGCTGTTCGCCAACTCGGCCTACTCCCGGGTGCTGATCAACACCTTCTCGGTGGCGGGCCTGGTGACCCTGTTCAGCCTGCTGCTGGGCTTCCCCCTGGCCTGGGCCATCACCCTGGTGCCACGCGGCTGGGGCCGCTGGATGCTGAACATCGTGCTGCTGTCGATGTGGACCAGCCTGCTGGCCCGCACCTACTCCTGGCTGGTGCTGCTGCAAGCCTCCGGGGTGATCAACAAGGTGCTGATGGCACTGGGCGTGATCGACCAGCCGCTGGAGATGGTGCACAACCTGACCGGCGTGGTGATCGGCATGACCTACATCATGATCCCGTTCATCGTCCTGCCCCTGCAGGCCACCATGCAGGCCATCGACCCGATGATCCTGCAGGCCGGCTCGGTCTGTGGCGCCAGCCCCTGGACCAACTTCTTCCGGGTGTTCCTGCCGCTGTGCCGTCCCGGCCTGTTCTCCGGCGGCCTGATGGTCTTCGTCATGTCCCTGGGCTACTACGTCACCCCGGCCCTGCTCGGCGGTGCGCAGAACATGATGCTCCCGGAATTCATCATCCAGCAGGTGCAGTCGTTCCTGAACTGGGGCCTGGCCAGTGCCGCCGCCGCGTTGCTGGTGCTGATCACCCTGGTGCTGTTCTACGTCTACCTGAAGCTCCAGCCGGAATCCCCGGTGGGTGCCAGCAACGCGAGGTAAGTCGACATGCTCCTGACCCCCTCCGCCATGAGCCTGCGCATGCGCCTGGGCCTCTACGGCGTCACCGGCGTGATCGCCCTGTTCCTGCTGCTGCCGATCCTGTTCATCGTCCTGCTGTCGTTCGGCTCGTCCCAGTGGCTGGTGTTCCCGCCGCCGGGCTGGACGCTGAAGTGGTACGGCCAGTTCTTCTCCAACCCCGACTGGATGAACGCCGCCCTGGCCAGCCTCAAGGTCGCCGTGCTGACCACCGTCTGCGCCGTCGCCCTCGGCCTGCCGACCGCCTTCGCCCTGGTGCGCGGGCGCTTCCCCGGCCGCGAGATGCTCTACGGGCTGTTCACCCTGCCGATGATCGTGCCGCTGGTGATCATCGCCGTGGCCGTCTACGCGCTGTTCCTCAAGCTCGGCTTCACCGGCACCCTGTTCGCCTTCGTGGTGAGCCACGTGATCGTCGCCCTGCCCTTCACCATCATCTCCATCATCAACTCGCTGAAACTGTTCGATCAGTCCATCGAGGATGCGGCGGTGATCTGCGGCGCCTCGCGCCTGCAGGCGGTGTTCAGGGTCACCTTCCCGGCGATCCGCCCCGGCATGGTCGCCGGCGCCCTGTTCGCCTTCCTGGTGTCCTGGGACGAGGTGGTGCTGAGCGTGATGATGGCCAGCCCGACCCTGCAGACCCTGCCCGTCAAGATGTGGACCACCCTCCGCCAGGACCTGACGCCCGTGATCGCCGTCGCATCGACGCTGCTGATCGGCCTCTCCGTACTGGTCATGGTGATCGCCGCCGTACTGCGTCGGCGCAACGAGATTCGCGCCGCCTGAGGCGCCCAGGAGTACCCCCATGAGTGCAGTCAAAGATCCCGCTCACCAGGCCGACAAGACCCTGGTCAGCCTGCGCAACCTGAACAAGCACTACGGCGACTTCACCGCCGTGGACAACATCAACCTGGACATCAAGGACGGCGAGTTCCTCACCTTCCTCGGCTCCAGCGGCTCCGGCAAGAGCACCACTCTGTCCATGCTCGCCGGCTTCGAGACCCCGAGCAGCGGAGAAATCCTCGTCGACGGCCAGTCCCTGGTGAACGTGCCGCCGCACAAGCGCGACATCGGCATGGTGTTCCAGCGCTACTCGCTGTTCCCGCACCTCTCGGTGCGCGACAACATCGGCTTCCCCCTGGACATCCGCAAGATGCCCCGCGCCGAGCGTGAACGCCGCGTCGACGCCATGCTCAAGCTGGTGCAGCTGGACACCTTCGCCCACCGCCGCCCCGCCCAGCTCTCCGGCGGCCAGCAGCAGCGTGTCGCCATCGCCCGTGCACTGGTCTATGAGCCGCGCATCCTGCTGATGGACGAACCCCTCGGCGCCCTCGACAAGAAGCTGCGTGAAGACCTGCAGGACGAGCTGCGCCAGCTGCATCGCCGCCTCGGCATCACCATCGTCTACGTCACCCACGACCAGGAAGAAGCCATGCGCCTGTCCCAGCGCATCGCCATCTTCAGCCACGGCCGCATCGTCGGGCTGGGCAGCGGCTACGACCTCTACCAGAACCCGCCGAATGCCTTCGTCGCCTCCTTCCTCGGCAACTCCAACTTCCTGCGGCTCAAGGCCCGGGGCAACGCCGTGGCCAGCTTCGAGAACCAACCGCTGGCCATCCGCCTCACCGCCAACCTCACCCAGGACCAGGACGTGCTGCTGATGGTGCGCCCGGAGAAGGCCCAGGCCCTGAGCCTCCAGCAGGCCGAGCAGGAGCCCCTGGCCGCCGGATGGAACCAGATCCGCGCCCGCGTCAGCGAAGTGCTGTTCCTCGGCGAAAGCCAGACCTGCAGCGTGGTCACCGACGGCGGCACCGCGCTCACCGTCAAGGCGCTCTCCGCCGCCGGCATGCCGCTCAAGCCCGGCGATGCCGTGTGCGTGCGCTGGGCCACCGCCGATGCCTGCGTCTACACCGAGTGGAACGAAAGCGACCTGAACAAGGCCGCTGGCAGTCACTGAACACACCAGGGCGGCATGGCCGCCCCGGTCCGTTCCAGGCCCATCGTGGCCGCCAGGAACGGCGCGAAAAGTGCGCTCGGCGTCACCAATCGCGAACTGCTTCAATTGTCGGACAAAGAGGCTCCCGCGCCCCTTCTAGAGCCCTTCGCGGAGTGCGATAGTGGCGCCGGCCATCATGATCTCCCGGACGAGATCCAGCCCCGGGTTCATCCTGGCCAGCCTTGCCTCCGCGCCCCTGGCGCCGCGAGTCGACCATGGAAACCCATCCTGGGACAGGATCATGAACAAGAAAAACACCACACTGGCGCTCTCCCTCCTCCTGGCCGCCCTCCCCGGCCTCACCCCGCACAGCGCCGAACAGACGCTCACCTTCACCAGCTGGGGTGGCACCACCCAGGCCGCCCAGGAAGCCGCCTGGGCCAAGCCCTTCGAGCAGGAAACCGGCATCCGCGTGAACCAGGCCGGCCCCACCGACTACGACAAGCTGCGGCAGATGATCAAGGCCGGCGACGTCACCTGGGACGTGATCGACGTCGAGGCCGACCAGGCCCTGCGCCTGGGCCGCGAAGGCCTGCTGGAACCCCTGGACCTCAAGCAGATCGCCCAGCGCAACATCGACCCGCGCTTCGTCACCATCTACGGCGTGGGCTCGTTCTACTTCTCCTTCATCCTCGGCTACAACACCGAACGCCACGCCAAGGCCCCGCAGGGCTGGGCCAGCCTCTTCGACACCCAGGCCTACCCCGGCAAGCGCGCCCTCTACAAATGGCCGAGCCCCGGCGTGCTGGAAATGGCCCTGCTGGCCGACGGCGTGCCCGCCGACAAGCTCTACCCGCTGGACCTGGACCGCGCCTTCAAGAAGCTCGACACCATCAAGCAGGACATCGTCTGGTGGGGTAACGGCGACGAATCGCAGAAGCTGCTCAGCTCCGGCCAAGCCAGCCTCGGCATGTTCTGGAACGGCCGCGTCACCGCCCTCAAGCGCTCCGGCTCACCGGTGGCCATCGGCTGGGAGCAGAACCTGGTGACCGGGGACTTCCTCGTCATCCCCCGTGGCGCCAAGCACCTCGACGCCGCCAAGCGCTTCCTCGGCTTCGCCACCGGTATCAAGCCGCAGGCCGACTTCGCCGTCGCCACCGGCTACACCCCGGTGAACCTGCAGAGCCTCCCGCAGATCCCCGCCGACCTCGCCGCCGACCTGCCCAGCGCCCACCGCGACGGCCAGATCACCCTCAACTTCAAATACTGGCGCGACCACGGCGAAACCATCGCCCAGCGCTGGAACGCCTGGCAGGCCCACTGACCCCCTCCCCGTAGCCCGCCGTCAGGGCGGGCTGCGAGCGCCGCACTTCCGCTAGCTGCAACCCTGGCTTCTGATACAGCCCTCCCACAAGGTGAAGGTGCCTGGCTACCGCAATTCCTCCTCCCTGCGATTAGCACGTCATGAGCGCACGCTGCGCTGCTGCCTGACTCCGAATGGTGGGGCGGAGCCAGTGCCCCTTCAGGAGGCCGAGCGGAATCGTCATGTAGGGGGCTGAGCGACATGGATGTCGCGAGAGCGCTGCCGGGCCAGGGATGGCCCGTCAGCGCGGGCCCCTGGAATGACGATGGAGGGAGGGGACCCGACGCAGTCGGGCCGGATGCAGGGGCGAGTTTTTTGGTTCCTTTTCAACGACTGTGTACAGACCGGAGACATAGCTGACAGGTGTGCGGAGACATGGTTGACACTTTCCGGCAAGCCAGCCTTGCCGGGTAACGACCATGCCTTGGAACACGAGAGACGCTATGAGCCTAAAAGCAGAGTTCATTGCCCTGGCACTTCTTCCCGACAGCAACCGAAGGGAGCTGTGCCGCCGTTTCAACATCAGCCCGCAAACAGCCTACAAATGGCTAAAGCGATATGTCGCGGAAGGTGCTGCGGGTTTAC
>NZ_JYFT01000017.1:0-42390 GCF_000931385.1 Pseudomonas sp. FeS53a
TTTTAAAGAGCGTTTCGATCAAGTCTTTCGCCTCAACCGAGGCCGCGCATTCTACAGCAGCCTTTCTTTCTGTCAAGCTGTTTTTCGAAGAATTTTTTCTTTCTACTCAACAACTTGCGCATCCGTCGAAACACTCTTCAACATCAGCGGGAGGCGAATCATACAGCATTCAAGCTCGCTGTCAACACCCCTCTTCAGCAATCAACCTGGCTGGCAGATCAATCACCGCGAATCCGCAACCACTCCGGAACCGCACCCCACCTCAGACACTTAACTCATTGATTTTAAAGGAGTTTTCGCTGTCCGCCGTGGGAGTGGTGCGCATTATAGAGACCTCAGCCACGGCGTCAACACCTATTTTGAAATATTTCCATCAACTCTCAGCGCGCCCCGGAAGATCCTTGGCAGAAGCTTCGCAACACCAGGTAGCCGCAACCCCATAAGCACAGCACCCAACACCGCATACGCTGCCCATTCGGTCATGTCAGCCCTCACGACCCAGAGCATATGGAGCAGGCCAAGCCCCAGGATTCCATAGACGCTCCGGTGAATCAGCTTCCAGCGCCTCCCAAGCCGCCGGATGCTGTAGCGGTTGGACGTCAGCGACAGAATCAGAAGCCCTGCAAAGGCTACTGCCCCCACGAAGATATAGGGGCGCTTCCCCAGATCGCTCGCCAACTGCTGCAGATCGAGCCCGAGCAGAAAGATGGCATAAGCCGTTATGTGTAGGCATAGATAGAAGAAGGACCACAAACCAAGCTGGCGTCTGACTGCAATCCATCCACCCCACCCGGTCATCTTCTGCAGAGGGGTCATGCTGAGAGTGATCAGCAACAGCCAGAGAACACCCAAGCCCAACCTGTCGACGAGCGCCTTTCCCGGATCAGGCCCCAGGGCGAAGATCCACGCCTGATATAGCCATAACACCGGAGGCACCAGAGCGCCGAGGAAGACAACGAACCTCCATTGCCAATAACGCATCAGTAGTTCTTCCGCAGATCGAGCCCGGCGTAGAGGCCAGCGACCTCCTCATAGCCATTGAAAAGCCGTGTCGGAATCACATTGGGATTGAACAGGCCACTCGGCAGGCGCCGCTCATGCGCCTGGCTCCAGCGGGGATGGTCTACATCCGGGTTCACATTCGAATAGAAGCCGTACTCGTTCGGCGCGATCAGCTGCCAAGTCGTCGAAGGCTGCTCCTCCGTCAGACTGATGCGGACGATGGACTTGATGCTCTTGAAGCCATACTTCCAAGGCACCACCAGACGCAACGGCGCTCCATTCTGGTTGGGCAGCACTCGCCCATACATACCAACAGCCATCAAGGTAAGCGGATGCATCGCTTCGTCGATGCGCAAGCCCTCAACGTATGGCCAGTCGATAAGGGACAACCCCGAACGCACACCCGCCATTTGCTCCGGCTCGACTCGTGCCTCGAAACGGACGAAGCGTGCCTTGGAAGTGGGCTCGACCCGTTTCAACAGCTCCGCCAACGGAAAGCCAAGCCAGGGAATGACCATGGACCACCCTTCTACACAGCGGAGCCGGTAGATGCGCTCCTCCAACTGATGGGGATTGACCAGGTCCTCCAGACCGAAGCTGCCCGGTTTTCCGACTTCGCCATCCACCTTGACTGTCCATGGCTCGACAGCAAGCGCGCCTGCATAGCGGGCAGGATCACCTTTGTTGGTGCCGAACTCGTAGAAGTTGTTGTAGTGGGTAGCGTCGGCGAACGGGGTAATAGGCTCATTGCCCGGCACGCTTGCCCGCCAACGAGCAGCCGACAACTTCTCCTCTAACCAGGCGGGAGTCGGCGCAGGCTCTACATCGGGATAGTCACCTGGCCCGTCTGCGCGCACAGGCAAGCCAGCAAGTGCAGCGGCAGCCCCCACACCTGCCATGAAGGTGCGACGGGACAGATAGATGGATTCAGGAGCGACCTCGCTTTCGCGAGCGATAGAGGGAGGTGAAACCTTGATAAGCATCGGGGACTCCGCAGTACGGCTTCGGTTTGGCCAGTAGACTGCGGAGCCGCGGGAAAATTACATCACTCGACGTGTTGGCGGCGGCGCATCTGGAGCAAGTATTGCACCGGACCGGAAGCAGCGTAGGCCAGGAAGATCAACAGCAGGATACGCGGCGGATCACTGAAGACCACGGCAAAGGCCAACACCACCACGAGGATCGCCACGAAAGGTACGCGCCCTTTCAGATCCAGGTCCTTGAAGCTGTAGTACTTGATATTGCTGACCATCAGCATGCCCGCAGCCGCCACCAGCATGGCGACGATGAAGGACATGTTGGAGCCCTTGATACCGAAGTCACTGAACGCCCACACCGTGCCGGCCACGACCCCCGCCGCCGCCGGACTGGCGAGGCCGATGAAGTAGCGCTTGTCGGTCTTGCCGATCTGGGTATTAAAACGGGCCAGGCGGAGCGCAGCTCCGGCGACATATATGAAGGCAACGGTAAGTCCGACGCTGTTGAGGCCACTCAAGGCCCACTCGAACGCCAGCAATGCCGGAGCCACACCGAAGGCCACCATGTCCGACAACGAGTCGTACTCGGCACCGAAAGCACTTTGCGTGTTGGTCAGGCGAGCCACTCTCCCATCCAGGCTATCGAGGACCATCGCCACGAAAATGGTCGCCGCTGCAACGGAGAAATTACCGCTCATGGCATTGATGATGGCGTAGAAGCCGGCGAACAGGTTGGCCGTGGTGAACAGGTTGGGAAGCAGGTAGATACCGCGATGGCGAACCTTGCGCCCCTGATCGTCGTGCCCTTCCTCGACATGCTCGTCGATGGGCAGGAGGCTTTCAGGTTCTGGAGCCTTGCCGGGCTCTTCGGGACGGTCACTCATGAACAACATCCTTGCAGATATGCAGATGAATTTAGCCGGGCCGAAGGCAGAAACTACCGGGCCCAGCGATGTCGCTTTATACCAGATGCGGGCGCCCCAATGAAAAAACGCGGCCAAGGCCGCGTTTCTTCATGCATGGACCAGAACTCAGTTCTTGGCCTTGTCGACGATCTTGTTGGAGGCGATCCACGGCATCATTGCGCGCAGACGCTCGCCAACCTGCTCGATGGGGTGAGCAGCGTTGTTACGGCGGTAGGCCGTCATGGAGGCGTAGTTGGATGCGCCTTCCTGGATGAACATCTTCGCGTATTCGCCGTTCTGGATACGCTTCAGAGCGTTGCGCATGGCCGCACGGGATTCGGCGTTGATGACCTCCGGACCGGTCACGTACTCACCGTATTCGGCGTTGTTGGAGATCGAGTAGTTCATGTTGGCGATACCGCCTTCGTACATGAGGTCAACGATCAGCTTCAGCTCGTGCAGGCACTCGAAATAGGCCATCTCGGGGGCATAGCCCGCTTCGACGAGGGTTTCGAAGCCGGCCTTGACCAGCTCGACGCAGCCACCGCACAGAACGGCCTGCTCACCGAACAGGTCGGTTTCGGTTTCGTCCTTGAAGGTGGTTTCGATGATGCCGGTGCGGCCGCCGCCCACGCCACAGGCGTAGGACAGGGCAACGTTCTTGGCATTGCCGGAAGCGTCCTGGTAGATGGCGATCAGGTCAGGGATACCACCGCCCTTCACGAATTCGGAGCGCACGGTGTGACCCGGAGCTTTCGGCGCGATCATGATCACGTCGAGGTCGGCACGCGGTACGACTTGGTTGTAGTGGATGGCGAAGCCGTGGGAGAAGGCCAGGGTGGCGCCTTTCTTGATGTTCGGCTCGATCTCGTTCTTGTACAGCTGGCCCTGGAATTCGTCCGGGGTCAGGATCATCACCAGGTCGGCCGCAGCAACAGCGCTGGCAACGTCGGTGACCTTCAGGCCATGGGCTTCGGCCTTGGCGACGGTGGCGGAACCCTTGCGCAGGCCGATGGTGACGTCGACGCCGGAGTCTTTCAGGTTGCAAGCCTGGGCATGGCCCTGGGAGCCGTAACCGATGATGGCGACTTTCTTGCCCTGAATGATGGAGAGATCGCAATCTTTGTCGTAATAAACTTTCATGTTTCTGGCTCTTATAACGAAAGGAATGGGGTGCGCACACCGCGACAAGGGCACATTAAGCGATCCGTCTCATTGCGTAAAATGATATATTCGCAACGCAACGTGCCGATAAATGAAATATACATGGACAGCCACGCTCTCAGGCTCTTTCTCTCCCTGGCAGACAACCTGCACTTTGGCAAGACCAGCCGGGAGCAGCATGTCAGCCCCTCAGCACTCAGCCGCAGCATCAAGCAGCTCGAAGAGGAACTGGGTGCCCCCCTGTTCGTGCGCGACAGCCGTTCGGTGCAGCTGACTCGCGAGGGCCAGCAGTTCCGCGAATACGCCAGCGAGGTCATGAGTGGCTGGCATGCCATCCGCCAACGTCTCATGCAGGACCAGCAGGACCTGCACGGCGAGCTGTCGTTGTATTGCTCGGTGACGGCGAGCTACAGCTTCCTCTACGACATCCTCAGCAGCTTCCGCCAGGACTACCCGCGCATCGAGATGAAGCTGCACACCGGCGACCCGGCAAAGGCCGTCGAACGGGTGCAACAGGGGCTGGAAGACCTCGCCATCGGCGCCCGGCCCGACAACCTGCCAGCCGGCATCGACTTCCAGTCGATCACCCGCTCCGAGTTGCGCTTCATCGGCCCGCAATCACCCCAATTGCTGACCGAGGAACAACTGCATCAGCCTACGGCGCAAAGCTGGAAGGACGTGCCGATGATTCTCTCGGAAGAGGGCCTCGCCCGGACCCGTACCGACCGCTGGCTGAAAAGTCATGGCATCAAGCCCAACATCTATGCTCAGGTCAGCGGCAACGAAGCCATCGTCAGCATGGTGAGCCTTGGGTTCGGGATTGGCGTGGTCCCGCAGATCGTCCTCGACAACAGCCCTTTGGCCGGACG
This sequence comes from Pseudomonas sp. FeS53a, assembly GCF_000931385.1. NCBI lineage: Bacteria > Pseudomonadati > Pseudomonadota > Gammaproteobacteria > Pseudomonadales > Pseudomonadaceae > Pseudomonas > Pseudomonas sp. FeS53a. Next base: position 4,918 of record NZ_JYFT01000017.1, read on the forward strand.
CATACGCCTCTACGATATCCAACCGCCATTGGCCGCCTACGACATCGGCCTGTTCGCCCTGGAAAAGCGCCTGAAGGATCCGCTTATCGCCGCCTTCTGGAATCGCCGCCAATAAATCCAGGCAATAAAAAACCCCGCACAAGGCGGGGTTTTCCATTCAACAGCAATCAGATGCTCAGCACCTTGTCGCCGCGGGCAATGCCCGTCACGCCACTGCGCACGGTTTCGAGGATCGAACTGGTGCCGATCGCCTGGATGAAGCTATCGAGCTTGTCGCTGGTACCGGCGAGCTGGATCGTGTAGACGCTGCTGGTCACGTCGACGATCTGCCCACGGAAGATATCGGTGGTGCGCTTGACCTCGGCGCGCTGGGCGCCAGTGGCCTTCACCTTAACCAACATCAGCTCGCGCTCGATGTGCGCGCTCTCCGACAGGTCGACCAGCTTCACCACCTCGATCAGCTTGTTGAGGTTCTTGGTGATCTGCTCGATCACGTCGTCCTGGCCCACGGTCGTCAGGGTAAGACGAGACAGGGTCGGGTCTTCGGTCGGCGCTACGGTCAGGCTTTCGATGTTGTAGTTGCGCTGGGAGAACAGGCCGACGACGCGGGACAGGGCTCCGGGTTCGTTCTCAAGCAACAGGGAAATGATGTGTCGCATGGTCAGGTCCGCTCCGTCTTGCTCAGCCACATATCACGCATGGCGCCATCCCGGATCTGCATCGGATAGACGTGCTCGCTCGGATCCACCTGGATATCGAGGAACACCAGGCGATTCTTCAGTGCGAACGCCTCCTCCATCTTCGGTTTCAGGTCCTTGAGATCGGTGATACGCATGCCCACGTGGCCGTAGGCCTCGACCAGCTTGACGAAGTCCGGCAGCGATTCCATGTAGGAATGGGAATAGCGGCTGTTGTACTGCATGTCCTGCCATTGGCGGACCATGCCCAGCGCACCGTTGTTGAGGTTGACGATCTTCACCGGCAGGTCGTACTGCAGGCAGGTCGACAGCTCCTGGATGTTCATCTGGATGCTGCCCTCACCGGTCACGCACGCCACGTCGGCATCCGGGAAGTTCAGCTTCACGCCCATCGCAGCGGGGAAGCCGAAGCCCATGGTGCCGAGGCCACCGGAGTTGATCCAGCGGTTGGGCTTGTTGAAGCGGTAGTACTGGGCCGCGAACATCTGGTGCTGACCCACGTCGGATGCGACGTAGGCATCGCCCTTGGTGACTTCGCACAGCGTCTCGATGACGGTCTGCGGCTTGATGATGCTGCCGTCGCCCTTGTCATAGGGGAACAGGCCACGGTCACCACGCCACTCGTCGATCTGCTTCCACCAGCTGGCAACGGTCTCGCGGTTCGGCGTCTCGCCGATTTCCTTGAGGATCGCGACCATCTCGGTCAGCACGCTGTCGACCGGCCCCACGATCGGGATGTCGGCCTTGATGGTCTTGGAGATGGACGCCGGATCGATGTCGATGTGAATGATCTTGGCGTTCGGGCAGAACTTGCTCGCACCGTTGATCACGCGATCATCGAAACGGGCACCCACGGCCAGGATGACGTCCGCATGGTGCATCGCCAGGTTAGCGGTGTAGCTGCCGTGCATGCCGAGCATGCCGACGAACTGACGATCCATGCCCGGGAACGCGCCCAGCCCCATCAGGGTGTTGGTCACCGGCAGGTTGAGCATCTTGGCCAGCTCGGTCAGCGACTCGGATGCGCCGCCCATGATGACGCCGCCGCCCGAATAAAGGATCGGGCGCTTGGCAGCCAGCAGCAGCTCGGCAGCCTTGCGGATCTGCCCCGAGTGCCCCCGAACGGCCGGGCTGTAGGAGCGCAGCTTCACTTTCTTCGGGTAGCTGTACTCGAACTTCTGGGTCGGGTCGCCCATGTCCTTGGGAATGTCGACCACTACAGGTCCCGGACGACCCGACTGGGCGATGTAGAACGCCTTCTTGATCACCTCGGGGATTTCGGACGGGTGCTTGATGATGAAGCTGTGCTTCACGATCGGGCGGGAGATACCGACCATGTCGGTCTCCTGGAACGCGTCGGTACCCACCATGTTGCTTGGCACCTGGCCGGACAGGATCACCATCGGGATGGAGTCCATGTACGCGGTGGCGATGCCGGTAACGGCGTTGGTGGCACCGGGGCCGGAAGTCACCAGCACCACACCGGCCTTGCCGGTGGCACGGGCGTAACCGTCAGCCATATGAGTAGCAGCCTGCTCGTGACGGACCAGGATGTGGGTCACGTCGCTTTCCTTGAACAGGGCATCGTAGATATGCAGGAGGGCACCGCCCGGGTACCCGTAAATGTACTTAACGCCTTCGTCACGCAGGGAGCGGACGACCATTTCAGCGCCAGATAAGAGCTCCACGTTTATCACCTCTAGAACGCCAGAATACTGCCCGCGACCGGACAGCCTGAAAGGATTGCTCGTCTACAGGGCATGAGCGACTGGTGGTCGCCGACTACGTCAGCCACTGGCAGAACAAGCATTGGGGCGGCCCCTGAGAGTTGTTGCGGGGCTTTCCCACCCAGCGCGAGGTAACGCGTTGCAGGGTGATGCGGGTCGGCGCGGGTGTGCACCTCATCGACTGCTACAGCTTCCGACTTGCGGCCGGCCCACTGGAACAGCGAACCCTGGATTCTTCGGATTAGGGCCCCGCAAGTCAAGTCATCCCTAACGGAATATCGCGCGAAATGCTGTGACACACGCTGGATCACAGCCACGGGACTTTGGTTATAGTTACCGCCGGACTCCCCTTCTTATTAAGGAACCCCCATGCATCGCATGATTTTCGCAGGCCTGGTTCTCGCCCTCAGCACCTCGGCCATGGCCGGCCAGGTCTACAAGTGGGTCGATGCCCAGGGTGTCACGCATTTCGGCGCACAACCTCCGCAAGGCCAGGATTCGACCCAGGTCTCCACCGGCAAGGCCGAGCCCAAGGAGCCGAAGGCGAGCTTCGAGAACCCCTACCCGGTTCTCAACAAAGCCGAAGAGCCGGCCAAGGCGCCCACTCAGGCCAAGCCTGCCAGCGAGGACGAGCAAAAAGCCATCGACGAGAAAGTGAAGAAGGACGTCGCCAAGCAGGAAGCCGAGCGCAAAGAATACTGCACCCAGCTGCGCACCAACCTGGCACAGATGCAGAACAACCCGCGCCTGCGCGTGGAAGACAAGGGAGAGGTTCGCCGCCTGACTGAAGAAGAGCGTCAGTCCCGCCTCAAGGAAACACAGAAGGCCATCGCCGAGAACTGCCAGTAACGCACCGCCCGACCTGCTCAGCCGGCGCTGCCGATCAACCGATCGAAAGCGCCGAGCGCTTCGAGAAGCCCCCGCACGTTCCCTGCACGTTCCTGATAGGCCATCTCGGCCATGGGCAGGATGCCGGATACCCGAGGCAATTCGGCACCGGCCTCGAGGATCACCTTCATCCTCGGCAGGAAGATCCACTGCAGCCACTCTTCGAACGCCATCGTGTCGACGCAGAACGGCGCCTGGCTCGCCAGCGCCTCGGCACTGGGCGGCTGCTCCGCCCACCAGCCGAGCAAGCGGAGCTCACGCTCGATCAGCAGCAGCTGATCAGCCACCTCGGCCAGGCGCACGTCCATCAGGAGCTGACCCGAGCGCGCTGACGTGCCTGGGCAGCACCTGCCGGATCACCCTGACGCTCGCGAGACTTGGCCACCAGCTCCCAAAGGCCCGCCTGGAGGGAAGGACGCCCGTTGGACAGGCTCAGACCACGCCGTGCCAGCTGCTCGGCCTGGGCAGCGTCCCCCTGGGCGAGGCGGACCTCCGCCAGGCGGTAGAGCACCTGAGGCTCACGAGGAGCGATGCGCTGTGCACGTTCGAGACTGGACGCAGCACCGTTGAGATCACCGCCACCCTGTTGCTGCTGGGCAGTGGTCAGCAAGGCCAGCACCGGGCCATCCAGCTGCTCGTCGGCAGCCAGGCCACCACTGGAGGGGATGCCGCTCGGCATGGACGGCGCGCTCGGGGCGGAATAGGTGCTGCCGTAATTGGGGCTGGCGGCAGGTGCCGAAACGCCTGCTGCAGGGCCAGTGACGAGCGGCCCCGGAGTGATCGGGCCAGAGGTCACCGAACCACTGATGGGCGCACTCGGTGCCGGCATGGCCTGTGCGGACGAGCCGGAAGCGGCCCCCGGAACCATCACCACGACGCCCGCATCCTGCGGCTCATAGCGAGGCTGGGCAGCCTGCACGGGCGCACGGTAACCGCCCGCGCCCTCTTCCTGCTCGGACATCGGGCCACCGGAGTCGACGACAGGAATGGCATTGCGCTGAGGGGTGGCGCAACCACCGAGCATGAGTGCGACGGTAACCGCAGGAATCCAGCCTTTGTTCACATCAGGTCCTCTTGGTTCATTGCATCCAGCCGCGGACCCAGTCCATCACCGAGTCCACCGGCGCACCCGCTCCACAGGCCTGGCCAGGGGCGGGCTCACTGCCGCGAATATAAGGCATCTGCACCGCACCCGGGCAGCTCGAATCGGAGCCCTGGCCGGTACGCGGATCGATCCATGCCTGGACGACGTTCTCCGGCATGGGCATGTCGAGCGGCAGCGGATCGGCCTTGCGCATGAAGCTGGTCCACACCTGCAGCGCACCCGTGGCACCGGTCAGCGGCGTCTTGCCGTTGTCGTCGCGGCCAAGCCACACCACTGCCAGCAGGTCCTGGCTGAAACCGGCGAACCAGCTGTCACGCGAATCGTTGGTGGTGCCGGTCTTGCCCGCCAGGGTCAGGGACGCCGGCAACTGGCTGTAGACGGAGCGCCCCGTACCTTCGCGCATCACACGCTGCATGGCGTTCTGCACCAGGTAGATGGCACCCGGATCGAAGCGTTGCTGAATCTGGAAGGGGTAGCGCTTGAGCGGTTCACCCTCCGCCGTCAGCACACTGCGAATGCCCCGCAGCGGGGTATTGAAACCGCCGCTGGCCAGGGTCTGGTACATCGTCGCCACTTCCATCGGACTGAGCGCACCAGCGCCCAGCAGCATGGACGGATACGCCGGCCACTCGCGGGACACGCCCAGGCGCTCCAGGGTCTTCAGGACATTCGGCACACCGATGTCCAGGCCGAGCTTGGCCGTGGAGAGGTTGTAGGAGTTGGCCAGCCCCTGGTAGAGGAAGATCGTGCCGTGGGCCTGGCGATCGTAGTTCTGCGGCGTCCAGACCTGGCCGTCCTGCCCCTTCACCGAGAAGGGCTCATCCTGCACCCAACTGGTCAGGGTGTACTGGCTGGGCCGCTCCAGCGCCGTCAGGTAGACAGCGGGCTTGATCAGCGAGCCGACCGGGCGCACCGCATCAATGGCCCGGTTGAAGCCTGCGAAGCGGGGCTGGCGGCTGCCGATCAGGGCCTGGATTTCGCCGGTCTCCGGATTGCTCACCACCATCGCGGACTCCACCTCGTCCACGCCCTTGCGGCCTGCCAGGCGCTTGAGCGTCTCTTCCAGGGCCGTCTCGGCCTTGGACTGGAGGATGGGGTCGAAGCTGGTGAAGATGCGCAGCCCTTCCTCGGTCAGGTCCTCGTCTCGGTAGTCCTCCCGCAGCTGGCGCTTGACCAGATCGAGGAACGCCGGATAGGAGCTGTCGGCCATGCTGCCGCGCGGCGTCACGCCCAGGGGCTTGGCCTTCGCCGCTGCAGCCTCCTCGGCCGTGACCACGCCCTGCTCGGCGAGCAGGTCCAGCACCAGGTTCCGGCGCTCAAGCGCGCGCTCGGGGTTGCGGCGCGGGTTGAACTGGGACGGACCCTTGACCATCCCCACCAGCAGCGCCACCTGATGCAGCTTGAGCTCGGAAAGCGGCTGGCTGAAGAAATACTGGCTGGCGAGGCCGAAACCGTGTACCGCGCGCTGGCCGTCCTGACCGAGGAACACCTCGTTCAGGTAAGCCTCGAGGATCTCGCGCTTGTCGTAATGCATCTCCAGCAACACGGCCATCATCGCCTCAGTGGCCTTGCGGGTGATGCTGCGCTCGTTGGTCAGGTAGAAGTTCTTCACCAACTGCTGGGTCAGGGTGCTGCCGCCCTGACGCAACTGGCCGGCGGTGGCGTTGACCCAGATGGCCCGCGCGATGGACTTCAGCGAGACGCCCCAGTGGTTGAAGAACTCTCGGTCCTCCACCGCAACCAGCGTATCCACCAGGTAGGGCGGCGCCTGGTCCAGCTTGATGAGAATCCGGTCTTCGTGGTGGGCGGGATAGAGGCCGCCGATCAGCAGCGGCTCCAAGCGCGCGACCGCCAGGTTGGCACCGCTGCCCTGGCTGAGCCCTGCCACGTAGTCACCTGAGAAGCGCACCTTGATCAGCCGCGCAGGCTCAGCCCCCTCGTAGAACTGGAAGCCACGGGTGTTCAACTCCACCGTCGAGCCGGCCACCGAGGCCGAACCCGGCCCGTTGGAAGCGCTCTCCCGACGGTAGCCGAGGGCGTCGAGCTCCTTGAGGAAGTCGTCCTTGGCCAGCTTCAGCCCGACGAACAACTCAAGGGGCCGTGCATAGACCTTCGCCGGCACGGTCCAGCGCTTGCCGGAGAATTTTTCCTGGACGATGGCATCCAGATAGACGGCGAAGCCCGCCAGGACGACCAGGCCCACCAGGCTGAGCTTGAAAGCCCAGCCGAAGAGCCTGCGCAAGCCACTGGAACGGGGTTTCTTACGGGAGCGGGGGGATCGGGAACGAGTCATGGCGGCGCATTATACGCACTTTGCCCAGCGCCAGAAGGCGCCCCCTGACGGTTTGCAGAGTGGCGCACAGCACCCATAATGCCCGCCTCTGCACGTGCCAGAACAAGGAACGACCGTGAGCCAACAATTGATCCAAGCCCTTCAGGACCCGAGCCTCTACCCCCATCCGGTGGAAGCCTTCAGCGTCATCGAAACCCATATCTCCTGGGTGCTGCTCACCGGTCCCTACGTCTACAAGATCAAGAAGCCGGTGAATTTCGGCTTCCTCGACTTCACCCGTCTGGAAGACCGCCAGCACTTCTGCACCGAGGAAGTCCGCCTCAACCAGCGCCTGACCCATGACCTTTACCTGGATGTAGTGGCCATCACCGGCAGCGAGTCGGCCCCCCGCCTGGGAGGCGAAGGCCCGGTGATCGAGTACGCCATCCGCATGGCGCAGTTCCCGCAAAGCAACCTGCTGAGCGAGATCCAGTCCCGCGGTGAACTGAGCCCGGCCCACGTCGATGCCCTGGCCGAGCAGATCGCCCGGTTCCACCTCGAAGCCCCCCGCGTGGACGAGAAGCACCCGCTGGGCACGCCCGAAGCCGTGATGCAGCCGGTGCAGCAGAACTTCGACCAGATCCGCCCGATGCTCGAGGCCAAGGCCGACCTGCAGCAACTCGACGCCCTGGAAGCCTGGGCGCAGAGCAGCTTCGAGCGCCTCAAGCCGCTGCTGGCCGAGCGCAAGCGCGACGGTTTCATCCGTGAGTGCCACGGCGATATCCACCTGGGCAATGCCACCCTCATCAATGGCGAAGTGGTGCTGTTCGACTGCATCGAGTTCAACGAGCCCTTCCGCTTCACCGACGTCTATGCCGACATCGGTTTCCTGGCGATGGACCTCGAAGACCGTGGCCTCAAGTCGCTCTCCCGCCGCCTGGTCAGCCGCTACCTCGAGGAAACCGGCGACTACCGCGGCCTGGCCCTGCTCAACTTCTACAAGGCCTACCGCGCCCTGGTGCGCGCCAAGGTCGCCCTGTTCAGCCTCGCCCACCAGACCGATGCCGTGCAGCGCGCCGCCACCCTGCGCCAGTACCGCAACTACGCCAACCTGGCAGAGAGCTATAGCGCCATCCCGCTGCGCTTCCTCGCTATCACCCACGGCGTCTCTGCGGTCGGCAAGAGCCACGTCGCCCTGCGTCTGGTGGAAGCCCTGGGTGCCATCCGCCTGCGTTCGGACGTGGAGCGCAAGCGCCTGTTCGGCGAGCAGCCGGGGAAAGACGGCGAACTGAACAGCGGCATCTACAGCCCCGAATCCACCGAGGCCACCTACCAGCGCCTGCACGAGCTGGCCGAGCAGGTACTGAGCGCCGGCTTCCCGGTGGTGCTCGACGCCGCCTACCTCAAGCGCGCCCAGCGCCAGGGCGCTCGCGCCGTGGCCGAGAAGGCCGGCACCGCGTTCCTGATCCTCGACTGCCAGGCCCCGGACGCGGTCATTGGCGGCTGGCTGGAGCAGCGTCGCCAGCAGGGCACCGACCCGTCCGACGCCACCCTGGAGGTGGTACAGGCACAGCACGCCAGTCGCGAGGCCCTCGACAGCGAAGAGCAAGCCCACAGCACCCGCGTCGACACCCACCAGGCCAAGAGCCTGGACACCCTCGTCGAGCGCATCCGCCAGTTCCTGCCGGGGCTCTGAGCCCCTCCCAAGGTGCGGCAGGGAATTCCTGCCGCACCTTCTATACTCCCGGGGAACCCTCAACGGACGAGCCCCGCCATGACACTTCCCCATCAGCTCGACTCGCCTCTCTACCTCCTCCTCCGCAACGACGACATCGCGGGCTTCAACGCCCAGAAACCAGCCGACGGCACCGTCGACATGCGCGGCGGTGACTTCCGCGGCGTCGACCTGCGCGGCCTGGATGCCCGTGGCGTCGACTTCACCGACGCCTACTTCCGAGGTGCCGACCTGCGCGGCATCGACTTCCGCGAATCCCAGCTGCAGGGCGCCAGCATCGCTCACGCACAGATCTCGGGCGCCTACTTCCCCACCGAACTGGCGGCGGACGAGCTGCTCATGTCGGTGAATTTCGGCACCCGCCTGCGCTACAACACCCACCGCTGACCAACCGTCGAGCGGGTGATGTCATGCGGCCACGTCCGCCTGACCGCCCGCTACACTCTTGGGCGCGACACCGGGAAACCTGTCCTCTCGCGCACCCATTGCAAGGAGGCTCGATGAACGATGAATTGCAGAACCTGAAGAACCTGGGCAAGACCTCGGCGCAGTGGCTGCACGCGGTAGGCATCCATAACGCGTCCGACCTTCGCCGCCTGGGTGCCGTGGGCGCCTATCGGGCGGTAAAGGCCCGTGGCTTCCGCGCCTCCAAAGTGCTCCTCTACGCCATCGAAGGAGCCCTGCTGGACGTGCACTGGAACGAGCTGCCCCCGGGCCACAAGGCCCAGCTCAACGGAGAGCTCGAGTCTTTCCCGCAAAACAACAGGAGCTAGCTCACAACACCGGCGTTCGGTGATTTACGTTCGTACCGATGCGCCCTATTGTTTCAGGGACGTTCGTGCGTCCAAGTCCAGTCAGTCCAAGGAATTTACCGACATGTACCTACTCGGGGAGCAACCTGCTTACGCCGACCAGCTGATCAACCGACTGCAAAGCATTCCCAGCCAGCTGCTCGACGGGCTTGAACCTTCCGGCCCCCCGCTCTCCTTCGAGTCGGTCGAGGACCTGAACCGGGAGCTGCCCGGCAATCAGCTGTTCATCATCGAGAATGGCCTGCTGCACGCCCTGGTCGACGAACGTCCGCTGTTCTACCTCCAGGAGGGCGATCTGGTGGGCCTGCGCCAAGGCATCGAACTGCCCAGCTGCCGCTACCGCAGCGACGAGCCCGTCAGCCTCATCCCCTATTCCCGCAGCGCTGTGTTCAAGCACATCTATGCCGATGAGCAGCGCCAGGAACTCTTCATCCAGTACCTGATCGGTCACACCGCCCTGCTTTCGGATGCTCTGGCCCGACTGAAACAGCCGGAAATCCGCCCCTCCACCGGCTTCCAGCACTTCGCCGCCGGCGAAGAACTGATCCATCAGGGCGACGAGGCCGACCACGTCTTCATCATCATCGAAGGCCATGCCGAAGCCTTCGTCGACGGCCAGAAGGTCGGCGACGTGCAGAAGGACGAGATCTTCGGCGCCATGGCGGTGTTCACCCGCGAGAAGCGCAGCGCCACCGTCATCGCCAGCGAGCCCTGCACCGTGATGGTGATCCCCAAGGACCAGTTCCTCAGCCTGATGCAGAGCAACCCGCGCATCGCCCACAGCCTCATCGAGAGCATGGCCCGGCGCATCGACCTGCTGAACAAGGAAATCACCCAGCAGCGCCAGGCGAACCCGGAAGGCTGATCCACAGAGCCCTACAATAAGCCCGGCACATGCCGGGCTTTTTCATGGCTGATGACCGTTCATCCTGTTCTGACGAATTTTTTTACATCCTGCGCTTGACCACGAAATGAGAATTGTTATTATTACCACAACTGGTCGCGAGATCAGCCGGTAAGCTGAGAGACCAAGCAGTCGGACTCTTCAGATTATCTCCTCATCAGGCTAATCACGGTTATTGACCCGGCAGTTTGCCGGGTCTTTTTTTGCCTGCAGAAAACCGCTGGAAGCCTCGCCCCACCTGGGTTTACCGCCCTCAGACGATCACGCCTTCAAGCACCAGCCGGGTCATGTCGTGGAGCCCTTCCTGGCGCGCCTGAGCCCCGAGGCGCTCCCCCGTCAGCAGCTGGTCGCTCACTGTCAGCACGGCCAAGGCCTCACGCCCCAGTTCCGCGGCCACGCCATACAACCCCGCCGCCTCCATCTCCACGGCGAGGATGCCCATCCGGCTTATGGGCACCATCCAGTCGGCCGCCGGCTCGTAGAACAGGTCGGCGGAAAACACATTGCCCACGTGCACGGTCATTCCCATTTCATCGGCTCGATTCACGGCACGCGCCAGCAAGCGGTAATCCGCCAGCGCGGCGAAGTCGAAGCCGCCGAAGCGCTTGCGGTTGACGCCGGAATCGGTGGACGCGCCCTGAGCAATCACCAGGTCGTACAGGTGGACGTCCGGCTGCAAGGCCCCGCAACTGCCCACGCGGATGATTCGCTGCACGCCGAACTGGCTGAACAGCTCATGGGCGTAGAGCGAGATGGAGGGGATGCCCATGCCCGACCCCATCACCGAAACACGCTGCCCTCGGTAGCGGCCGGTATAGCCGAGCATGTTGCGCACCGCGTTCACCTCTAGCACGTCTTCCAGAAAGGTTTCGGCGATGGCCCGGGCCCGCAGCGGGTCACCGGGCATGAGCACGGTCTCGGCAAAGTCACCCGGCCGGGCGTTGATGTGGGGTGTGGTCATGACAGCCTCGCTCGGGAACGTTGGGAAGGTGGGAATGACTCAGTAGCCAGCGCCTGTTCCGGCTTCGCCCGCTTCACCCAGGCTCTTCAGCAACTCGGCCAGCAGGCCCGAGGCACCGAGCCGCAAATGCCCGGGCGTTACCCACTGCGCGCCGAGCGTCGCCCGTGCCAGCTCGATGTAGCAGCGCGCATCCGCCAGGGTCCGCAAGCCGCCGGCCGCCTTGAAGCCCACCATACCGCCGTGCTCGGCAATGACCCCGAGCATCAGCGATGCCGCCTCCGGCGTGGCGTTGACCGGCACCTTGCCGGTGCTGGTCTTGATGAACTGGGCACCCGCCGTGATCGCATCACGGCTGGCCTGGCGGATCAGCTCCGGCCGCGCCAGCGCCCCGGTCTCGAGAATCACCTTGAGCAACGCCCGATCCCCGCAGGCCTCCCGGCACGCCGCCACCAGATCGCGCCCCGGCTGGGCATCGCCCGCCAGCAATGCGGCATAGGGATAGACCAGGTCCACCTCGTCCGCCCCATCGGCCACGGCCGCCCGGGTTTCCTCCAGTGCTCGCCGTACATCGACGCCACCCTGGGGAAAGTTGGCCACGGTGGCCACGCGCACGGCTTCGGCACCCAGCGCATCAAGGCGCCGCCGGGCGAAGCCGATGAAGCGCGGGTAGATGCAGACGGCAGCCACCGCCCCAACGGGCGTCAGCGCACGGGCGCAAAGAGCCGCGATGGTCGCCTCGTCATCCGTGTCGTTGAGGGAGGTCAGGTCGAGCAGGCGGACCGCCAGGGTGGCCAGCTCAGGGTCGTTCAGTTCAGCCATACGGGCTCCGGGATCGCCAACAGGGTGGATTCAAGGGCGCGTGTGCATCTGCTTGCGCATCTCGGCGCAGTGGTCCATCGGGGTGACGGCAGCGGTGTACCAGACGAAATCCGCCTCGGCGGCATCAACGGCCTTGCCGGCCTCGGCGAGGATCACCACCCGCGCCTGGTCAGGCTCCAGCCCGAGGTCCGCCAGGTGCAGCGGCGCCCCAAGATCGCGCCGGGCATGGTAGCTGCCGGCCACCAGCAGCGCCGGCGCCGGGGCGGCCAGCAGGCGCTCGGCCATGCGCCGGTCCCGCTGCTGCTGCACCGCCACCATGGGTGGGAACTGGCTCTCCGGCAGCAACCCGCAATGAGACTGGCGCACCTGCTCCGTCAGCTTGGCCTGCACGGCCGGCGCCGTCGCAGCAGCGCCCTCGAGGCGCGGCGGCTGCCGGTAGATGGCAAGGATCTCATCACGATCCAGATTGGCCGCCAGTAGTGGATAGGGCTGGGCCACCCCATGGCGCACCAGCGGCCCGTAGAGCGACCAGTCCCATCCGCCTTCCCAATCCAGGGCCTTGGGCAGGTCCGCCACCGACTGACCGCGAACGGCATCGACCCTGGCCTGCTGCGACGGCGTGAGCATCTCCATCAGCAGGCTGCCCTGGGACCGACGCTGCTCCAGCGCCTGCAGCAGCCACAGCTCCAGGGCGTGGTGGTCCGGGTTGTCGTGCTGCTCACCCACCAGCACCCGGGGCACCGGCGCCAGGGCGTCCACCAGTTCGTCCGGGGAGAGGCGGCGCCCGTCACGCAGGTCGAGGATGACGCCCAGGTCCGGGTGCTGCCGCCCCTCCGGGCTCTGCCAGGCCGGCACGGGAGGGAGCGACTGGCAGGCCGCCAGCAGGAGAAAACCGCAGACCAGGATGAACCTCATGTCGACCTCGCAAGCATGCTCAGCGCGCAACGATCAGGGGATGCCCGCGCTCCGGGTGGCGCTGCACCAGCACCTCCAGCCCGAACACCGCCTCCAGCGTGTCGGCCCGAAGCACCTCCTCCGGGGTTCCCAGCACCTGGGGACGCCCTTCGGCCAGCAGCAACAGGCGATCACAGTAGCGCGCCGCCAGGTTGAGGTCATGCAGGATCACCAGCACCGCCACGCCGCGCCGGGCGAATGCCCGGGCCGCCTGCAGGGTGGTGTGCTGGTGCAGGGGGTCGAGCGCCGAGGTCGGCTCGTCCAGCAACAGCACCTGCCCCTCCCCGCCCGGCCAGAGCTGCGCCAGCACCCGGGCCAAGTGCACACGCTGGCGCTCACCGCCGGACAGGGCCAGGTAGCTGCGCCCCGCCAGGTGAGCGGCATCCACCGCGTGCAGGGTCTCGCCGACGATTTCCGCATCCCTCGCGCGGCCGGTGGCGTGGGGCAGGCGCCCCATGGCCACCACGTCCTCGACGGAGAAGGCAAAGCCCAGGCTGGAGCTCTGCGGCAATACCGCCAGTTGCCGAGCCCGCTCGGGGCCCTTCCAGCCAGCCAGCGGGCGGCCCGCCAGCAGCATTTGCCCGCTCGCCGGCGTCAGTTCGCCGCACAGCGCGCCAAGCAGGGTGCTCTTGCCTGCCCCGTTGGGGCCGAGCACACCCAGCACCTCGCCCGGCCGGACGGCCAGGTCAACTCCCTCCAGCACCACCGTATGGCCTCGCCGGATCGACAGCCCTTCGGCACGTAGCATCACGCGCGCCCTCGCAGCAGCAGGTAAAGGAAGAGCGGCGCCCCCACCAGGGCAGTGACAATGCCGATGGGCAGCTCCGCCGGCGACAGCACCAGTCGCGCGGCCAGGTCGGAGAACAGGATCAGGCTGGCCCCCGCCAGGGCAGAAGCCGGCAGCAGCACACGATGGTCCGGCCCGGCCAGCAGGCGCACCAGGTGCGGCACGACCAGCCCGATGAAGCCGATCAGCCCCGAGGCGGCCACGGCCGCACCGACGCCCAGCGCGGTGCAGAACACCAGCTCGCCCTTGAGGCGCTCCACATCGAACCCCAGGTGCCGCGCCTCCGACTCGCCCAGCAGCAACGCATTCAATGCGCTGGCCCGGCGCGGCAGCCAGGCGATCACCGCCAGCACCACCACCAACAGCGGCCACAAGCGTGCGTAGCTGGCGCCGTTCAGGCTGCCCAGGTTCCAGAAGGTCAGCGTGCGCAGGGTGGCGTCGTCGGCCAGGTAGGTGAACAGGCCGATGGTGGCGAAGGCCAGGGCGTTGAGGGCGATGCCGGCCAGCAGCATGGTCACCACGCTGGTCTGCCCGTCGCGCCGACCGAGGCGATAGACCAGAGCGGTAATCAGGAAACCGCCGGCGAACGCACTGATGGACAGCAGGTACGGCGCCAGAGCCTCCGGCAGACCGCCCAGCGCCGCGCCACCGACGATGGCCACGGCCGCGCCCAGCCCCGCGCCACTGGAGACGCCCACCAGGCCTGGGTCGGCCAGGGGGTTGCGGAACAGCCCCTGCATCGCCACCCCGGACACCGCCAGGACGGCCCCCACCGCCAGCCCCAGCAGGGTTCGCGGCAGGCGGATCTGCGCCAGGATCAGTTCGGCCTGCTCCAGCCCGTCACCGTCCAGCGGCACGCCCACCAGGCGCAGCAGCGCCCGCAGGGTCGCATCCAGCGGCAGGCTCACCGGCCCCAGGGCGAGGGACAGCCACAGCGCCACCAGCAGCAGCAGGGACAGGCCGATGAACAGCAGGCGTGGCGACAACACGGGCTTCATGGGGTGGCTCGGTGCTCAGCATCCGGGGCGGGGGCCTGAGGATAAAAGCCGGCGGACAACGCCGCCAGCGCATCCGGCAGCCGGGGGCCCAGTCCGCCCACCAGCAAGGTCGGGTCCAGCATCAGGAAGCGGCCCGCGCGCCCGGCCCGGGTGAGCGCCAGGGTGGGGTTCTGGCGCAGCAGCGCCTCCCGCGCGGCTTCGCCCACCAGCGCCCGGTCGGCCACGACGACCACCTCCGGGTCGAGGGCCGCCAATGCCTCGTTGGACAGGGCCTTGTAGCCGGAATGATCGGCCACGTTGAAGCCACCGGCGCGCTCGATCATCCAGGCGCCCGAGGTGCCCTTGCCAGCCGCCAGCGGGTTGCTGCCGGCATGCCCCACCAGCAGCAGCACGCGTGGCGCAGTCTGTTTTCCCTGGGCCTCGCGGACATGGGCCGCCAGGCTGTCCAGCCGCGCCACATAGTCGATCCGGGCTTGCTCAGCCCGTGCAGAGTCACCGAGCAACGCGCCCAGGCGTTCGAGGGTGTGGGCCAGAGCCGCCAGTTCCGGCTGCGAGGACAGCTGCTCTACCTGCACCCCGGCCGCCTTCACCTGCGCCAGCACCGGCGGCGGCCCCATTTCTTCGGTGCCCACCAGCAGCTCGGGGCGCAGGGACAGCAGCCCTTCCGCCGCCAGCTGCCGCTGGTAGCCGACGCTGGGCAGGCGCTTGAGGCGCTCCGGGTGCTGGCTGGTGGTGTCGACGCCGACCAGCCGCGGTTCGCCCCCCAGCGCCACCACCCATTCGCTGACCGCCCCTCCCGCGCTCACCCAGCGCTGGGGCAGGGCATCGGCCGACGCCAGGGAACAGAAAAGCAGGCCGGCACAAAGGCCGGCGAGGTGTCTCGGGGCGGGCATATCGACTCCTTATGTAGCAGTGCAGGCCCCGGACCCGGGGCGTCATGAAAGAGGGCCGGGTCAGCGCGCCGGCACCGACTCGGCGAGGGCGCGCCAGTCCGGGCGCTCGGGCTGGCCAGGCTTGCGGGCGCCGAACAGTTGCAGCACCAGCTCGCCCCCGGCGTCGAAGGCTTCCCAACTGGTGATCACACCGTCGCTGCTGGGCTTGCGCACCCGCCACAGTTCGATGACACCGGTGGTTTGCAGGTGCAGGTTGAAATCCGCGTCGAGGACGTTGAACCAGCTGTCCATCCAGCGCAGGTTCTGCACCGGGCCGGTGTGGATCTGGATGCAGTGGCGGTTACCGACGAACACCATCACCGGTACCGCCTGCTCGGCGACCCGCTCCAGCAGGCGCGGCAACTCGGCCGGGGCCAGCGGCTCGGCCCATTCGGCGCCCGCCAGGCGCAGGGCCTGGGTGCGCGCGGCGCCGTGCTGCTTGAGCAGGGCGAAGAAGTGATGGGTGTCCTTCAGGTTGGCCCAGCCCGCCTGCAGGCTGGCGACGTCGATCGCCGCATCGGGCCGGGGCGGCTCGGCCTCCGGCAGCGGCTGCAGGTCCAGCTCGGCGCACTGCGCCTCGGCACGGAAGCGCTCCACCAGCGGCGCCCAGGCAGAAACTTCGCTGCGCTCGGTCAGGAAGACCTTGTGCACCGCCATGCCCTGCCTGTCGAACACCTGCAGGCTGCGCTGGGTGCCGCGCGGGGTGTCCTCGGCGATGGCGAACACACTGGCCCAGCCCGCCAGGAACAGCCGCAGGTCGATATCGGGCGACACCACCAGCCCCATCTGGCCATTGCCGCTGATCGTCACCTCGCGGTACGGGCCATGGCGCTCGTGGACGCAGTGCTCATTGCGGGTCAGCGCCATCACCGGACCCAAGGCTTCCAGGGCCGGCAGCAGCACCGGCCACTCCGGGCGCAGGCGCACCGCGTCGACACCCAGGCGCGCGGCGACCAGTTCGGCCTCGCTGACGCCCAGCTGGCGAGCGGCATCGCGGGCGCGCAGGTGGGGCTGCTCCCCGCGCAGCGCCTGCCAGGCCTGGTAGAGGGGAGAACGCGTGGGGGCAACGGACGGCATCATCGAAGGGCTCCTCTAATCACGGATCAACCGGGCGGCGAAAGATGGGCACCGCGCACAAATTGATAATTATTTGCATTTGCAAGTCAAGGGACGTAAGGTGCGCCCCGACCTGACTTCGACGCCTTCTGCAGTGACATGACGAACGAGCAGGCTGCCGACGGTAAAGAATCCGTGTCCCTTTCCTTTCAAGCGCAAGGACGCGCTCCCCTCTTGGCGACTTCCGGCGGTGCGGGATAATGCCTCCCCGTGATGGAGGTGCCCTTGATGAAATGGCTGTGCGAACCCGGCGCCCTGGCGGAAGGCCAGAGCCGCGGGATGACGGTGGACGATAGGAAGCTGCTGCTGGTACGCCGGGACGGGCAGGTCTACGCCTACGAGAATCGCTGCCCGCATCGGGGGATCCCGCTGGAATGGCAGCCGGACCAGTTCCTCGATGCCAGCGGCAGCCTGATCCAGTGCGCCACCCACGGTGCGCTGTTCCTGATCGAGACCGGTGAATGCGTTACCGGCCCCTGCGTGGGCCAGGCGTTGCGCGCCCTGCCCTGCCGGGAGGACGGACAGGGCATCTGGCTGGAGGCTACGCCTACAGCTGCAGGCTGAGGCGGCGGGTCAACACCATGCCTTCGGGGCTCAACTCCGCGCCGTAGGCCAGTACCTCCACCCCGGCCTCGTGGGCATCAGCCAGGGCCTGGGCGTAGTGCGGGTCGATCTCCCGTGCCGGCCGCACGGCGTCGATGCCGGAGAGGTTCACGCAATACAGCTGCACGGCACGGGTCCCCTCCCGCGCTAGGTGCGCCAGCTCCCGCAGGTGCTTGGCACCCCGGGTGGTTACTGCATCGGGGAAGGCCGCGACGGGCGTGCCCTCGAAGCCGAGGGTGACGCTCTTCACCTCGACGTAGAGCGCACCCGTGGGGTAGTCGAGGCGGAAGTCGGCACGGCTGTTCTCCACGCCATAAGCGACTTCCCGCTTCAGCGCAGTGAACCCCGCCAGTTCGGGGATCCGCCCCGCCAGCAAGGCCTCCTCCACCAGCGGGTTGGCCCGCGCGGTGTTGATGCAGGCCAGGCGGCCCTGTGGCGTCTCCACCAGCTCCCAGGTCCCGGGCAACTTGCGCCGGGGATCGTTGGAACGGCTGAACCACACCCGACAGCCTTCGCTCATGCAATTGAGCATCGAACCGGTGTTCGGGCAGTGGATCGTCAACTGCTCCCCCTGGGCGGTCTCGATGTCGGCCAGGAAGCGCTTGTAGCGCCGCAGCAGCCGGCCCTCTTCAAGCGGCGGATCGAACCTCACGCTCGCGCCGCCCAGCTCTGCAGGCCACGGGCGATGCGCGCGACCGCCTCTTCCAGGCGCGGCAGGCTCTGGGTGTAGGCGAAGCGCACGTGCTGGCCGGCCAGGTGCCGGCCGAAATCCAGGCCGGGGGTGAAGGCGACATGCTCGGTCTCGATGAAGTGCTGGCAGAACGCATAGGCGTCCTGGGTGAAGGCCGAAACGTCTGCATATAGATAGAAGGCCCCTTCCGGCTCGACGGCGATCCCGAAGCCCAGCTCGCGCAGGGCGGGCAGCAGGTAGTCGCGGCGGCGGGCGAACTCGGCGCGACGCGCCTCCAGGATCGCCAGGGTGTCCTCGCGGAAGCAGGCCAGCGCGGCGTGCTGGGCCATCGAGGGTGCGCTGATGTAGAGGTTCTGCGCCAGCTTTTCCAGCTCCGGTACCGCTTCCCGCGGGGCGACCAGCCAACCCAGGCGCCAACCGGTCATGCCGAAGTACTTGGAGAAGCTGTTGAGCACGAAGGCGTCGTCATCCACCTCCAGCACGCTGGCGGCGTCCACGCCATAGGTGAGGCCGTGGTAGATCTCGTCCACCACGAGGTGTCCGCCCAATCCCCGGAGGCTGTCGGACAGTGCCGCCAGCTCGTCCCGGTGCAGCAGTGTGCCGGTGGGGTTGGCCGGCGAGGCCACCAGGGCGCCGACGCTCTGGGCATCCCAGTGGCGCTCCACCAGGTGCGGGGTCAGTTGGTAACGGGTCTCGGGGCCCACCGGCACCAGCTGGGCCGCGCCCTCCACTAGGCGCAGGAAGTGCCGGTTGCAGGGGTAGCCGGGGTCGGCCAGCAGCCAGTGCCGGCCCGGGTCGACCAGCAGGCTCGAAGCCAGCAGCAGCGCGCCCGAGCCGCCGGGGGTGATGAGGATGCGCTCGGGGTCGATGTCCAGCCCGTAGCGCTGCCCGTAGAAGCCAGCGATGGCGCGGCGCAGCTCCGGCAGGCCACGGGCCGCGGTGTACCTCGTATGCCCGGCGGCCAGCGCGGCCTGCCCGGCCTCGACGATGGGGGCGGCGGTGGTGAAGTCCGGTTCGCCGATCTCCAGGTGGATCACGTCGTGCCCTTCGGCCTGCAACTCGTTGGCGCGGGCCAGCAGCGCCATGACGTGGAAGGGTTCTATGGCACGGCTGCGTGCACTGTATGACTGGGCCATCGGCCTTCCCTCATCGACACAAAGCGCGGATTCTAACCAATGCTTCGGGACGCCCGCAGCAACCGCGATAACTGGGAGTGGCGTGGCCTGAACCGTTCTGGTAAGTTCGCCCGCTTGCAGCCGCAGGGCCGGCAGTGTCGGCGACGGACCAGCTTCCTGCGAAATGGATTAGAGAAAGTGAGAGGCGGCCATTCATGCCCACCAAAGCTAAGCAAACGAGCAGCCAACTGATCCGTGGTTTCGAGCCCTATCAGGAAACCAAGGGTGAGGAGTACATGAGCGACCGCATGCGCGCTCACTTCACCAATATCCTCAACAGGTGGAAGGTCGAGTTGATGGAAGAGGTCGACCGCACCGTCCACCACATGCAGGACGAAGCGGCCAACTTCCCCGATCCGGCCGACCGCGCCAGCCAGGAAGAAGAATTCAGCCTGGAACTGCGTGCCCGTGACCGCGAGCGCAAGCTGATCAAGAAGATCGACGAGACCCTCCAGCTGATCGAAGACAACGAGTACGGCTGGTGCGATTCCTGCGGCGTCGAGATCGGCATCCGCCGCCTCGAAGCGCGCCCCACCGCCACCCTCTGCATCGATTGCAAGACCCTGGCGGAAATCAAGGAAAAGCAACTCGGTTCCTGATCCCAGAACGGGGCGCTACGGCGCCCCGTTTCGTTTCAACAGGCTCACGCCCGCATGCCTCCGTCTTCCTACGTCGGCCGCTTCGCTCCAACCCCCAGCGGCTACCTGCACTTCGGCTCCCTGGTTGCCGCCCTCGCCTCCTACCTCGATGCCCGCGCTGTCGGCGGTCGCTGGCTGCTGCGCATGGAAGACCTGGACCCGCCCCGCGAGATGCCGGGTGCCCAGGTGGCAATCCTCTCCACGCTGGAGGCCTACGGTTTCGAATGGGACGGTGAGCTGGTGCGCCAGAGCGACCGCCACGACGCCTACGCCCAGGTGATCGACCGGCTCTTCGCCCAGGGGCTGGCCTACGCCTGCACCTGCTCGCGCAAGCAGCTCGAAGGCCATCACGGCATCTACCCCGGCTTCTGCCGCAACGCCTGCCACGCCCAGGCCGATGCGGCCATACGCCTGCGCGTACCGGAGCTGGTCTACCGCTTCACCGACCGGGTGCAGGGCCTGTACCAGCAGCAACTGGGCCGCGAGGTGGGGGACTTCGTCATCCGCCGTCGCGACGGCCTCTATGCCTACCAGTTGGCCGTGGTGCTGGACGATGCCTGGCAAGGCATCACCGACGTGGTGCGCGGCGCCGACCTGCTGGACTCAACGCCACGCCAGCTGTACCTGCAGGAGCTGCTGGGCCTGTCGCAGCCACGCTACCTGCACGTGCCGCTGATCATCCAGCCGGACGGCCACAAGCTCGGCAAGTCCTACCGCTCGCCGCCCCTGCCGGCCGACCGTGCCGCACCACTGCTGGCCCGCGCCCTGCGTGCCCTCGGCCAGCAGCCACCGGAAGACCTCGCCGGCGGCACGCCCCGCGAAGCCCTGGACTGGGGCATCGCCCACTGGGACGCCACGCGCATCCCCCGCACCCGCACCCTGGCCGAAGCCCAGCTGCGCTGAGCGCACTCGCACCGGCACGGGGCATTCGCTACCATCGCCGCACCCTCGATGTGAGATGCGGCATGTATATCTACCGACTGGTACTGCTCCTGGTGGTGGGGATCTACCTGTTTTCCCCGGCCATCATGGACTGGTGGATCGACCCCAACGGGGCCTGGTATCGCCCCTACCTGCTCTGGCTGATCCTGATCGTGGTGACCTTCATCCTGCAGAGTCAACGCGATGCTGACGAGCTTTAGCCTGAGCCAGCTGATCCTCATCAGCGCGGCCTACCTCTTTGCCCTGTTCGGAGTCGCCTGGTTGAGCGATCGCGGTTTCGTTCCGCGTCGCATCGTCCGCCACCCGCTCACCTACACCCTGTCCCTCGGCGTGTACGCCAGTGCCTGGGCCTTCTACGGCACGGTGGGGCTGGCCTACCAGTACGGCTACGGCTTCTTGGCCAGCTACCTGGGCATCTCCGGGGCCTTCCTGCTGGCGCCGGTGCTGCTCTACCCGATCCTGCGGATCACCCGCACCTACCAGCTCTCGTCCCTGGCCGACCTGTTCGCCTTCCGCTTCCGCAGCACCTGGGCCGGGGCACTGACCACCCTGTTCATGCTGATCGGCGTACTGCCCCTGCTGGCCCTGCAGATCCAGGCGGTGGCCGACTCCATCGGCATCCTCACCCGCGAGCCGGTGCACGACAGGGTCGCCCTGGGCTTCTGCGCGCTGATCACGCTGTTCACCATCCTCTTCGGCGCGCGCCACATCGCCACGCGGGAGAAGCACGAGGGGCTGGTGTTCGCCATCGCCTTCGAGTCACTGGTGAAGCTGACCGCCCTCGGCGGCATCGGCCTCTATGCGCTCTACGGCGTGTTCGGCGGACCTCACGAACTGGAGCTGTGGCTGCTGCAGAACCAGGCGGCGCTCTCGACGCTGCACACCCCCCTGCAGGAAGGCCCGTGGCGCACGCTGCTGCTGGTGTTCTTTGCCTCGGCCATCGTCATGCCGCACATGTACCACATGACCTTCACCGAGAACCTCAATCCCCGCGCCATGGTCAGCGCCAGCTGGGGGCTGCCACTGTTCCTGCTGCTGATGAGCCTGGCGGTACCGCTGATCCTCTGGGCCGGCCTCAAGCTCGGCGCCACCACCAACCCGGAATACTTCACCCTGGGCCTGGGCATTGCAGTGAACAGCGATGCCCTCGCCTTGCTGGCCTACATCGGCGGGCTCTCTGCCGCCAGCGGCCTGATCATCGTGCTGACCCTGGCGCTCTCCGGCATGGCACTGAACCACCTGGTGCTGCCGCTCTACCAACCGCCGTCGGAAGGCAACATCTACCGCTGGCTGAAGTGGACCCGCCGGGCGCTGATCGTCGCCATCATCATGGCCGGCTACGGCTTCTATCTATTGCTCGGCGCCGAGCAGGACCTGTCGAACCTGGGCATCGTCGCCTTCGTCGCCACCCTGCAGTTCCTTCCCGGCGCGCTCTCGGTGCTGTACTGGCCGACCGCCAACCGCCGGGGCTTCATCGCCGGCTTGATGGCGGGCATCGGCGTGTGGATGTTCTCCATGCTGCTGCCCCTGCTGGGCAACCTGCAGGGCATCTACGTGCCGCTGTTCAACGCCATCTACGTGCTCGACGACACCAGCTGGCACATCGCGGCCATCGCCTCGCTGGCGGCCAACGTGCTGGTGTTCACCCTGGTCTCGCTGTTCACCGAGGCCAGCCCCGAGGAACGTGGTGCCGCCGAGGCCTGCGCCGTGGACAACGTGCGCCGACCGCAACGCCGCGAACTGGTGGCAGCCTCACCCCAGGAGTTCTCCGAGCAACTGGCCAAGCCGCTGGGTGCGAAGACCGCACAGAAGGAGGTGGAGCAGGCCCTGCGCGACCTTCACCTGCCGTTCGACGAACGCCGCCCCTACGCCCTGCGCCGCCTGCGCGACCGCATCGAAGCCAACCTCTCCGGGCTGATGGGGCCGAGCGTGGCACAGGACATCGTGGAGACCTTCCTGCCGTACAAATCCGGCAGCGAGGGCTACGTCACCGAGGACATCCACTTCATCGAGAGCCGCCTGGAGGACTACCACTCCCGGCTCACCGGCCTGGCCGCCGAGCTCGACGCCTTGCGCCGCTACCACCGCCGCACGCTGCAGGAGCTGCCGATGGGGGTGTGCTCGCTGGCCAAGGACCAGGAAATCCTCATGTGGAACCGCGCCATGGAGGAGCTGACCGAGATTCCCGCGCAGCGCGTGGTCGGCTCGCGGCTCTCCGCCATCAGCGATCCCTGGCGGGGCCTGCTGGAAAGCTTCATCAGCCAGCCCGACGAACACCTGCACAAGCAGCGCCTGCCGCTGGAAGGCCAGGTGCGCTCGCTGAACCTGCACAAGGCCGCCATCGACGAGCCACTGGCCCCCGGTAACAGTGGCCTGGTGGTGCTGGTGGAAGACGTGACCGACACGCTGCTGCTGGAAGACAAGCTGGTGCACTCCGAGCGGCTGGCGTCCATCGGCCGCCTGGCCGCCGGGGTCGCCCACGAGATCGGCAACCCCATCACCGGCATCGCCTGCCTGGCGCAGAACCTGCGGGAAGAGCGCGAGGGCGACGCCGAGCTGACCGAGATCAGCGGGCAGATCCTCGAGCAGACCAAACGGGTGTCGCGCATCGTGCAGTCGCTCATGAGCTTCGCCCACGCCGGCGCCCGCCAGCAGGCCACGGAACCGGTGTGCCTGGCGGACGTCGCCCAGGAAGCCATCGGCCTGCTGTCCCTGAACAGGCGCAGCGTCGATGTGCAGTTCTTCAACCTCTGCGACCCGCACCACATCGTCGAGGGTGACCCCCAGCGCCTGGCCCAGGTGCTGATCAACCTGCTGTCCAACGCCCGCGACGCCTCGCCCGAGGGCGGTGCGATCCGCGTGCGCAGCGCCATCTCCGACCATGCCGTGGAGCTGATCGTGGAGGACGAAGGCAGCGGGATTCCCAAGGCGATCATGGACCGGCTGTTCGAGCCCTTCTTCACCACCAAGGACCCCGGCAAGGGGACCGGGCTGGGGCTTGCGCTGGTCTATTCAATCGTGGAAGAGCATTATGGCCACATCACCATAGAAAGCCCGGCCGACCCCGAGCAGCAGCGCGGCACCCGTTTCAGGGTGACACTGCCACGCTTCGCCGAAGCGCCCAGCGCTGCCATCTGAGACTGTCGAGAGAGCTGAACCGAATGCCACATATCCTGATCGTCGAAGACGAAACCATCATCCGTTCCGCCTTGCGCCGCCTGCTCGAGCGCAACCAGTACCAGGTCAGTGAAGCCGGGTCTGTCCAGGAGGCCCAGGAGCGCTACAGCATCCCCGGTTTCGACCTCATCGTCAGCGACCTGCGCCTGCCCGGCGCCCCCGGTACCGAACTGATCAAGCTGGCCCAGGGCACCCCGGTGCTGATCATGACCAGCTACGCCAGCCTGCGCTCGGCGGTGGACTCGATGAAGATGGGCGCGGTGGATTACATCGCCAAGCCCTTCGACCACGACGAAATGCTCCAGGCCGTCGCCCGCATCATCAAGGACCGCCAGGAGAACAAGGCGGCCCCAGCCGAACGTGCCCCGGCCCACACCCAGGAGAAGAGCAGCGCGCCTCAGGCCGATGGCGAAATCGGCATCATCGGCTCCTGCTCCGCCATGCAGGAGCTCTACAGTAAGATCCGCAAGGTCGCCCCCACCGACTCCACGGTGCTCATCCAGGGCGAATCCGGGACCGGCAAGGAACTGGTGGCCCGTGCCCTGCACAACCTCTCCCGCCGTGCCAAGGCGCCGATGATCTCGGTGAACTGCGCAGCCATTCCCGAAACCCTGATCGAATCCGAACTCTTCGGTCACGAGAAGGGCGCCTTCACCGGCGCCACCGCCGGCCGCGCTGGCCTGGTCGAAGCGGCCGACGGCGGCACGCTGTTCCTCGACGAAATCGGCGAGTTGCCCCTGGAAGCCCAGGCGCGCCTGCTGCGGGTGTTGCAGGAAGGCGAGATCCGCCGTGTCGGCTCGGTCCAGTCGCAGAAGGTAGATGTGCGCCTGATTGCCGCCACCCACCGCGACCTCAAGACGCTGGCCAAGACCGGCCAGTTCCGCGAAGACCTCTATTACCGCCTCCACGTCATCTCCCTGAAGCTGCCCGCGCTGCGCGAACGCGGTAACGACGTGATCGAAATCGCCCGCGCCTTCCTGGCGCGCCAGTGCACCCGCATGGGGCGCGAAGAGCTGCGCTTCGCCCACGACGCGGAACAAGCCATCCGCCACTACTCCTGGCCCGGTAACGTGCGTGAACTGGAGAACGCCATCGAGCGTGCGGTGATTCTCTGCGAGAGCCCGGATATCTCGGCAGACCTGCTGGGCATCGACATCGAGCTGGCCGACCTGGAGGACGACGACTTCCTCGACGGCCCCACCCAGGCCACGGCCGCCAGCACCCACGAACCCACGGAAGACCTGTCCCTCGAGGACTACTTCCAGCATTTCGTCCTCGAGCATCAGGACCACATGACCGAGACCGAACTGGCCCGCAAGCTGGGCATCAGCCGCAAATGCCTGTGGGAACGCCGCCAGCGCCTGGGCATCCCCCGGCGCAAATCGGGGGCTGCCACCTCCTGACCGCCCGAGGTTGCGCGTGACCGTGGGAACGGTTAGGAGTTCCCCAGGCTGTTACCGCAAAAACCTCTCGTAACAAAAGCCGGGTGAGTCGGTAACGGAAACCCGGCTTTTTTGTACCTCACCGCCATGCCCTGTTTTACGCAATTCGTTGATTTTAAAGGATTTTCAAAAGTTGGCACGGCAACTGCTTTATCTCTGGCACAACAACAATAAAAACCGTAGTAACCCCACAACAAGAACAATACGCACCGACTCCAGCACAACAAGAACAAAACCGCGGAGGCGCAGCTAACTGATTCTTTTGGAGAGGAGTTGCCATTGGGGCTCGCCCCACGACCAGGCCGAGAACAATAAAACTGCTTACTCAGGCAGCACCCGAACTGGTTGGATCGAATGATCACGGCACCATCAGCATCCAAAGCAATCCGTTTGCTCTTGACCCTCGATTCGAGGGCATATCCAGAGATCACGAATCTGCTGGTACGGGTCAAACAAAAAGAACAGCAAGCCCGGCTCAATAATAAAAACAAAGCACGCACCAGTTTGGGGGGGAGCTTCGGCTCCCCCAGTAGCTTTGACACACTCCCGCCGCTTCCTTCACCATCCCCCCGCCCAGTGCTAGAATCCGCGCCCATCGTGCGGTCTCTCATTCGTTCCGGCCGCCCATCCCACACACAGTGCCTCCCATGCTGAAGAAGCTGATCCAGTCCTTTCGCTCTCCCCTGCGCCGCACCCAGCATCCCCGCAGCACACCTGAAGTCCTGAGCAACCGCCAGCACGCGCTGGACCGCGCGGACATCAGCCGTAACGCGGTGAACGTCGTGGAACGCCTGCAGAAGGCGGGCTACCAGGCCTACCTGGTCGGCGGCTGCGTCCGTGACCTCATGCTGGGCCTGGACCCTAAAGACTTCGATGTCGCCACCAACGCGACCCCCGAGCAGGTGCGTGCCGAGTTCCGCAATGCCCGGGTGATCGGCCGCCGCTTCAAGCTGGTCCATGTGCATTTCGGCCGGGAAATCATCGAGACCGCGACCTTCCGCGCCAACCACCCCCAGGGTGATGACGAAGACAGCAACCAGTCCTCGCGCAACGAAAGCGGCCGCATCCTGCGTGACAACGTCTACGGCAACCAGGAAGAAGACGCGCAACGCCGCGACTTCACCATCAATGCCCTCTATTACGACCCGGTCACCGAGCGCGTGCTCGACTACGCCCACGGCGTGCACGACATCCGCAACCGCCTGATCCGCCTGATCGGCGACCCCGAACAGCGCTACTTGGAAGACCCGGTGCGCATGCTGCGAGCCGTACGCTTCGCCGCCAAGCTGGGCTTCGAGATCGAGAAGCACAGCGCCGCACCGATCCGTCGCCTGGCCCCCATGCTGCGGGACATCCCCTCCGCACGCCTGTTCGACGAAGTCCTCAAGCTGTTCCTCGGCGGCAAGGCCGAGCGCACCTTCGAACTGCTGCTGGAGTACGACCTCTTCGCCCCGCTGTTCCCGGCGGCCGCCGCCTCCCTGGAGCGCGACCCCGAGTACGCTGGCGCCCTGATCCGCCAGGCCCTGGCCAACACCGACGAGCGCATCCGCCTCGGCAAGCCGGTCACCCCGGCCTTCCTCTTCGCCGCCCTGCTCTGGCCGGCCCTGCCCGTCCGTGCCGCCCTGCTGCAGGAAAAGGGCATGCCGCCGATCCCGGCGATCCAGGAAGCCGCCCACGGCCTGATCCTCGAGCAGTGCCAGCGCACCGCCATTCCCAAGCGTTTCACTATCCCGATCCGCGAGATCTGGGACATGCAGGAGCGCCTGCCCCGCCGCAGCGGCAAGCGTGCCGACCTGCTGCTGGAGAACCCCCGCTTCCGCGCCGGCTACGACTTCCTCCTGCTGCGTGAAAGCGCGGGCGAGGAAACCGGCGGCCTGGGCGACTGGTGGACCGACTACCAGGACGCCAGCGACAGCGAACGCCGCGCCATGATCCGCGACCTCAGCAGCCGCGACGAAGGCGGTGCCGCACCGCGCAAGCGTCGCCGTGGCGGCGGCCGTCGCAAGCGCGGCCCCCGCAGCGAAGGCAGCGCCCCGGCTGGCGAATAAGATGGAGCGCGTCTACATCGGGCTGGGCAGCAACCTGTCGGACCCGGCCAGCCAGCTGCGCAATGCCCTGGCGGGCCTGGCCGCCCTCCCCGGCACGCAGCTCAGCGCCGTGTCGTCCCTCTACAGCAGCGACCCCCTCGGCCCACCGGACCAGCCCCGCTACAGCAATGCCGTTGCCGCGCTGGACACCGACCTCGCCCCCCTGGACCTGCTCGACGCCCTGCAGGCCATCGAACTGTCCCAGGGGCGCGTACGCAAGGACGAGCGCTGGGGCCCGCGCACCCTCGACTTGGACATCCTGCTGTTCGGCCAGCGGCAGATCGACGAGCCGCGCCTGCAGGTCCCCCACTACCACATGCACGCCCGCGCCTTCGTGCTGTATCCCCTGGCCGAGATCGCACCCGACCTGCAACTGCCCGACGGCCGGCCGCTCCAGGCCCTGCTGGACGCCTGCCCCTACGCCGGGCTGGAGCGCATCGAGGGCCTTTCCGCGCTGGCGGTAACGCCGTAACAGCTCGGTAACACCTGCAATTGACACCATGCCCCCCCATCGGGACTATAAGCGTCCCGTTGCCCCGTACCGGTGCAGAATCGGTACCGATGAGGACGTTTTCATGCCTGATGTGACCCTGACCACCCTTCAAGAGCTGAAGCAGAAAGGCGAGAAAATCGCCATGCTCACGGCCTACGACGCGACCTTCGCCCAGGCCGCCAGCCAGGCGGGCGCCGACGTCCTGCTGGTGGGCGATTCCCTCGGCATGGTCCTGCAGGGCCATGACAGCACCCTGCCCGTCAGCGTCGCCGACATGGCCTACCACACCGCCGCCGTGAAGCGTGGCAACCAGGGCTCGCTGATCATCACCGACCTGCCGTTCATGGCCTACGCCACCCTGGAGCAGACCTTCGCCAACTGCGCCGCGCTGATGCAGGCCGGTGCGCACATGGTCAAGCTCGAAGGCGCCGCCTGGCTCGCCGAGCCCATCCGCCTGCTGGCCGAACGCGGCATCCCGGTCTGCGCCCACCTCGGCCTCACCCCCCAGGCGGTGAACATCCTCGGTGGCTACAAGGTGCAGGGCCGCCAGGAAGCCCAGGCGCGCCAGCTGCGTGCCGACGCCATGGCCCTGGAACAGGCCGGTGCCGCCATGCTGCTGCTGGAATGCGTGCCCAGCGAACTGGCCGCTGAAATCACCCAGTCGGTGAAGATCCCGGTCATCGGCATCGGCGCCGGCAGCGCCACCGACGGCCAGGTGCTGGTCCTGCACGACATGCTCGGCCTGTCCCTCACCGGCCGCACGCCCAAGTTCGTGAAGAACTTCATGGAAGGCCAGACCAGCATCCAGGGCGCCCTCGCCGCCTATGTACGCGCCGTCAAGGACGTCACCTTCCCCGCCGCCGAGCACGGATTCGCCGCATGATCACCGTCAAGACCGTCCGTGAACTGCGCGCGGCCGTTGCCCGTGCCCGCAGCGAAGGCAAGCGCATCGGCTTCGTGCCCACCATGGGCAACCTGCACTCGGGCCACGTCGCCCTGGTGGAGAAGGCCAGCCAGCGCGCCGACTTCGTGATCGCCAGCATCTTCGTCAACCCGCTGCAGTTCGGCCCCAGCGAAGACCTCGCCAAATACCCGCGCACCCTCGCCGCCGACCAGGAGAAGCTGGTGGCCGCCGGTTGCCACCTGCTGTTCCACCCCGACGTGGAAGAGATGTACCCCGACGGCATGGACGGCCAGACCCGCGTCAACGTCCCCCTCGTTTCCGAGGGCCTGTGTGGCGCCAGTCGCCCGGGCCACTTCGAAGGCGTCGCCACGGTGGTCAGCAAGCTGTTCAACATGGTCCAGCCGGACCTGGCCGTGTTCGGCGAGAAGGACTTCCAGCAGCTGGCGGTGATCCGCAAGCTGGTGCGCGACCTGAACATGCCCATCCAGATCATCGGCGAGCCCACCGTCCGTGCCGAGGACGGCCTCGCGCTGTCCTCTCGCAACGGCTACCTGGACGCCGCCCAGCGCGCCATCGCCCCGACCCTCTACGCCACCCTGCGCCAGCTGGCCGAGGGCGTCCGCGCCGGTCGCAGCGACCATGCCGCCCTGCTGGAGGAAGGCCGTAGCGCCCTCGCCGGCGCCGGTCTGCGTCCCGACTACCTGGAGCTGCGCGAATCGCATACCCTGCGCACCGCCCAGCCCGGCGACCGTCACCTGGTGCTCCTCGCCGCGGCCTACCTCGGTAACACCCGGCTGATCGACAACCTCGCCTTCAACCTCGACGACAACGCCTGACCCGTGCAGGGCCCCGCCCGAGGGCCCACCGGATAAACAAGGAAAACGCCATGCACGCCATCATGCTCAAGGCCAAGCTGCACCGTGCCGAAGTCACCCATGCCGTCCTCGACTACGAAGGCTCCTGCGCCATCGACGGCGAGTGGCTCGACCTCGCCGGCATCCGCGAGTACGAACAGATCCAGATCTACAACGTCGACAACGGCGAGCGCTTCACCACCTACGCCATCCGTGGCGAGAACGGCTCGCGGATGATCTCGGTCAACGGCGCCGCCGCGCACAAGGCTAAGGTGGGCGACCGCGTCATCATCTGCGCCTACGCCCACTACAGCGAGGCCGAGCTGGCCAACTTCAAGCCGCGCATGCTGTACATGGCCCCGGGCAACGAGCTCAGCCACACCAGCAATGCGATTCCCGTCCAGGTGGCCTGACGCCCACACGCTAGACTCCAAGCCCGGAACACTCCGGGCTTTTTAGTGTTCATACCCTCGATCACTGTTTGAAAGGCACCTCATGAACCACCACCTGACACCGCTCGACGTCACCCGCCTGGACAGCTGGAGCGCCCTGCGCGCGCACCGCGAGGAGCTCGCCGGGTTCAGCATGCGCCAGGCCTTCCAGGACGACGCCGAGCGCTTCAAGCGCTTCAGCCTCAGCGCCTGCGGCCTGCTGCTGGACTACTCGAAGAACCTGCTGCGCCCCGACACCCTCGCCCTGCTGGTGAAGCTCGCCGAGGAGGCCCAGCTGGGCGAAGCCATCCAGGCCATGTTCCGCGGCGAGATGATCAACGCCTCCGAGCGACGCCCGGTGCTGCACACCGCGCTGCGCCGGCCCATCGGCGACAAGGTGCGGGTGGACGGCAAGGACGTGATGCCCGAGGTGCACCGCGTGCTGCACCAGATGACCGAGCTGGTCGGCTACGTGCACAACGGCCTGTGGCGCGGCTACACCGAGAAGCCCATCACCGACGTGGTGAACATCGGCATCGGTGGCTCCTTCCTCGGCCCGCAGCTGGTGTCCGAAGCGCTGCTGCCGTTCGCCCAGAAGGGCGTGCGCTGCCACTACCTGGCCAACGTCGACGGCAGCGAATTCCGCGAGCTGGCCTGCAAGCTCAACGCCGAGACCACCCTGTTCATCGTCTCCAGCAAGTCCTTCGGCACCCTGGAGACCCTGAAGAACGCCCAGGCCGCCCGCGCCTGGTACCTGGCCCAGGGCGGCAGTGAGCAGGAGCTGTACCGCCACTTCATCGCCGTCTCCAGCAACAAGGAGGCCGCGCTGGCCTTCGGCATCCGCGAAGAGAACATCTTCCCGATGTGGGACTGGGTCGGCGGGCGCTACTCGCTGTGGTCGGCCATCGGCCTGCCGATCGCCATGTCCATCGGCATCTCCAACTTCAAGGAGCTGCTGTCCGGCGCCTACAGCATGGACCAGCACTTCCAGACCGCCCCCTTCGAACGCAACATTCCGGTCATCCTCGGCCTGCTCGGCGTCTGGTACAACGACTTCTGGGGCGCCCGCAGCCATGCGGTCCTGCCCTATGACTACTACCTGCGCAACTTCACCGACCACCTGCAGCAGCTGGACATGGAGTCCAACGGCAAGAGCGTGCGCCAGGACGGCACCCCGGTGACCGCCGGCACCGGCCCGGTGATCTGGGGTGGCGTCGGCTGCAACGGCCAGCACGCCTACCACCAGCTGCTGCACCAGGGCACCCACCTGATCCCGGCGGACTTCATCGTCCCGGTGTCCAGCTACAACCCGGTGGCCGACCACCACCAGTGGCTGTTCGCCAACTGCCTGTCCCAGAGCCAGGCGATGATGCTCGGCAAATCCCGCGAGGAGGCCGAGAACGAACTGCGCGCCAAGGGCCTGGACGAAGCCGAAGTGCAGCGCCTGGCGCCGCACAAGGTCATCCCCGGCAACCGCCCCAGCAACACCCTGGTGATGGAGCGCATCAGCCCCCGTCGCCTGGGCGCGCTGATCGCCATGTACGAGCACAAGGTGTACGTGCAGAGCGTGCTGTGGGGCATCAACGCCTTCGACCAGTGGGGCGTGGAGCTGGGCAAGGAGCTGGGCAAGGCGGTCTACTCGCGCCTGGTGGGCAGCGAAGAGAACCCCGCCGAAGACGGCTCCACCCAGGGCCTGATCGACTTCTTCCGCGGCCGTCACCGCGGTTGATCGAAGCACCCCGCCGCCCAGCGCGGCGGGGTGTCAGCGGCAAAAGCGCTCGCGGTACTCGCTGGGCGTTACCCCCAGAGCCTGGACGAAGGCGCGGCGCAGGTTGTACTCACTGCCGAAGCCGGTTTCCAGCGCCACCCGCTTCAACGCCCCCTCTCCCGCCTCCAGCAACCGACAGGCCTTCTCCAGCCGCAGCTGCAGCACCAGCCGCGCCGGCGTTATCCCCAGCTCATCCAGGCAATGCCGGTGCAGCGTGCGGGACGACACCGCCATCTGCGCCGCCAGCGTCTCCACATCCAGCGCCTCCCGCAGGTGCCCCCGCACCCAGTCCGCCAGCCGCTCCGCCAGGCTGCCCTGCCGGGCCTGCTGGGCCAGCAGCTCCGCACTGAACTGGCGCTGGCCACCCGGGCGCCGCAGGTACATCACCAGCCCCTTGGCCACCTGCAATGACAGCTCACGGCCGTGATCCGCCTCCACCAGGGCCAGGCACAGGTCCATGCCCGCCGTGACGCCAGCCGAGCTGTAGATGCGGCCCGCCTCCACGAAGAGGGACTCCTGCAGCACCTGCAGCCGAGGGAACAGGCGCTGCAGCAGCTCGGCATAGCGCCAGTGGGTCACCACCGGCCGCCCGTCCAGCAAGCCTGCCTGGGCCAAGAGGAAGGCCCCGGTGCACACCGAGCCGCAACGTGCGGCGGCAGGCGCCACAGCGGCCAACCAGCGCGCCAGCGCGCCCCCACCCATCGCACGCTGCACGCCATGCCCACCCGCCACCAGCAGCGTTGCCCCGGCCAGCTCATCGGCGGCCGGCAGGGGCTCCGTCATCAGCGCCAGGCCCGTGCTGGAGCGCACCAGCCCACCCTCGGGCGACAGCAGCCTGAGGGCATAGCCCTCGCCCTTGGGCAGTGCCTCGCTGGCCGCCGCGAACACCTCCGCCGGCCCGGTCGCATCGAGCAGCTGGAAGTCCGGAAACACCACGAGCACCACCTGATGGCCGGCCATGCCACACCCCTCGGAACAGACGGAAAAAGTTGGCAGATATTCACCCATCGACGTCATTCACGACAGTCTGCCGATCCGCAGACTGTGACCCACTGACGGAGAACACCCATGCGCACCCTGCTGCTGATCCTCGCAAGCCT
Organism: Pseudomonas sp. FeS53a; assembly: GCF_000931385.1. Classification (NCBI taxonomy): domain Bacteria; kingdom Pseudomonadati; phylum Pseudomonadota; class Gammaproteobacteria; order Pseudomonadales; family Pseudomonadaceae; genus Pseudomonas; species Pseudomonas sp. FeS53a. The sequence continues at coordinate 37,931 of NZ_JYFT01000017.1, forward strand.
GCTGTTAACCACCCCGGCCCTGGCGGACGACGCCCTGCCGCCCTACCACCCCCGCTTCGGGCGGACGCAGCCGGTGATCGCTGTGGTCGCCGAGAACGGCATGACCGAACTGGTGGATCTCCTCGTGCCCTTCTCGGTACTCAGCCGCGCCCAGGTGGGCGAGGTGATCGCCCTGTCCACCCAGCCCGGCCCCGTGCAGCTGATGCCGGCACTGCGGATGCGCGCCCAGGCAACCGTCGATGCCTTCGAACAGCGCTACCCGGACGGGGCGGACTATCTCATCGTCCCTGCCGTGCACCACAGCGACGACCCGCGCCTCACCCGCTTCGTCGCCGAACAGGCGGCACGGGGCGCCACCGTTGTCGGCATCTGCGATGGCGTGCTGGTGCTGGGCCAGGCCGGCCTGCTGGACGGCCGCCGGGCCACCGGGCACTGGTACTCCCGCGACGAACGGCAGGCCGACTACCCGCGCACCCAGTGGCAGGAGGACCGCCGCTACCTGGCCGACGGCAACCTCGTCACCACCTCCGGCGTCAGCGCTGCACTGCCCGCCTCCCTGGCCCTGGTGGCGGCCATCGCCGGGGACGAAAAGGCCCACGCCGTCGGCCGCGAGATCGGTGTGGAGCGCTGGTCCGCCGAGCACCACAGCCTCGGCTTCGCCCTCGGCCCCCGGGGCTACCTGACCGCCGCCGGCAACTGGCTGCTGCCCTGGCGCCAGGAGACCCTGGCCGTGACGCTGGCCCCCGGGATGGACGAAGCGGCCCTGGCACTGCAGGTGGATGCCTGGGCCCGGACCTTCCGCACCCGCGTGGTGGGCAGCGCCAGCACGCCCGTCACCAGCCTCCACGGCCTGGAGCTGCTGCCCGATGCCGCCGAAGCCGAGGACACCGTCGAACTGCCTGCCCCCCAGGCCCTGCCCGGTGCCGTACTGGACGAAGCCCTGCAGGCCATCGACGCACGCTACGGCAGCGCCACTGCAGACGTGGTCGCAGCCCAGCTGGAATATCCCTACAAGCCCCTTCGCGCCCCTTGAAGGCGGCCCGGCGTTGCAGGCAACCTTGTCGCCATCTCGGCAAACAACAACAAGGAATTCGCCATGTACGAGATCAGCCTTCACCCCGTGCCTGAAGACGTGCGCCAACGCGCCCATATCGACAACGACACCTACCAGCGCCTCTATCGCCAATCCGTGGATGAGCCCCAGACCTTCTGGAGCGAGCAGGCCACCCGCTTCCTCCACTGGTTCAAACCCTGGGACGAGCTGCACCACAGCGACCTCGCCAAGGGCGAAGCGCGCTGGTTCAAGGGCGGCAAGCTGAACGTCGCCTACAACTGCATCGACCGCCACCTGGACACCCGCGCCGAGCAGATCGCGATCATCTGGGAAGGCGACAACCCCACCGAATCCGCCCACATCACCTACCGCAAGCTGCACAGCAACGTCTGCCGCCTGGCCAACGTGCTCAAGGCGCGGGGCGTGAAGAAGGGTGACCGGGTGTGCATCTACATGCCGATGGTGCCCGAGGCCGCCTACGCCATGCTGGCCTGCGCCCGCATCGGTGCCGTGCACTCGGTGGTGTTCGGCGGCTTCTCCCCGGACTCCCTGCGCGACCGCATCCTCGATGCCGACTGCCGTGCCGTGATCACCGCCGACGAAGGCGTGCGCGGCGGCAAGTACGTGCCGCTGAAGCAGAACGTCGACAAGGCGCTGAAGGAGTGCCCGGACGTGTCCACCGTGGTCGTGGTGCAACGCACCCAGGGCGAGGTGGGCTGGGTGGAAGGCCGCGACCTCTGGTACCACGAGGCCCTGCAAGGCGCCGCCGAGGCCTGCGAACCGGAATGGATGGACGCCGAAGACCCGCTGTTCATCCTCTACACCTCCGGCTCCACCGGCAAACCCAAGGGCGTGCTGCACACCACCGGCGGCTACCTGCTGGGCGCGGCGATGACCCACAAGTACGTGTTCGACTACCACGAGGGTGACATCTACTGGTGCACCGCCGACGTCGGCTGGGTCACCGGCCACAGCTACATCGTCTACGGCCCGCTGGCCAACGGCGCCACCACCCTGGTGTTCGAGGGCGTGCCCAGCTACCCGGATGCCTCGCGCTTCTGGCAGGTGATCGACAAGCACAAGGTCAACATCTTCTACACCGCGCCCACCGCCCTGCGCGCCCTCATGCGCGAAGGCGAGGAGCCGGTGCGCCGCACCGACCGCAGCAGCCTGCGCCTGCTCGGCAGCGTCGGCGAGCCGATCAACCCGGAAGCCTGGGAGTGGTACTACAACGTGGTCGGCGAGCGCCGCTGCCCCATCGTCGACACCTGGTGGCAGACCGAGACCGGCAGCATCCTCATCACCCCCCTGCCCGGCGCCACTGCCCTCAAGCCCGGTTCCGCCACCCGGCCGTTCTTCGGCGTGCAGCCGGTGCTGCTGGATGAGAAGGGCCACGAGATCGAAGGCCCCGGCTCCGGCGTCCTGGCCATCAAGGCCAGCTGGCCGAGCCAGATCCGCACCGTCTACGGCGACCACAAGCGGATGATCGAGACCTACTTCTCCGCCTACCCCGGCTACTACTTCACCGGCGACGGCGCCCGCCGCGACGAGGACGGCTACTACTGGATCACCGGCCGCGTCGACGACGTGATCAACGTCTCCGGCCACCGCATCGGCACCGCCGAAGTGGAAAGCGCCCTGGTGCTGCACGATGCCGTGGCCGAAGCCGCCGTGGTGGGCTACCCCCACGACCTCAAGGGCCAGGGCATCTACGCCTTCGTCACCCCGATGAAGGGGCTGGAGCCCAGCGAGGAGTTGAAGAAAGAACTGCTCGCCCTGGTCAGCAAGGAGATCGGCAGCTTCGCCAAGCCCGAGCTGATCCAGTGGGCCCCCGGCCTGCCGAAGACCCGCTCCGGCAAGATCATGCGGCGCATCCTGCGCAAGATCGCCTGCAACGAGCTGGAGAACCTGGGCGACACCTCGACCTTGGCCGACCCTTCGGTCGTGCAGAACCTGATCGACGCCCGCCTCCACCGCTGACCGCGCTCCACCCGCGCCCGGCCGTCGCAAGGCGGTCGGGCGTTTTCATTCCGGCACCGGGCCTGCGAGATGCCGCTGCTTGTAGCGGAGCGCGAGTACGCTGTAGCGTTGCCCGCCATGAACCTCATACGCACCCGCATCGAACGCCAGATCCACAGCCTCACCGGCGCCTCCCTCGGCCTGCTCGACCTGGAGAACCCCAGGGGCGACCCCGGCCTGTTCGGCCCCGACTCCGTGGTCTGGCGGGTACACGGCGACTTCACCTCGATGATGACCGGCGGCATCAGTGCCCTGCTGCTGCAGATGCTGCACCCCCTGGCGCTGGCCGGCGTGTGGGACCACTCCAACTTCCGCGAGGACATGCTCGGCCGCCTGCGCCGCACCAGCCTGTTCATCTCCGGTACCACCTATGCCGGCCGCGAGGATGCCGAGCGGCTGATCGAGAAGGTGAAGACCATCCACCTGCAGGTGACGGGCACCGCCCCGGATGGTCGGCCCTATGCCGCCAGCGATCCCGACCTGCTGACCTGGGTGCACGTGGCGGAAGTCAGCTGCTTCCTCCAGGGCTACCTGGCCTACCTCGACCCGACCCTCTCCCCGACCGACCAGGACCGCTACTACGACGAGATCGCCCTGGTGGCCGAACGCCTGGGCGCCCGCGACGTGCCGCGCTCGCGCCAGGCCATCGCCGCCTACCTGGAGCGGATGCGCCCGCAGCTGCTGTGCGACGACCGCACCCGCGAGGTGGTCCGCCTGCTGCGCAACGCCCCGGCCCCCAGCGCCCTGGCCAAGCCGGTCGGCCACCTGATGATGCAGGGCGGGATCGCCCTGCTGCCCGACTGGGCACAAAGGCTGCTGGGCCTGGAACTGCCCGCCTGGCAGCGACCGCTGGTGCACAGCGGCGTGCAACGCACCGCCTCCATGGTGCGCTGGGCCATGCGCGACAGCGCCGCGCACAAGGCCCGACGGCGCATGGGGCTGCCCACGTACTGAGTGACTGGTTGGCGCACGTTCGCTGTGCGACCATTGCAACCCTTCCGGTCACAGACTGATCTGCTCCGCTGATTCGAGGACTTGATACATGCAAGACGTCGTCATCGTTGCCGCCACCCGTACCGCCGTCGGCAGCTTCCAGGGCTCGCTGGCCAACATCCCCGCGCCGGAGCTGGGCGCCGCCGTGATCCGCCAGTTGCTGGCCCAGACCGGCCTCGACGGGGCCCAGGTCGACGAGGTCATCCTCGGCCAGGTGCTCACCGCAGGCTCCGGCCAGAACCCCGCCCGCCAGGCCGCCATCCTCGCCGGGCTGCCCCACGCGGTGCCGGCCCTGACCCTGAACAAGGTCTGCGGCTCCGGCCTCAAGGCCCTGMACCTCGCGGCCCAGGCCATTCGCTGCGGCGATGCCGAGGTGGTGATCGCCGGCGGCCAG
>NZ_JYFT01000030.1:0-38484 GCF_000931385.1 Pseudomonas sp. FeS53a
GGGTGACCCGCATGAAGACCCACCCCCGCTATGCCCCGCCACCCGGCGCGGCCTGCTACTGGGACAACACCCTTGGGGTGTATGTGCTGGAAGGGCGGGGCGAGCTCTACTACCGCGAACGCACCTATTACCGCTGGGATGGCGGCTGGAGCTGGTCCAATGGTGCCGACGGTCCCTGGCAGCCCACCGACGCCTCCGGCGTGCCCGCCGGGCTGGGTCGTCGCCATCCGTGACCTGCGTCACAAAGGGCGGCTCGCAGGGCCATGGACAGCATCCGGGCGCTTAGGTAAGTTGCTGGCGTTTTGATATCTCCGGAGCACATGGATGTTCGCTCGCGCCTGCCTGGCCACCTTGGCCATCGTCCTTTCCCTGCCTGCCAGCGCTCAGGTCTACCAATGGCGAGACGAGCAGGGCCGCGTGCATTTCACCGACACCCCGCCGCCGGAAAGCCGCAACGTCCATGAAGAGAAGCTGCAGGTGAACACCATGCAGGGCCTCGACGACAGCGAGCTGACCTCCCTTTCGAAGTCTTCCAGTGGACTGGACCTGGACGATGAGGACGACCTCAACCCCGGCCAGCTCCAGCAGAAAGGCGTGGTGCAGTGCGCGGCCGCCATCTCGCGCATGCCTTCGCTGATCCGTGAGGCCCAGCAGCTCGGGCGCGAGCGTGTACGCCAGAAGCGCATCACCCAGGCCCAGCTGGACGAGGCCATGTACAAGTTCGACACCGCCTACAAGCTGCTCAAGCGCAACGAGCGGGCCTGTGTGTCCGACTACGTCAAGGGCGGTACGCCGCGCATGGCGGTCAACTGCATGGCCGACACCCGTGACGTGACCAGCTTCGGCCTGTGCATGCAGTTCGCCCAGTGGGCCGACGCCTTCGACTGAGGGGCGGGGGTCACGGCCTGCCTCATGGGTTCTCCGGGTCGTGCCCCAGGGCCTGGATGAACAGCGAGAACAGCTCCGGCTGGGAGGAGATGTCCAGCTTGGCGTAGAGATGCCGGCGGTGGACCTTCACCGTGTCCGGCGAGATGGCCAGCCGCTCCGCCATCGCCTTGCTCGAATAGCCCCGCAGGATCAGCCGGGCGATCTCCAGCTCCCGCTCCGACAACACCCCCGCGCCGAACTGGCTGAGGGCATCGCGCACCTGCGAGGCCACCTGGTCCTGGCTGGCCGGGCCGCGAGCCTGCAGGCGCTGGTGCCAGTGCTGCTGCATCAGCGCCAGCACCCAGGGTGCCACCAGGGCCGCAAGGCCGCATTCCGCTGCATCGAACCGCTTTCGCATGCCCAGTGACAGGGACAGGCTGCCCGCGCCGGGGAGCTGTGCGATGAACTGCACCTCGTCTTCCAGCACGTTGTCGTGGAAGTAGCTGAGGTAGTACTCGCTCTGGCGGAAGTGGTCCGGCGCCACTTCCTCCAGGCGGTAGAAGCCGCTGGGCAGCCCTTCCCGGCACGCCTGGTAGAAGGGGTCGAGCAGGTAGGGCCCGCTGAGGTAGGCCGGCATGGCGGTGGGCGTGCCTTCCGGCTCGGCGTCGTACTCCTCCAGGGGCTGCGGCGCGCCCTGGGTGGGGTAGTAGGCCGCCAGCGCGTTGTCGAACGGCAGCCACTGGTGCAGCAGCAGGATCAGCTGCTTCCAGAACCGCTCGCCGCCGAGGTGCTCGACGGTACGGCCCAGGCCGGCATGCAGGCCGACCTCCCTGAACAGGCTGTCCATGCGGTGCTCCAGATCGAAAAAGGGGAGGCCAGCTTGTCCGATCCGCTCCCCCGGCCTCAAGGGGGCGTACGCCAATAGGGTGATTGGCGCACGGTCGGGCCCCGCCCAGAATCGGCCCACCAACCGGCGCCACCAGAAGCGCCACTGCGTACTGCTTGATGTCTGCCTCAATCCCAATAACAACCAGAGGATCAGGATATGAGCGCTTCCACGCCTGCGGGCGGCCGTCTCAAACCCAGTCTCGGCACCGCCGATGTCGTCGCCATCACCGTCTCCGGGGTCACCCCCGCCAGTTCCATCTTCGTGATCGCCCCCTTCGCCATCCAGCAGGCCGGCAGCGGCGCCTTCATGGCCTTCGCCCTGGCCGGCGTACTGGCCCTGATGTTCGCCTGCTGCTACGCCGAGCTGGGCCGCGCGCACCGCTCGGCCGGCGGCGAGTACGTCTACGCCAAGCGCATCTTCGGTGGGCTGGCCGGCTACGCCACCTTCCTCACGGTGCTGGCCATGCTGCTGTTCATCCCGCCGGTGCTGGCCACCGGCGCCGCCACCTACCTCAACCGCGCGCTGGGCACGGCGTTCGACAGCCAGACGGTGGCCCTGACCATCGTCGTCGCCAGCTACGCGCTGGGCATTCTCAACATCAAGGTCAACGCCTGGGTCACCGGCCTCTGCCTGTTGCTGGAGGTGGCCGCGCTGCTGGTGATCGTCGGCCTGGGCTTCGGCAACCCCAGTCAGCCGGCCAGCGTGCTGCTGCACCCGCAGATCCTCGATGGCGGCGTGCTCCAGGCGGCGCCCATGGCGCTGGTGCTGGGCGCGGTGGGCACGGCGCTGTTCTCCTACAACGGCTACGGCAGCGCGGTGCTGATGGCCGAGGACATGAAATGCGGCGGCCGGGGCGTGCACAAGGCCGTGCTGTGGTCCCTGGTGCTGGTGGTGGTAATCGAGCTGGTGCCGCTCACCGCGTTGATCATCGGCGCGCCCTCGCTGGAGACACTGATCGCCAGCCCCGACCCCATCGGCTACCTGCTCGCCAGCCTGGGCAACGAGACGCTGTCGCGCTGGGTCAGCGCCGGCATCTTCCTCTCGGTGTTCAACGCCATCGTCGCCATCGTCATCCAGATCGGCCGGGTCATCTTCAGCAGCGGTCGCGACGAGCTGTGGATGCCGACCCTGAACCGCACCTTCACCCGCATTCATCCGCGCTGGGATTCGCCCTGGCTGGCCACGCTGTTCCTTGCTGTGCCCTCGGCGCTGCTCAGCTTCAGCTCCAACCTGGCCGAACTGACTTCGTTCACGGTGCTGCTGATCGTCCTGGTCTACCTGGTGGTGGGGCTGTGCGGCCTGTTCAGCCGGGTGCTGCGGCGTGACCTGGAACACAGCTACCGCATGCCGTTCTGGCCGTTGCCGGCCCTGTTGGCTGCCGGTGGTGCTGCGGCGCTGCTGGTCAACCTGGGCCTGGCGGCCTCCAGCCGGGACCTGCTCATCATCCTCGGGCTGCTGGCCGTCTCGGTGATCTTCTACTGCACCTATGGCAAGTTCAGCCCGGCCTTCCAGAAGCTTTGAACCACAAGGAGTCGCCATGCGCGCGCGTCAATTGGGAATCCGCATCGGCCTGGGTACGCCCGGCCCGCTCAACGCCATCACCGATGTGCCCGGGGTCCGGGTCGGCCACAGCACGCTGGAGGAGGTGCGTGACGGCAAACCGGTGCGCACCGGGGTGACCCTGGTGCAGCCCCGCGAGGGTTCGGCCCGCCAGCAACCCTGCTTCGCCGGCTGCCATGTGCTCAATGGCAACGGTGACGCCACCGGCCTGGAGTGGATCCGCGAGGCGGGCCTGCTGACCACGCCGCTGGCCATCACCAACACCCACAGTGTCGGCGTGGTGCGCGATGCCCTGGTGGCGGCCGAGCGCGAGCAGGCCGGGCAGGCGGTGTACTGGTGCATGCCGGTGGTGATGGAGACCTACGACGGTTTGCTCAACGACATCTGGGGCCAGCACGTCGGCCCCGAGCAGGTGCGCCAGGCCCTGGCCGAGGCGCGCAGCGGTGCCGTGGAGGAGGGCGCCGTGGGGGGGGGCACCGGGATGATCTGCCACGAATTCAAGGGCGGGATCGGCACCGCCTCCCGGCAACTGCCGGCGGAGCAGGGTGGCTGGGCGGTGGGGGCGCTGGTGCAGGCCAACCACGGCGTGCGCCGCGAGCTGCGGGTGGACGGCTACCCGGTGGGACGCGTGCTGACCGAGATCGAGTCGCCCTTCGCCGAGCGCGACACCCCCGGCATGGGCTCCATCGTGGTGATCATCGCCACCGACGCGCCGCTGCTGCCGCACCAGTGCCAGCGCCTGGCCCAGCGCGCCTCCATCGGCATCGCCCGGACCGGCGGCGGCACCGAGGACTCCAGCGGCGACATCTTCCTGGCCTTCGCCACCGGCAACCGCAACCTGCCGCCGGCGGACTACGCGCGCAAGGACCTGCCGTTCAGCACACCGCTGGCAATGGTCAACAACGACCACATCTCCCCGCTGTTCTCGGCGGCGGCAGAGGTGGTGGAGGAGGCCATCGTCAATGCATTGCTGGCCGGGCGGGCGATGGTCACGGCGGATGGGCGCCGGGTGCCGGCGCTGGAAGGGGATGTGTTGCTGGAGGCGCTGCGCACCCAGGGCTGGCGCGGCTGAAACGACAGGGCCCGGCGCTGGCCGGGCCCTGCTGGGTCACTGGGCGGTGTAGACCTGGTCGAACACGCCGCCGTCCTGGAAGTGGGTCTTCTGCACGTCACGCCAGCTGCCGAAGGTCTTCTCCACGGAGAAGAAGTCCACCTTCGGGAAGCGGTCGGAGAACTTGGCGAGGATCTCCGGGTTGCGCGGGCGCAGGTAGTTGTTGGCGGCGATGGTCTGGCCCTCGTCACTCCACAGGTACTTCAGGTAGGCCTCGGCGGTTTCGCGGGTGCCTTTCTTGTCCACCACCTTGTCGACCACAGCCACCGGCGGCTCGGCCTCGGCGGAAACGCTGGGGTAGACCACCTCGAAGCCACCGCGGCCGAATTCACGGGCGATCATCTCGGCTTCGTTCTCGAAGGTCACCAGCACGTCGCCGATCTGGTTCTGCATGAAGGTGGTGGTGGCGGCACGGCCACCGGTGTCCAGCACCGGCACGTGCTTGAACAGCTGGCCGACGAAGGCCTTGGCCTTCTCTTCATCGCCCCCGTTCTTCAGCACGTAGCCCCAGGCGGAGAGGTAGGTGTAGCGGCCGTTGCCCGAGGTCTTGGGGTTGGGCACCACCACCTGCACGCCGTCCTTCACCAGGTCCGGCCAGTCCTTCAGGCCCTTGGGGTTGCCCTTGCGCACGATGAACACGGTGGCGGAGGTGAACGGCGCGCTGTTGTTCGGCAGGCGCTCGGCCCAGTTCTTCGGCACCAGGCCGCCGTTGTCGGCGAGGGCGTCGATGTCGGTGGCCTGGTTCATGGTGATGACGTCGGCCGGCAGGCCATCGATCACGGCGCGGGCCTGCTTGCTGGAACCGCCATGGGACATCTGCAGGGTGACGTTCTCGCCCTTTTCCGCTTTCCAGTGCTTCTGGAAGGCGGCGTTGTAGTCCTTGTAGAAGTCGCGCATCACGTCGTAGGAGACGTTGAGCAGCGGCGGTGCGGCATGGGCGGCACCGGCCAGGGCGAGACCTGCGGCGAGGAGCGAGGCGGAGAACAGTCGTTTCACTGTGCGTTCCTTCTTGGCGGAGTGAGGAGCGGGACTATAGCGGCTGGCTGTATATGCTTTAAAGAACTGAAAAGTAATTTGCTTATTCTGCACCGAGGGCAAGCAGGGCCCGCTGCAGGTTCTCCCGGGCCGGCTGCTCCCAGCGTTCGGCCAGCGGGGCGTTGTGGTAGAGCGCCGGGTGCGCCAGGAGCTGCTTCAGGAGCTTGCTGCGCCCGGCCCGGAACAGCGGCTCCGGCACCCAGTGGTACTCCTGGCGGATGGCGGTTTCGTAGGCGTCGTACACCGGCGGCGGGGCCGCGAGGATGGACAGGTCGAGGTCGACCACCAGCCCGGCGTCGGCACCTTGCGGCGGTGCCTGGTGGCAGGTGGCGAGAGTGAGCGCGCGAACGGCCTCGCCGTGGTGCCCGAGTCCGGCGGCTTCCAGCCAGGCCACTGCCTGCTCGGCGCTGGCGGCTTCGTTGTCCTGGCGGCGGGTGTCATAGACCAGGTCGTGGGTCCAGAGTGCCAGTTCGACGAGGTGCGGGTGCTCGGCCAGGTGCTGCCAGGTGTCGAAGTGCGCCAGGCAGGCCGCAATGTGGGCGTCGCTGTGGTAGGCGCGGTCCGGTGCGGAATAGGCCGCCAGCAGGTGCTCGAAGCTATCGGCAGGGGTTGTGGCACCCAGCTGCTGCCAGAGGCGGTTCCAGCGGGTCGGATCGAGTCGGCTCATGGTGGGCCCGGTTGCGGTGGCAGGGAGGCTCACGATGCCCGGCCGGCGGCCGTCGTGCAATGTTCTGGGCCTCTCTTGAAATGGTCTTTCAAAGGCGGCGGGCACGGCGCAGCGCATGGGCGTTGCCGGCAGTGCGCCGGGCGTTGTCCCGCAGCAGGCGCCCGCCGGCCAGCACCAGCCAGCAGGCGAGGATGAAGGGGGCGGTCATGGCCGGCAGCCCCAGGGCGGCGAAGCCGGGTTGCAGCAGCAGGCCCAGCCCCACCCCCAGCAGCACGCGGGGCAGGCTGCGCACACCCTGGCCGAGGGCGATGGCGATGAGTACGCCGTTGAGGCCGAACAGCCCACCCATCACGGCCGTGTGCGGCAGCGCCAGGGCCATGCCCAGCAGCAGCGCCGAGCCGGCGCCCAGCAGGGCCCAGGCCGCCACGCGCCAGCTGGCGAGGGCCAAGGCGGCGAGGACGCAGGCCCCGGCAGCGGGGCTGTCGAGGAAGATCACCTGGCCGAAGCTGCGCAACAGGGCGAGGCCACCGTCCGCCAGGGTCACCTGGGGCCAGGGCGTGTCGTCCGGCTGGGGCGGGGGCAGCAGGCCGGCCAGCCACAGGCTGATCCAGCCCAGTGCCACGAAGGGGCTGGTGTACACCGGCAGGCCGTCGTGGCGGCGCGAGGCGCGCAGCAGAAGGCGCATCACCAGGCTCGACAGCCCGGCTGCGGCGATGACGAACAGCGGCAACAGCGCCTCGCCCTCCAGGCGCAACCCGAGCAGCAGGCCCAGCAGGCAGCCGTTGTAGCCGTAGAGGCCGGCGTCGAGGTCGTCAGGGGTTGCGCCCAGGCAACGGGCGATGAACCAGGCACTCCAGGAACCCAGCACGGCATAGGGCAGCAGGCTGGGTGCCCCGAGGACGATGGCGAGCAGCAGCAGGGCGCCGCAGCCCGGATGACGTTGCAGGAATACCTGGCTCACCCCGTTGAGGGGGCCGATGAACCAGCCCCGGAGGGTTGGGTGTGGGCTTCGCATGGTGGCAGTCGAAAGAACGCGTGGGACGGCTCGTGGGCTCGTCAGGCGCGGCTCGCTGCATGGGCGGGCCGCGCCGGGGCTGGGAGGTGGCGGGCCGATACGTGCCGGCCCGCTTCACCTCAGGACAGTTGTTCGATACGCAGCAGGTTGGTGGAGCCGGGCGTGCCGAGGGGGACGCCGGCGGTGATCACCAGGGTGTCTCCCGTGCGGGCCATGTTCTGGCCACGGGCGATCTCCAGGGCGGTGCCGGTGATCTCCTCGACGCGGTGCAGGCGGGCGTTGACCACCGAGTAGACGCCCCAGGCCAGGGTCAGGCGCCGCGCCGTGGCCAGGTTTGGCGTCAGGCTGAGGATCGGCGCCTTGGGCCGCTCGCGGGAGGCGCGCAGGCTGGAGGCGCCGGACTCGGTGTAGTTCACCAGCACGGCCACCGGCAGGATGCTGCTGATGCGGCGGATGGCGCAGCTGATGGCGTCGGAGGCCGTGGCTTCGGCCTGGGGGCGGGCCACGTCGAGCTGGCTCTGGAAGTCCGGGCCGTTCTCCACCTGGCGGATGATCTTGCTCATCATCTGCACTGTTTCCAGCGGGTAGTCGCCGGAGGCGGTTTCGGCCGACAGCATCACGGTGTCGGCGCCTTCGGCCACGGCGTGGGCCACGTCGGTGACTTCGGCGCGGGTCGGCGCCGGGGAGAAGCGCATGGACTCGAGCATCTGGGTCGCCACCACCACCGGCCGGCCGAGCTGGCGGCAGGTGCGGATGATGTCCTTCTGGATGCGCGGCACGTTCTCGGCCGGCACTTCGACCCCCAGGTCGCCACGGGCCACCATGATGGCGTCGCACAGGCGGGCGATGGCCTCCAGGTGCTGCACGGCGGAGGGCTTCTCGATCTTGGCCATCAGTGCGGCGCGGCCCTGGATCAGCTCGCGGGCTTCGACGATGTCCTCGGGGCGCTGGACGAACGACAGCGCCACCCAGTCCACGCCCAGCTCCAGGCCGAAGTCCAGGTCACGGCGGTCCTTGGCGGTCAGGGGGGAGAGCTGCAGCACCGCCTCGGGCACGTTCACGCCCTTGCGGTCGGACAGCTCGCCGCCAGCGATCACGCGGGTTTCCACCGCGTCGGCATGCTTGGCGGTCACTTGCAGGCGCAGCCGGCCGTCGTCCAGCAGCAGGCTCATGCCCGGCTCCAGGGCCTGGATGATCTCCGGGTGGGGCAGGTTGACCCGCTGGCTGTCGCCGGGGCGGGCGTCGAGGTCGAGGCGGAAGGCCTGGTCGCGCTCCAGCTGGACCTTGCCTTCGGCGAAGCGGCCGACCCGTAGCTTGGGCCCTTGCAGGTCCATGAGGATGCCGATGGGGTGGCCCAACTCGCGTTCCACCTCGCGCACCCACTGGTAGCGCTGGGCGTGGTCGGCGTGCTCGCCGTGGCTGAAGTTCAGGCGGAACAGGTTGACGCCCGCCTTCACCAGGTCGCGGATGTCGTCGATGCCTTTGATCGCCGGCCCGAGGGTGGCGAGGATCTTCACTTTCTTGTCAGGCGTCATGTGCAGGGCTCTCAAGAATCAGGATGGCGCGGAAGTCGTTGACGTTGGTACGGGTCGGGCCGATCACGATCAGCCCGTCGAGGGCGGCGAAATAGCCGTAGCCGTCGTTGTCGTCGAGGGCGTTGCGGGAGGACAGGCCGAGTGTCTGGGCGCGGGCGTGGCTCTCCGGGGTCATCAGGGCGCCGGCATTGTCCTCGGAACCGTCGATGCCGTCAGTGTCGCCGGCCAGGGCGTAGATGCCCGGGTGGCCCTTGAGGTCGTGGGCCAGGCTGAGGAGGAACTCGGCGTTGCGCCCGCCACGGCCGTTGCCGCGTACGGTGACGGTGGTCTCGCCGCCGGAGAGGATCACGCACGGCGGCTTGATCGGCTGGCCGTGGCGGGCGATCTGCCGGGCGATGCCGGCGTGGACCTTGGCCACCTCGCGGGATTCGCCCTCCAGGTCGCCGAGGATCAGCGGTATCAGGCCGGCGGCGCGGACCTTGTCGGCGGCGGCGTCGAGGGATTGCTGGGGCGTGGCAATGAGCTGGAAGTGGCTGCGGGACAGGCACGGGTCACCGGGCTTGACCGTCTCCGAGCGCGGGTCCTGCAGCCAGGCGCGGACGTGGGCGGGTACCTCGATCTGGTAGCGGGCGAGGATGGCCAGGGCGTCGGCGGAGGTGGTCGGGTCGGCCACGGTGGGGCCGGAGGCGATCACCGTGGCCTCGTCGCCGGGCACGTCGGAGATGGCGTAGGTGTACACGGTGGCCGGCCAGCAGGCCTTGGCCAGGCGGCCGCCCTTGATGGCCGAGAGGTGCTTGCGCACGCAGTTCATCTCGGAGATGGAGGCGCCGGACCGGAGCAGGGCCTTGTTGACCTGCTGCTTGTCCTGGAGGGTGAGCCCTTCGGCCGGCAGGGCCAGCAGGGAGGAGCCGCCGCCGGAGAGCAGGAAGATCACCCGGTCCGCTTCGCTGAGGCCGCTGACCAGCTCCAGTACGCGCCGGGCCGTTTCCAGGCCGGCGGCGTCCGGCACCGGGTGGGCGGCTTCGACCACTTCGATGCGCTGGCAGTCGGCGCCGTGGCCGTAGCGGGTCACCACCAGGCCGGCGATCTCGCCCTGCCATTCGCGCTCGATCACCTCGGCCATGGCGGCGGCGGCCTTGCCGGCACCGATGACGATGACGCGGCCGGAACGGTCGGTGGGCAGGTGGTCGGCGAGGACCTGGCGGGGATGGGCAGCGGCGATGGCGGTGGCGAACAGATCGCGCAGCAGGGCTTCGGGATTGAGCGGCATGAGGGGGCTCCAGGGCAGGGCAGTGGTTCGGGGGCTACCGTCGGCCAGGGGCGTCGGGCGGGCCGATCCCAGTCCCCAGCGGCCGGGGTGCGGGGCCGCTCGGGACTGGGATCGACCACCCTGGCCTCTGGCGCCGTGTCACCTCGGGCCAGGGCAGTCGATTGGGGTTCGCCGAGGATAAACCGATCCGTGGACCGGCTCATGCACCCGGCGGCAAACGCCTTACTCCTTGCGGATGGAGAAGTTGGCCATGTGCTCCAGGCCCTTGATCAGCGCGGAGTGGTCCCAGCCGCTGCCGCCCAGGGCGGCGCAGGTGCTGAACACCTGCTGGGCGTTGGCGGTGTTGGGCAGGTTGAGGCCCAGTTCGCGGGCGCCGGAGAGGGCCAGGTTGAGGTCCTTCTGGTGCAGGTTGATGCGGAAGCCCGGATCGAAGGTGCCCTTGATCATGCGCTCGCCGTGCACTTCGAGGATCTTCGAGCCGGCGAAGCCACCCATCAGCGCCTCACGCACCTTGGCCGGGTCGGCACCGTTGCGGGCGGCGAACAGCAGGGCCTCGGCAACGGCCTGGATGTTCAGCGCGACGATGATCTGGTTGGCCACCTTGGCGGTCTGGCCGTCACCGCTGCCGCCGACGCGGGTGATGTTCTTGCCCATGGCCTGGAACAGCGGCAGGGCGCGTTCGAAGGCATTCGGGCAGCCGCCGACCATGATGCTCAGGGTCGCGGCCTTGGCGCCGACTTCACCGCCGGAGACGGGGGCGTCGAGGTAGGTGGCGCCGGTGGCCTTGATCTTCTCGGCGAAGGCCTTGGTGGCTGTGGGGGAGATGGAGCTCATGTCGATCACCACCTTGTACGGGCCCACGCCTTCGGCGATGCCGTCCTTGCGGAACAGCACGTCTTCGACCTGCGGGGTGTCCGGCACCATGACGATGACGAACTCGGCTTCCTGGGCCACTTCGCGGGGGTTGGCCAGGGTGATGGCGCCGGCTTCGACGAGCGCGGCAGGGGCCTTGTCATGGTGGTTGGAGAGGAACAGCTGGTGGCCGGCTTTCTGCAGGTTCTGCGCCATGGGCAGGCCCATGATGCCGGTGCCGATGAATCCGATCTTGGCCATGTGGAATACCTCGTTATTAGATGGCGTTGTGGGTTTTCAGCCAGCCCAGGCCGGCGGCGGTCGTGGTGGCGGGCTTGTACTCGCAGCCGATCCAGCCCTGGTAGCCGATGCGGTCGAGGTGCTGGAAGAGGAAGCGGTAGTTGATCTCGCCGGTGCCCGGTTCGTGGCGGCCGGGGTTGTCGGCCAGCTGCACGTGGTGGATGGCGGGGAGGTTGCGTTCCAGGGTACGGGCCAGGTCTCCCTCCATGATTTGCATGTGGTAGATGTCGTACTGCAGGAACAGGTTGGGGCTGCCTACCTTCTCGCGGACATCCAGCGCCTGGCGGGTGGTCTGCAGGTAGAAGCCGGGGATGTCGAGGGTGTTGATCATCTCCATCACCAGCGTGATGCCGGCGGCTTCGAGGCGCTCGGCGGCGTATTCGAGGTTGTTGAGGAAGGTGTTTTCGATCACCTCGCAGCTGTGGCCCTGCGGGCGGATGCCGGCCAGGCAGTTGACCTGCTTGTTGCCCAGGACCTTGGCGTAGGCGATGGCCTTGTCGACGCCGGCGCGGAATTCCTCGATGCGATCGGGGTGGCAGGCGATGCCGCGCTCACCCTTGGCCCAGTCGCCGGCGGGCAGGTTGAACAGCACCTGCTCCAGGCCGTTGGCGTCCAGGCGGGCCTTGATCTCCTCGGCCGGGTAGTCATAGGGGAAGAGGTACTCGACGCCGCTGAAGCCGGCTTCGGCGGCGGCGGCGAAACGGTCCAGGAAGTCCACCTCGGTGAACAGCATGGACAGGTTGGCAGCGAAACGGGGCATGAAGATTCTCCTCGGTAGACGCCCCTCTCCCGCCACGAACGGGAGAGGGGAGGTGGCTCGTCAGTCCAGCAGCGAGATGGCAGTGGGGGCGTCGGAGCCGGTCAGGGCCAGCTCTTCGAACTCGTTGACGGCATTGATCTCGGTGCCCATGGAGATGTTGGTGACACGCTCCAGGATGACTTCCACCACCACCGGTACGCGGAACTCCGCCATCAGCTTGCGGGCCTGGGCGAAAGCGGCCTGCAGGTCGTTGGCGTCGAACACGCGGATGGCCTTGCAGCCCAGGCCCTCGACCACGGCGACGTGGTCCACGCCGTAGCCGTTCAGCTCCGGTGCGTTGACGTTCTCGAAGGACAGCTGCACGCAGTAGTCGATCTCGAAGCCGCGCTGCGCCTGGCGGATCAGACCCAGGTAGGAGTTGTTCACCAGCACGTGGATGTAGGGCAGGTTGAACTGCGCGCCGGCGGCCAGCTCCTCGATCATGAACTGGAAGTCGTAGTCGCCGGAGAGGGCGACCACCTGGCGCTGCGGATCGGCCTTGACCACGCCGAGGGCGGCGGGGATGGTCCAGCCCAGCGGGCCGGCCTGGCCGCAGTTGATCCAGTGGCGCGGCTTGTAGACGTGCAGGAACTGCGCACCGGCGATCTGCGACAGACCGATGGTGCTGACGTAGCAGGTGTCCTTGCCGAAGAACTCGTTCATCTCCTCGTACACGCGCTGGGGCTTCACCGGCACGTTGTCGAAGTGGGTCTTGCGCAGCAGGGTGCGCTTGCGCTCGCGGCAGGATTCGACCCAGGCGCTGCGGTCCTTCAGCTTGCCAGCGGCCTTCCACTCGCGGGCGACTTCGAGGAAGGCGTCCAGGGCGGCGGCGGCGTCGGAGACGATGCCCAGGTCGGGGGTGAACACGCGGCCAATCTGGGTCGGCTCGATGTCCACGTGGATGAAGCGGCGGCCCTGGGTGTAGACGTCCACGGAGCCGGTGTGGCGGTTGGCCCAGCGGTTGCCGATGCCGAACACCAGGTCGGACTCCAGCAGGGTGGCGTTGCCGTAGCGGTGGGAGGTCTGCAGGCCGCACATGCCGGCCATCAGCGGGTGGTCGTCGGGGATGGTGCCCCAGCCCATCAGGGTCGGGATGACCGGCACGCCGGTCAGCTCGGCGAACTCCACCAGGCGCTCGGAGGCGTCGGCGTTGATGATGCCGCCACCGGCCACCAGCACCGGGCGCTCGGCGTCGTTGAGCATCGCCAGGGCTTTCTCGGCCTGGATGCGGCTGGCGCTGGGCTTGTTCACGGCCAGCGGCTGGTAGGCCTCGATGTCGAATTCGATCTCGGCCATCTGCACGTCGAACGGCAGGTCGATCAGCACCGGACCAGGGCGACCGCTGCGCATTTCGAAGAAAGCCTTCTGGAAGGCGTAGGGCACCTGACCCGGCTCGAGGACGGTGGTCGCCCACTTGGTCACCGGCTTGACGATGTTGGTGATGTCGACGGCCTGGAAGTCCTCCTTGTGCAGGCGGGCGCGAGGTGCCTGGCCGGTGATGCAGAGGATCGGGATGGAGTCGGCGGAGGCGGAGTACAGGCCGGTGACCATGTCGGTGCCCGCCGGGCCGGAGGTGCCGATGCACACGCCGATGTTGCCCGGGTTGGTGCGGGTGTAGCCCTCGGCCATGTGGGAGGCGCCTTCGACGTGGCGGGCCAGTACATGGTCAACACCGCCGATCTTGTTCAGGGCGGCGTACAGCGGGTTGATCGCGGCGCCGGGTACGCCGAACGCAGTGTCGACGCCTTCGCGGCGCATCACCAGAACGGCAGCCTCGATTGCTCTCATTTTGGCCATGTTTTGTGCCTCGTTTATTGTGAAAATTGTATACAAGTCGTGTTGGCGGATTCTATTCAGGCGTTCGAGAACGGGTCAAGAAGATTTCCAGGGGAGATGGACGAAGGGAGCGCTTTCTTTAAAACGCCCGTTTGACGCGGGTTTGAGGCTGGCTATCGGCTACCGCTCATATTGTTTGTATACAAAAAATACGATCATTGTATTTTTGTGTTGATTTTTTTGTATTGCCTGATTTACTCCGGCGAATGCCTCCAGCAGCGCCTGACGAGCAGGGCCTGATGCCCCTTGGGTGCGCTTAGGAGCGACCGGACCATCATCTGACCGAGGAAGCCTCGCCATGAGCACCCTGTCCCTGGAAACCGCCATGAGCATCACCCACCGCGCGCTGGAGGCCGGGCGCGCCCTGCGTGCCGCGCCGCTGACCATTGCCGTGCTCGACGCCGGCGGGCACCTGATCGCCCTCCAGCGCGAGGACGGCGCCAGCATGCTTCGACCGCAGATCGCCATCGGCAAGGCCTGGGGCGCGGTGGCGTTGGGCAAGGGCTCCCGGCTGATTGCGGCGGACGCCCAGCAGCGCCCGGCCTTCATCGGTGCCGTCAACCACCTGGCCGACGGCAACCTGGTGCCGGCTCCGGGGGGCGTGCTGATCCGCGATCCGGCGGGGGAGGTGATCGGGGCGGTGGGCATCAGCGGCGACACCTCCGACATCGACGAGCAGTGCGCCGTCTCGGGCGTGGAGGCGGTCGGGCTGAGGGCCGACGCCGGCCTGCCGGCCTGACTTCCTGCGCGCCGGGGCTTGCGGCGAAGCCGTCGCAAGCCTAGGATGCGCGCCGTCCCTTCTGCTGCTGACGGACATGCTGCATCGCCCTGATCGGGCGGTGCCTGTTTTCGTCCATCGAAAAAGCAGCGTCATGAACAAGACCCCTTTCAAGCGGATCCAGCAGAAGCTGGCCCGCAGCGGCGTGGCCATCAGCCGCGTCAACGGCAATACCCTTTCGATCGCTTCCCTGAACCGCGCCGGCCTCGACGCGCGCATCCTGCTGCCCGAATCCCTGCCCATCGAGGAAAAGGCGGTGCAGCAACTGCTCGACTTCGCAGGCGTCCGTCATCCGTTGGGTGGCGAGGTGCGCTGCGCCTGTGCGACGCCGGACTTCCATACCGGCACCAGCATCCCGGTCGGTGCGGTGATTGTCACCAGCCCGGACATGGTGATCCCGCAGAGCATCGGCACCGACATCAACTGCGGCATGCGCCTGCACCGGCTGGGCCTCGACTACGAGCGCTTCCTGTCACGCAAGGCCGATTGGGTGGAGCGCGTCCGCGGCGACCTGCTGGACGGCACCCGCAACATTCCCACGGCGCCGGGCGACATGACGGCACTGTTCGCCGGCGGGCTGGGCGACTTCTGGGCGTCGCTGCGCCAACGGGGCGAGTGCGAGGGGCTGTTCGGGCACCTCGACTACGCCCAGGTGATGGCGGAGCTGGCGCAGTTGCATCCGTCGTCGTTCGAGCGCGGCGAAGCCCGCCATGCGCCCGCAGCCCTGCAGGACCCGGCCCGCCCGCGCCTGCGCGATCCGGGCCTGGGCACGGTGGGTGGCGGCAACCACTTCGTCGAGGTGCAGGTGGTGACCGAGCTGGTGGACCGCCGTGCCTGCTTCGAGCGCGGCCTGTCGGTGGGGCAGGTGGTGCTGATGATCCACACCGGCTCCCGCGACGTGGGCTTCCATGTCGGGCGGCGCTGGATGGACAAGGCCCGCGAGCTGTGGCCGAAGGGCATCCGCCACCCCGAGTCGCGGGTGTTCGCCCTGCTCGGGCCCATGGCCGATGAGTACCTGGCGGCGATGCATGCGGCTGCCCATTACGCCGATGCCAATCGCGCGCTGATCGCCGAGATGGTGCGCCAGCGCACCCGCGAGGTGTTCGGCGCGGACATCGAGGCGCCGCTGCTGGTGGATGTGCCGCACAACATCGTGCTGCGGGAGTCGGTGGGTAACGTCCATCGCAAGGGCGCGACGCCAGCCTATGCCGGGCAGGACCTGCTGATTCCCGGCAGCATGGGGCATGACTCCTACCTGCTCAGGGGGCTGGGCAACGCGCAGTGGCTGCGCTCGGCCAGCCACGGGGCGGGGCGTTCGATGTCCCGCAGCGAGGTCCGCTTGCAGGCGCGTCGCGCACCGGATGGACTGGGGCTGGACCGGGTGCAGTGCATCACCCGTCGCGAGGAGCGGCTGATCGAGGAGGCGCCCGGCGCCTACAAGGAGATCGGCGAGGTGGTGCGTGCCCAGGTGGAAGAGGAGACGGTCGCGGTGATCGCCCGCTTCAGCCCGATCCTCACCTTCAAGGCTTGAGGGGTGGTCAGGCGCTCTGCCGTTCGGGCGCCGGCTTCACCTCGCAGCCATTGAGCACCAGGCGGATGATGGTGTCGGCGGCGGCGTCGTAGTCGGCGTCGCTGAGGCTGGCCTTGCCGGTGACGACGGATATCTGCCAGTCGAAGTCGGCATAGGTCTGGGTCGCGGCCCAGATGCTGAACATCAGGTGGTTGGGATCGACGGGCGCCATCAGGCCCTGGTCGATCCAGCCCTGGATGCAGGCGATGTTGTGGCGGGCCTGTTCGTTGAGTTGCGCGGTGCGCTCGGCGGACAGGTGCGGCGCGCCGTGCATGATCTCGCTGGCGAACACCTTGGAGGCGTGGGGCAGGTCGCGGGAGATGCGGATCTTGGAGCGGATGTAGGCCCGCAGGACCTGGTCCGGGTGGCCGCCTTCGTTGAACGGGTGGGAGGCTGCCAGCAGGGGCTCGACGATGCTCTCGAGCACTTCCCGGTAGAGGTTTTCCTTGGACTTGAAGTAGTAGTAGACGTTGGGCTTGGGCAAGCCTGCCTTGGCGGCGATGTCACTGGTCTTGGTCGCGGCGAATCCCTTGTCGGCGAACTCCTCGCTGGCCGCGCTCAGGATCAGCTCTCTATTGCGCTCGCGAATACTGCTCACATCTGCTCCTTGGTTCACTCGCCGAGGGCCCTCACGGTCGGCTGGCGAGCGGGCGGGCATGGTAGCACCGGCTTTCCCGCGCTCTCAAGCAAGCTACGGGCAGCCTTTTGGCGGGTTCCGCCCCCGCATTCCTGTATACAAAAAGTGTTTTTTCTGCTCTTATCTGCCGATCCGTCCATGCCGCCGGGTCCCGACCGGCGCGTGCTGCGGCAGGCTTCAAGATGCCAGACCACACCTTGCGCGACCCCTTCGGTCGCTCCATCACCTACCTGCGTCTTTCGGTCACCGACCGGTGCGATTTCCGTTGCACCTACTGCATGAGCGAAGACATGGTCTTCGCGCCGCGCGCCCAGATCCTCAGCCTCGAAGAGCTGTACACCGTCGCCGATGCCTTCATCGGCCTGGGCGTGAAGCGCATCCGCGTCACTGGCGGCGAGCCGCTGGTGCGCAAGGGCCTCACCGGGTTGCTTGGCCGCCTGGGCCAGCGTCGCGAGCTCGACGACCTGGCCATCACCACTAACGGTTCGCAGCTGGCGCACATTGCCGCCGACCTGCGCGGTGCCGGCGTCACCCGGCTGAACGTGAGCCTCGATTCCCTGCAGCGGGAACGCTTTGCCGCCTTTACCCGGCGTGATCGGCTCGACCAGGTGCTGGCGGGCATCGATGCGGCGCGTGGGGCCGGCTTCCGGCGCATCAAGCTCAACAGCGTGGTGCAGAAGGGCCGCAACGATGACGAGGTGGAGGACCTGGTGGCCTTCGCCGTCGAGCGCGGCCTGGATATCAGCTTCATCGAGGAGATGCCCCTGGGCAGCATCTCCAGCCATGAGCGCAAGGTCACCCTGTGCACCTCGGACGAGGTGCGCGAGCGGGTGGCGCAACGTTTCGAGCTGCTGCCCAGCAGCCACCGCACCGGCGGCCCGTCGCGCTACTACCAGGTGGTCGGCAGCGACACCCACGTCGGCTTCATCTCACCCCACAGCCGCAACTTCTGCGGTGATTGCAACCGGGTGCGGGTCACCGCCGAGGGCAAGCTGGTGCTGTGCCTGGGCAGTGACGGCGCGCTCGACCTGAAGGCATTGATCCGTCGCCACCCCGGCGATTCGGACAGGCTGCGCTCGGCCCTCGTGGAGGCGCTCCGGCTCAAGCCGGAACGGCACCACTTCGAAGCCGACCAGCAAGTGCAGGTGGTCCGCTTCATGAGCGCCACCGGCGGCTGATCGAGACGCCGGACCGCTTCCCGCATTCCCCCTGAACCGCTGAGTGCCCTGTCGGGCGCTGGGTTGGGCTGCGGCCGGCCTTTCGATTCGCCGACTTACCATTACCTGAACAACAAGATCGCCCACGAGGGCGGAGGAGAGTACGCATGGGCAAGACATTGCTGGTGAAGAACGCCGACCTGCTGGTCACCATGGACGGCGAACGCCGCGAGATCCGGCAGGGCGGCCTGTTCATCGAGGACAACGTCATCCGCCAGGTGGGGCCGAGCGCCGAACTGCCCCAGAGCGCCGACGAGGTGCTGGACATGACCGGCAAGGTGGTGATCCCCGGCCTGGTCAACACTCACCACCACATGTACCAGAGCCTCACCCGTGTGGTGCCGGCCGCCCAGGACGGCGAGCTGTTCAACTGGCTGACCAACCTCTACCCCATCTGGGCGCGGTTGACGCCGGAGATGATCGGGGTGTCCACCCAGACGGCCATGGCCGAGCTGATCCTCTCCGGCTGCACCACCTCCAGTGACCACCTCTACATCTACCCCAATGGCTGCAAGCTGGACGACAGCATCCACGCCGCCCGCGAGATCGGCATGCGCTTCCACGCCGCCCGCGGCAGCATGAGCGTCGGTCGCAGCCAGGGTGGCCTGCCGCCGGATTCGGTGGTGGAGAAGGAGGCGGACATCCTCAAGGAGTCTCAGCGCCTGATCGAGGACTACCACGACGCTTCCCACGGTTCGATGCTGCGGGTCGTGGTGGCGCCGTGCTCGCCCTTCTCGGTGAGCCGCGACCTGATGCGCGAGGCTGCCGTGCTGGCCCGCCAGTACGGCGTCTCCCTGCACACCCACCTGGCGGAGAACGTCAACGATATCGCCTACAGCCGCGAGAAGTTCGGCATGACCCCCGCCGAGTACGCCGAGGACCTGGGCTGGGTCGGCCATGACGTGTGGCACGCCCACTGCGTGCAGCTGGACCAGCACGGCATCGACCTGTTCGCCCGCACCGGTACCGGCGTCGCCCATTGCCCGTGCTCGAACATGCGCCTGGCCTCGGGCATCGCGCCGATCCGCCGCATGCGCGATGCGGGTGTGCCGGTGGGCCTCGGTGTGGACGGCTCGGCCTCCAACGACGGCGCCAGCATGATCGGCGAGGTGCGCCAGGCGCTGCTGCTGCAGCGGGTCGGCTTCGGTCCGGACGCCATGACCGCCCGCGAGGCGCTGGAAATCGCCACCCTGGGCGGTGCCAAGGTGCTCAACCGCGACGACATCGGCGCCCTGGCGCCGGGCATGGCGGCGGACTTCGTGGCCTTCGACCTGGGGCACGTGGCCTATGCCGGGGCTCATCACGACCCGCTGGCTGCGCTGGTCTTCTGCACGCCGACCCAGGTCTCCACCAGCGTGATCAACGGGCGGGTGGTGGTGCGGGATGGCCAGTTGCTGACGGTCGACCTGCCCGTGGTGCTCGAGCGCCACAACCGCCTGGCCCGCCAACTGGTGACCGGTGAATGAGGCGCCGCAGGTCGATTCCCGGCAGGCTCGCCTGTGCGGGCTTGCTGGTGGGCGTGCTGCCGCTGGCGGCGCAGGCCCAGGGCTATGTGGTAGGTGTCGAGAACCTGGCGTTCCAACCTCACTACCAGCTCGATGAGAGCGGGCAGTACCGCGGCTTCGGCCGCGACCTGCTGGACCTGTTCGCCCGCAGCGAGGGCCTGCAGCTGGAGTACCGGCCATTACCGGTCAACGAGCTGGCGCAGCGGGCGGCGGCGGGGGAGGTGGACCTGCGCTACCCGGACAACCCCGAGTGGGCTGGTGCGGCGGCGCCCGGGTACGCGCCCACCTACAGTGCGCCGGTGGTGGCCTACGTGGATGGCGTGCTGGTGGACCCGCGACATGCTGGCCAGGGGCTCGACGGCATCCGTCGGCTGGCCCTGGTGAAGGGCTGGACGCCCCGGGGCTACCAGTCGCGTATCGAGGCGGGGCAGGTCCAGCCGGTGGAGGCCCGTGACCTGCGGCAGATGATCAACCAGACCCTGCGGCGGGATACGGATGGCGCCTACTTCAATGTGGTGGTCGCCACCTATTACCTGGACAACGTCCGGGCCCGCCCGGGTGCGCTGGTGTTCGACCCTTCGCTGCCCCACACCCGCAGCCATTTCCACCTGTCGTCCGTACGCCACCCCGAACTGGTGCAGCGCTTCGATCGCTTCCTGGGCGAACACGCACAGGAGGTGGCGGCATTGAAGGCTCGCTATCGCGTGGAGGCCAACCTGGACTCGGGCTACATGGGCATGGAGCAGTGGAAGGTGGACTTCCTCGAACGGCAGAAGCGCAAGGAGGCGCAAGGGCAGTAACGCCGGTGGGCGAAAAGCTTGAACCGTCCCTTGGGTCGCCCGGTCCACCAATACGAAGGCCGGGCGACCGCCGGCCGCCCGTCAACCGGAAAGAGGACTGCACGATGAACAACGAGCACGCCATTGATGCGCTGAACGAACTGATCGAGACCAGCAAGGACGGTGAGAAGGGCTTCCTCGAATGCGCCGAGCACGTGAAGACCCCACAGCTCAAGGCCACCCTGACCGAGCGCTCGCGGGAGTGCGGCCGTGCCGTCGCCGAGCTTCAGCAGATGGTACGCAGCCTGGGGGGCGAGCCCGAGTCGTCCTCCAGCGTGGCGGGTGCCCTGCATCGCCGCTGGGTGGACCTCAAGGCGCTGGTGACCGGCAAGAGCGAGGAGGCCATTCTCAACGAGTGCGAGCGTGGCGAGGATGTGGCGCTCAAGCATTACCGCGAGGCGCTGGGCAAGGAGCTGCCGACCGAGGCACGCACCTTGGTCGAGCGGCAGCTGCTGGGCGTCCAGCGCAACCATGACCAGATCAAGGCGCTGCGCAACCTGGCTCGCGCCAGCTGATCGAAGCGGTTTCAAGCGAGGGGACGGCGCGCAGGCGCCGTCCCCTTTTTCATGGCGCGATCAGAAGTGCACCTTGACCAGCAGGCTGGCGGTGTTCTGGTCGGTGCCGCCGAGGATCTTGTCACCCAGGAAGCTGTTGTCGTCGATGCCGTACTTGTTGCTCCAGTAGTCGTACTCGACACCCACGTAGAGCTGCTTGGCGCCCAGGTCCAGGGCCTTGCCCAGGTCGTACTTGATCTGCGGGTTGAAGTGCAGGTTGGCGTGCAGGTCGTTGGGGCGGTTGGTGGTGGCGTCCTTGTTGTTCCAGACCCAGTCCATGAAGCCGTCGATGAGAATGTCGGACTTGCCCACCGGCACGGTGTAGGACCACACCGGGGTAACCTGCCACTGGCCGGACGGGTTCTTGGTGATGCCGTCGGGCTTGCGGTAGTAGAAGTTCAGCTGGAAGTAGTCGAAGCCGGGCAGGGCCAGGTCGAAGCCCGGGCCGAGCAGGTAGTTCTGGTTGCGGTTCTCGCCACGCTCGTAGGTGGCGGCCAGCAGCACGTCGGTCACCGGGCCGAAGGCGATCTTCTGGTCGAACAGCTTGCCGAAGGACAGGCGCGGGGAAATCTCGCCGTAGTAGGTGTTGTTGCCGGCGTTGGCGTCGGCCTTGCCGTTGTAGTTGATCTGGTCGACGAAGAGGAACAGGTCGCCCCAGGTCCAGCCGCTGGCGTGCTCGAAGGTGAAGGTCTGCTGGATTTCGGGGTTGACCTTGAAGTCTTGCCCGTAGAGGTAGGTGACGCTGTTGTTCTGCCACAGCAGGGGGCCATCGGCCAGGGCCTGGTTGCAGGCCAGCAGGCCGGTCGCGAGTGCCAGGCTGGCAGGCAGGAGCTTGGTGCGCATCGTGTTTTCCTTGTTTTTCAGGGCTTCGGTTGGAAATCCCCGCACGCGTCGCCGCACCTCGTGGAGCACGAGGTGGCTAGGAGGGGGAAGGTGCTTGACCCGGTCAGGCCGAGTCGGGGAGGACGCCGGACGGGCTGTTTCCGTCCGGGTGGAACCTGGGCGCTGGAGCGCGGGCGTGGAGCGAGAAGAGTGTCGTCTGCATGATCGAGAGGCCTGCCTGTTGTTGTTGTCGGTCTGGGCGTCTATCGGGTAGGTGCGACCGGGATGCGGTTCGATAAATTGAACGCGGGGTCAGGTTTCGAACTATAGCAGTGACACCTGTTTTTGGTAACAGGAATCGATGGTTTTGTGTACAAAAATGGCGAGTGGTCGTGCGGGCCTGAACGTGCGTGCGTGAGGTGATCGCTGCGGAGCGAGCCGACAAAAAAAGACCCGCCGGATGGGCGGGTCGGGCAGCCCCGACGGCACCGGATAGGCGCGCTGCGGGTGGGAGCAATGGGGGATTCAGTGGGTCGCGTGGCAGTGGTGGGCTCGGTCTTTCTCGCCCAGCACGTTGAACAGGATGTTCAGCAGCAGGGCGCTGAGGGTGGTCATGGCGATGCCGCTGTGGGTGATCGGCTCCATCCAGTGGGGCAGATGGGCGAAGAGGTCCGGCCTGACCACCGGCGCCATGCCCAGGCCGATGCTGACGGCCACCAGCAACTGGTTGCGGCGGTCGGTGATGTCGGCTTCATGGAGGATCTTGATGCCGGTGGCGGCCACCATGCCGAACATGGCGATGCCCGCGCCGCCGAGTACGGCCGGCGGGATGGAAGCCACCAGGAAGGCGGCCTTCGGCACCAGGCTCAGGGCCAGCAGGAACAGGCCGGCGGCCACCGTCACGTAGCGGCTGCGCACGCCGGTCATCTGCACCAGGCCGATGTTCTGGGCGAAGGACGAATGGGTGAAGGTGTTGAAGAAGCCGGCCACGAAGGAGGCGCCCGCGTCGCAGAGCAGGCCGCGGCGCAGGGCATTGGGGCAGATCTCGCGCCCGGTGATCTTGCCCAGGGCGAGGAACATGCCGGTGGACTCGACGAAGATGATCACCGTCACCAGGCACATGGACAGCACCGGTGCCAGCTCGAAGGTGGGCATGCCGAAATGCAGCGGCGTCACCACCTGCAGCCAGGGCGCCTGTCCCAGGCCATTGAGGTCGACCATGCCCAGGCAACCGGCCAGCACATAGCCGATGCCCATGCCGATCAACACCGAGACGTTGACCCAGAAGCCCCGCAGGAAGCGGTTCACCACCAGGATGATGGCCAGCACCAGTGCAGCCACGGCGAGGTACTGGAGGCCGCCGAACTCGGTGACCTTGCTGCCGCCCCCGGCCCAGTTCACCGCCACCGGGAACAGGCTCAGCCCGATGGAGGTGATTACCGTGCCGGTGACCAGCGGAGGGAAGAAGCGGACGATGCGGCTCATGAACGGCGCCAGGACCAGGCCGAACAGCCCGGCGGCGATGGTGGCGCCGAAGATGCCCTGGAGCCCCACGCCGGGCATGCCGGCCATCACCACCATGCTGCCCACCGCAGCGAAGCTGGCGCCCATCATCACCGGCATGCGGATGCCCACCGGGCCGATGCCGATGGATTGCACGAGGGTGGCGATGCCCGCCACCAGCAGGTCGGCGTTGATCAGGAAGGCGATCTCTTCCCGGGAGAGGCCGGCGGCCTGGCCGACGATGAGGGGAACGGCCACGGCGCCGCCGTACATCAGCAACACATGCTGGAGGCCGACCAGCAGCAGCTGCATCAGGGGTAGACGCTGGTCGGCCGGAGCCACAGCGGGGGCTGTCAGTTGGGTCATGCAACACCTCGGGCGCTTTTGTTCTTGTTGAGCCGTCGGGCCCATCGCCTCAGGTCGATGGGCCGGGGTATCGATGCAGCAGCCGGCACAGGCGTGCCGGGCAGGAGGGATAAAGGCGGGGGAGGGAGACGAACCCGCCCCGCCGCGACGCGATAAAAAAGCCTACCCGGAGGTAGGCGAATCGCGGGCCGCAGAGCTTGGGGGAATGCGGCCCGCCGTGGGATCACTCGGTGCGGGCCCCCTGGGCGATCCAGGAGCCGATCAGCTCCCGCTCCTCGGGGGTCATCTGGGTGATGTTGCCCAGGGGCATGATCTGGCTGGCTACGGCCTGGGCCTGGATCTTGGGCGCCAGGGCCTGGATCTGCTGGGGCGTGTCGAACATCACGCCAGCCGGTGCCGCCGTGAACAGCGGGCTGGTGGGCTTGGCGGAGTGGCAGACGGTGCAGCGTTCCTGGATCACGCTGTGCACCTTGTCGAACTGCGGCGAGCCGTTGCTGGCGCTGGCCTGGGGCGCCTGGCCGGCGGGCTGTTCGGCAGCCTGCGCGGGTGCGCTGGTCGGAGCCTGGGGCGCGCTGACGACCGGGGCCGGGGTCGCTGCCTTGTAGTTCGGCGAGGTGACGAAGGCCAGGCAGATCATGCCCAGTGCGCCGGCCGGGAGGGTCCAGGCGAACTTGTTGCTGTCGTGGCGGGTGTTGAAGTAGTGGCGTACCAGAACGGCGATCACCGCGATCCCGGCCAGGATCAGCCAGTTGTACTGGCTGCCGTAGGTGCTCGGGAAATGGTTGCTGATCATGATGAACAGCACCGGCAGGGTGAAGTAGTTGTTGTGGCGCGAGCGCAGCAGGCCCTTGGCCGGCAGCGCCGGGTCCGGGGTGCGGTTCTCTTCGATGGCCTTAACCAGTGCACGCTGTGCCGGCATGATGATGCGGAACACGTTGCCGACCATGATGGTGCCGATCAGCGCGCCGACATGGATGTAGGCGCCACGGCCGCTGAACACCTGGGTGAAGCCCCAGGCCGCGCCGATCACCAGCACGAAGAGGATCAGGCCGAGCAGGGCGGGCTGCTTGCCCAGGGGCGAGTCGCAGAGCAGGTCGTAGATGAACCAGCCGGCGACCAGCGAGCCGATGCCGATACCGATGGCCGCTGCGGGCGAGAGGTCGACGCCGGGTGCGATCAGGTAGAGCGTGGGGTTGAGGTAGAAGACCACCGTCAGCAGGGCGACGCCCGACATCCAGGTGAAGTAGGCCTCCCATTTGAACCAGTGCAGGTTGTCCGGCATTTTCGGCGGTGCCAGCTTGTATTTCTCCAGGTGGTAGATCCCGCCGCCGTGGATGGCCCAAAGGTCACCCGAGAGCCCGTCGCGCGGGTTCTTCCGGTTCAGGTTGTTCTCCAGCCAGACGAAATAGAAGGATGCGCCGATCCAGGCGATGCCGGTGATCATGTGTACCCAGCGAATGCTCAGGTTCAGCCATTCGGTCAGATGTGCTTCCACAGTACGTACCTCTTCCCCGGGATCGACACGCCGAACGCCGGGCTTCTCTTATTAGTGGTGGGGGTCGAGGACCAGGTGCTCGTCCTCGGTGAAGTAATGCTCGTCGCAGTTGTTGCCTGAACCACTGCGATCAACCACCAGGAAGTCATCCCGCTTTTCGATCGTCAGCACCGGGTGGTGCCAGACGCCGCGATGGTAATTAACGCCCTGCCTGCCATTGGTGAGGAAGGCACGGACCAAGCCCGGTACAGGTGCATCGCCAAGTGGCGCGACCACGACCAGAAAGGGGTTGCCGAGCAGCGGGATGAAAGCCTGGCTGCCCAGCGGATGGCGCTCCAGCATGCGGATTCTCAGGGGCATTTCCAGGGCCTGGGCGCTGAAGATGCTGATGATCGCCCGGTCCTCCGGCTGGGCGGTCTCGACCGTGGCCAGCTTGTGATAACGGCGGGTGGAGCCGTTGTTGATCATGAAGTAATCGCTGCCTTCGGTTTCGATCACGTCACCGAACGGGGCGAAGGCTTCCTTGGTCAGGGGCTCGATCTTGAGGATTCGCATGGCTGCTCTACTGATTCGTTTCAGGTGCCCGCGCCGGTAGGCGCGGGAGGAATGGGGCGCCCGGGTGCAGGCGCCCCTTGCCCAGTGGCTGTGGCAGCACCTGCGCGGAGCGCGTGGCTGCCCGGCGATGGGCGTGCGAGGGGGAGGCAGGGCCTGGGGCGGAGTGGCGCCCAGGGTGTGGCAGGTGACTCAGGGCCGGATGGTGCCCTGAGTCGCTGCGGCATCCGCCCCACGCTGCAACCGCGCAGGCCGCGGGGCTGCACGCCAGACCCGGGCGGGTCGGGGTGTGCAATCGCGACGAGGCGGCGTGCCGGCTGGGGAGGGTGCGTGGATGCATTGTTGTTCTTCTGTGGTTACGCAAGGTCGGGTGGTCGGCTACATCACTTGCAGGCGGAACAGGGCGATCTTGTTGATTTCCGCCAGGGCCCGCTGGAATTCCGCCTCGGCGCTGTTGTGGATGCGCTCTTCGAAGGCCGCGAGGATCTGGTGCCGGTTGCTGCCCTTCACCGCCATGATGAATGGGAAGCCGAACTTGGCCTTGTAGGCATCGTTCAGTTGGGTGAAGCGGGCGAACTCGTCGGGCGTGCACTCATGGATGCCGGCCCCGGCCTGTTCGTTGGTGCTGGCTTCGGTCAGCTCGCCGCGCACGGCGGCCTTGCCGGCCAGGTCCGGGTGGGCGTTGATCAAGGCCAGTTGCTGGTCATGGCTGGCGCTGAGGAGGATGTCGGCCATGCGCTGGTGCAGCGTTTCGATCTCGTCGAGGCTGGCATCCACGCCCAGGTCGTAGGCGCGCTCGGCCACCCAGGGCGAGTGTTCGTAGATGTCGGCGAAGGCGCTGACGAAGGCGTCCCGGGACAGGCCCGAGGGGGTGATGTGCTGGAAGCGGCTCATCAGGCGTTTCCTTTGAACGGGTGGTGGGTGTGCCAGTGGCGGGCGATGTCGACGCGGCGGGCGAACCAGACCTTGTCGTGCTGCTTCACGTAGTCGATGAAGCGTGCCAGCGAGGCCAGGCGTGCCGGGCGACCCAGCAGGCGGCAGTGCATGCCGATGGAGAGCATCTTCGGCGCGCCGGCGCTGCCTTCGGCGTAGAGCACGTCGAAGGCGTCCTTGAGGTATTCGAAGAAGTCGTCGCCCTTGTTGAAACCCTGCACCTGGGTGAAGCGCATGTCGTTGGTGTCCAGGGTGTAGGGGATGACCAGATGGGGCTTCTCCGGCGTGCTGGCCGGGTCCCAATAGGGCAGGTCGTCGTCGTAGGTGTCCGAGTCGTAGAGGAAGCCGCCTTCCTCGCGCACCAGGCGGCGGGTGTTGGGACCGGTGCGGCCGGTGTACCAGCCCAGCGGACGCTGGCCGGTCAGCTCGGTAAGGATGCGGATGGCCTCCAGCAGGTGCTCGCGTTCCTGCTCTTCGCTCATGTACTGGTAGTCGATCCAGCGGTAACCGTGGCTGCAGATCTCGTGGCCGGCCTCGACCATGGCGCGGATCACGTCCGGATGGCGCTGGGCGGCCATGGCCACGGCGAAGATGGTGAGCGGGATGCCCTGCTGTTCGAAGAGGCGCAGCAGGCGCCAGACACCTGCACGGCTGCCGTACTCGTAGAGGGATTCCATGCTCATGTTGCGGGCGCCCTGCAGGGGCTGCGCGGCGACCATCTCCGAGAGGAAGGCTTCCGACTCCTTGTCCCCATGGAGGATGTTGCGCTCGCCGCCTTCCTCGTAGTTGAGGACGAAGGACAGGGCGATACGGGCCTCACCCGGCCAGTGCGGGTGGGGAGGATTGGCGCCATAGCCGATCAGGTCGCGTGGGTAGTCGGAGCTCACTGCTGTGTTCCTTCTTCTGGTGCGTTCACAGGGGCAGGTGAACGTGATGCGTGATTGTATACAAACAAGCCTCGCACTTGTAAATCGATTATTTGCTCAGGGGCTGCCCGTGGTGCTTGCAAGAAATCTGCCCAGTCGGTCAGTTATTGATCGGCAAGCCCCTGTCAGGTGATGTTTGCAGCGTTCTGGAACGGTCGGCGAGTTGCGCGTCGGTCGAGCGATCAGCTTGCACATTATTTTGTATACAGTTTTATTTTTGCTGAGGTATATTCGGACTCGTTTCGCGCCATGCGCTGCCCCGTGACGGGGCGTCCGGTGGCGCTCCGCATCATTGGAACGCATCACAGGAGGCAAGGCCCTTGCAGGGCGCCGGACAGGCGTCGGGGGCTGGAGACGCAATGGGACGACTGACTACTCACGTACTGGATGCAGCCCATGGCTGCCCGGGCCATGACATCCGCATCGAGCTCTACCGTGTCGAAGACGGTGGACTGGAGCTGATCACCCGCACCGCCACCAATGACGATGGACGTTGCGATGCGCCCCTGCTGCAGGGCGAGGACTATGCGACCGGGGTCTACCAGCTGCATTTCCATGCCGGTGACTACTACCGCAAGCGCGGCGTGCAACTGGCCGACCAGGCATTTCTCGATGTGGTGGTGCTGCGCTTCGGTATCGATGCGAAGCAGGACCACTACCACGTCCCGCTGCTGATTTCCCCCTACAGCTACTCCACCTACCGGGGCAGCTAGAGAACCGACACCATCCTCGTGACTCTTCAACGAGTCCCTTTTCCCAGCCCGTTCACACTGCGGGCTTTTTTTTACCTGGAATTTGGTGGGACGGGCCGCTCAGGTGCGAGCAGCCCGGATCGGCTGGCGGTTGCGGGGCGCTACCAGAGCACCGAGGACCAGAAGACCTGGCCGACGATCTCCAGCTCGGCCAGCGCCCGCTCTTCATCCGGGTACTCGTCCCGCTGGTAGCTGCGCAGGCGCACCTGGCCGGCGGGCAGGCGGTGGAGGACCTTCACCCGGAGCATGCCGGCATCGAGCAGGGCGTAGGTCTTGCCGTCGATGACTTCGCGGCGGCCACGGTCGATGCCGAGGATGGCGCCGTCCGGAAACAGAGGCGCCATGCTGTCGCCACAGACGATGACGCAGGCGGCGAGGGCCGGGTCGATCTGGCGCGCCTGAAGTGCATGTCGGCTGAAGCGGATGCCTGAGTAGTCCAGCTCCTCCAGGGAGGTGCTGTTTTCCTCCAGAGATGTGGCTTCCTTCAGAAGTGGCAGCTCGATTTCGTACTCGTAGCGGGGTGCTTCGGATTCCCTGATGGTCATGGGGATGATTCCGTCCGGGATCTCGCGCGCCTCTTCATTGCCATCGGGGTCATGGGCCGATTGCACGAGCTGTCCCCCAATGCTGAGGGTCGGCATCTGCAGGCAGGCGAGTATCCGGTTGATTCTCGTCAGCCCGGGCTCGCGGCGACCGTTCAGCCAGTGCGCGACCGCGCCCTGGGTCACGCCGATCCGTTCGGCCAACTGCTCCTGGGTGACGCCCAGTTCTTTCATCCTGGCTTTGGCCAGCAGGTTCCATTTTTTCATGGAGGGCGACATTACGCGCCGTATTGCCATTCGCCAGTGACCTTGTGTATTACAGGGTTGTGTCATCGAATACGATACGTATTCTATCTTTGGGATGTTTCCGCAGGCGGGCGTTGTGATCCTCCTCCCGGTCAATCCGCCTTCTGGTGCTGGCGGTTGGGAGGAAGGGTGATGACGTCGGTTGCGGAGGTTTCGCCCTCCAACCGTCGCGTGGTTGCCCGCTCCTGGTATCCCGCGCGCTCCTGGGTTGGATGGGGTGCCAGGAAGGTGCCCTGTCCCACTCGGGCGGTCGCGTGGCCCCCGGCCAGGGCGGTGCAGCGACGGCTGGAGGGCTTTCTTACTGCGGGGACTGGCTGCCCCGGTGTTTCGCGAAAGGAGACGCGACGTGCAATTTGAGCTGACGGTTCTGTGCCTGGGCATCCACCGTGTCGAGGCGGGTGGACGCGTGTGGTGCTTCGCTTCCATCGCGCGCGAACCTGCGACCCGGGAGGAGCGCCGCTGCAACCGGGGCTACCTGGTGCAGCAGGTGACTGCCGAAGTACGGGTGTTCGAGGAGGTGGGGTGGTTGTCCGGCCCGACGCGGCTGAGCTTCAGGTGTTCGATCAGTGAGGAGCCGGGTGGCTCTTATCGGCCGCACCTGCTGGCGTTGTGTCACTGAGTGCCGGGGCGGAGGAGAGCCTCGCGGTCGGCGCGCGAGGCTCCGGGGCGGTCAGAGGAAGATGAACTTGGCGATGAAGATCGCGCAGAGCACGTAGAGGCTGAGGGACACCTCACGGTAGCGGCCGGTGAAGGCCTTCATGGCGACGTAGCTGACGAAGCCCAGGGCGATGCCGTCGGCAACCGAGAAGGTCAGCGGCATCATGATCACGGTGACGATGGCGGGGATGGTCTCGGTGTGTTCGTCCCAGTCGATGTGGGCCATGCCGCCCATCATCAGCATCGCCACATAGATGAGGGCGCCAGCGGTGGCGTAGGCGGGGATCATCCCGGCCAGCGGGGCGAAGAACATCGCCGCGACGAACAGCACGCCCACGGTGACTGCGGTCAGGCCGGTCCTTCCGCCCGCAGCCACACCAGCCGCGCTTTCCACATAGCTGGTCACCGGCGGTACGCCGAGCACGCCGCCGAACACGCTGGAGGCGCTGTCGGCCTTCATGGCCCTGGACAGGTTCTCGATGCGGCCGTCCTCCTTCACCAGGTTGGCGCGCTGGGCTACGCCCATCAGCGTCCCGGCGGTGTCGAACATGTGCACGAAGAGGAAGGCGAGGATGACGCTGACCATGGTCACGTTGAACGCGCCGGCAATGTCCATCGCCATGAAGGTGGGTGCCAGGCTCGGGGGCATGGAGAACACGCCGCCGAACTTGACGATGCCGAGGCCGACGCCGACCAGGGTGACGGTGAGGATGCTGATGAGGATGCCGCCGAATACGCGGCGGTATTCCAGCACCGCGATCATCAGGAAGCAGATGGCGGCGAGCAGCGGACCGGGGGAGGTCAGGTCGCCGATGTGCACCAGGGTCGAGGGGTGGGCGACCACGATGCCGGCCGTCTTCAGGCCGATCAGCCCGAGGAACAGGCCCACCCCGGCACCCATGGCGAAGCGCAGGCTGCTGGGGATGCTGTTGAGCAGCCATTCGCGGATGCGCGAGAAGGTCAGCACCATGAACAGCACGCCGGAGAGGAAGACCGCGCCGAGGGCGATCTGCCAGCTGTAGCCCATGGTGTTGACCACGGTATAGGTGAAGAAGGCGTTGAGGCCCATCCCCGGTGCCAGGCCGACCGGCCAGTTGGCGTAGAGCCCCATGAGGAAGCAACCGAACGCGGCAGCCAGGCAGGTGGCGACGAAGGCGGCGCCGTGGTCGATGCCGGCGTCCGCCATGATGTTCGGGTTGACGAAGATGATGTAGGCCATGGTGATGAAGGTGGTGAGACCGGCGGCCAGTTCGGTCTTCACGGTGGTGCGGTGCTGGGTGAGCTTGAAGAGGCGGTCGAGCAGGCCCTGGGCAGGAGGGCTTTCGGCGTACAGGTTTTGTTCTTGTTGTCTGGTGCGTTCCACAGCAGGTACCTCTCATTCGTTGTTGTGAGCTTCTTCCCGGCTGGTTACCTGGGTCCCTTGCACTGAGGGAGAAGCCTTGAGGTGTTTGCCCGGCGGGCTGACGCATTTTTCTGACTTTTGGGTCAGAAAGTATGCAGTCGGATTATGTGTTTGTGTACAAAAAAGTCAATTGGAGTTTGCGGGGCCTTGTGTACGGATTTTGACGGCCCTAGACTGCGACAGCTGGACTGACCGGTAAGACCACAACAACAAAGCCTCCGGTATCCGTGGCTCCCTGCTGCGCGCCGCGAAGGCACCCCAGGAGATCACTCCAATGCTCAAGTGGTGTTCGCGCTCGATTTTCCTTCAGGTCGTCATCGGCCTGGTCATCGGCATCCTCTGTGGCGTCGGCTTCCCCGAGTTCTCGGCGCAGCTCAAGCCCCTGGGGGATGGCTTCATCAAGCTGATCAAGATGCTCATCGCGCTGATCGTGTTCTGCGTGGTGGTCAGTGGCATCTCCGGTGCCGGCGACCTGAAGAAGGTGGGCCGCATCGGCTTCAAGTCGGTGGTGTACTTCGAGGTGCTGACGACCCTGGCGTTGCTGATCGGCCTGCTGGTGGCCTACGGCTCCGGGCTGGGGGAGGGCGCCAACATCAACCTCAGCGAGCTGCCGGCCGGCGATGCGGCGGCCTACACCTCGCGCACCGGCGACCTGCATGGGCCGGTGGCGTTCCTGATGGGGTTGATCCCCAACTCGGTACTGGGTGCCTTCGCCGATAACGACATCCTCCAGGTGCTGGTGTTCTCGGTGCTGTTCGGGTGCGCACTGAACATGGCCGGTGAGTCGGCGGCCGGCATTGCCCGGCTGATCGGTGAGCTGAGCCACGTGATCTTCCGGATCATGGGAATGATCGTGCGCCTGGCGCCGATCGGGGTGTTCGGCGCCATCGCCTTCACCACCAGCAAGTACGGCGTCGATTCCCTGCGCCACCTCGGCGGACTGGTGCTGGTGTTCTACCTGACCTGCACGGCCTTCGTGCTGCTGGTGCTGGGGACGGTGCTGCGAGTGTCGGGGCTGCGCCTGTTGCCGTTCCTCGGCTACCTGCGGGAGGAGTTGCTGATCGTGCTGGGTACCGCCTCCTCCGATGCGGTGCTGCCCCAGGTCATGCGCAAGCTGGAGCACCTGGGCATCCGCAGTTCCACCGTGGGGCTGGTGATCCCTACCGGCTACTCCTTCAACCTGGATGGTTTCTCCATCTACCTGACCCTGGCCATCGTCTTCATTGCCCATGCCACCGGCACGCCCCTGGCAATGAATGACCTGCTCACCATCCTGCTGGTCTCCCTGGTGACCTCCAAGGGCGCCCACGGCATCCCGGGATCGGCGCTGGTGATCCTCGCGGCAACCCTGGCGGCGGTGCCGGCGATCCCGGTGGTCGGGCTGGTGCTGGTGCTTTCGGTGGACTGGTTCATGGGCATCGGCCGTGCGCTGACCAACCTCATCGGCAACTGCGTGGCCACCGTCGCCATCGCCCGCTGGGAGCAGGACATCGACCTGCAGCGGGCCCGCGGCGTGCTGGCCGGTGAGCAGGGGCTGGCCTTCAAGGCGCGGGCCTCTGCCGATTGAGTGCGGGCCGACCGGGCAGGCATGATGCTGCCCGGCGTCGGGCCTGAATGGATCGAGGAGGAAGCGAATCCATGTCTACCACCCTGGTGGGTTCGGTTGTGCAGTCGTTGCGTGAAGCCATCGAGCAGGGCCGCTGGCCCGCCGGGGAGATGCTCCCGGGGCAGCGGGAGCTGGCCGACCAGCTCGGGGTCAGCCGGCCCTGCCTGCGGGAAGCCGTCACCGTGCTGGAGACCCTCGGCATGGTGCGCTCGCTGCCCGGCAAGGGGGTGCAGGTGCTGGCGCGGGAGGCCGTCGACGTGGCGGAGCCGCGCGTGGCGGCCGGGCATCGCATGGCCGATATCCTCGAGCTGCGCTATGCGCTGGAGCCCTTCATCGTGGGGTTGGTGGCGCAGTCCATCGCCAGTGCCGACCTCGATCGCCTGCGCCTGCGCCTGCTGGACCTGCGCGATGCTGCCGAGGACGGCGCGCTGGATGCCTTCGTCGAGGCCTACCTGGGGTTTCACCGGCTGCTGGGCAGCCTCACCAGCAATCCCATCTTCCAGCACCTGGTCGGCCAGGCTGGTGATGCGCTGGCCCGCAGCGATGTGTTGCTGCGCCAGGGCGCCGACCAGCTTGAGGCCCGGGTGCGCGAGCACGAGGCGCTGGTCCAGGCCATTCGCCGCCGCGACAGCGTCCTGGCCGCTGATCTGATGCGCCAGCACCTGGCCAATGAGGCTCGCCGGCTCGACCTGCCGCTGCAGTTGCCGGAGTCGCCGATGAGTGCCTCCAAAGCGTGATGTTCTGTGAGCTACGAGCGGTTTGTGTACAATGCGCCACACTTTCATGCGGCTGATGGCTCGGGTGCTGGCGTAACGGCATCCCGCCGGCATAGTGTCAGCCCATTCCCGCTTTTGAACTTCACTGTGTGGTCCTCATGAACGACGTCGAGCAAAGTCTGAAGAAACCGCCGCGCGCCACCAAAGGCACGCGCAGTGGCACCCAGGACGAGGTGGTCTACGCGCACATCTTCGAAGCCATCCTCGAGCAGCGCCTGGCACCGGCCACCAAGCTCAGCGAGGAAGCCCTCGGCGAGATCTTCGGCGTGAGCCGCACCATCATCCGTCGCGCCCTGTCCCGCCTCGCCCACGAGGGCGTGGTGCTGCTGCGGCCGAACCGTGGGGCCGTGGTGGCCAGTCCGGGTGCCGAGGAAGCGCGGCAGATCTTTTACGCGCGCCGGATGATCGAGCGGGCCATCACCGAACTGGCCTGCAAGAACGCCACCCCCGAGCAGATCGCCGGGTTGCGCCAGATGGTGCTGGAGGAGCGCGCCTGCTTCGCCCGGGGCGATCGCGGGATGGGTATCCGCCTGTCCGGTGAGTTCCACCTCAAGCTGGCCGAGGCTGCTGGCAACTACACGCTGCTCGGCTTCCTGCGCAGCCTGATCTCGCAGACATCGCTGATCATCGCGCTCTACGAAAGCAGCAGTCGCACCCATTGTTCCGACGAGGAGCACGACCGGGTGATCGACGCGATCGAGGCGGGTGACGAGGACACCGCCGTGGAGCTGATGATGCGCCACATGGACAGCGTCGACGCC
This sequence comes from Pseudomonas sp. FeS53a, assembly GCF_000931385.1. NCBI lineage: Bacteria > Pseudomonadati > Pseudomonadota > Gammaproteobacteria > Pseudomonadales > Pseudomonadaceae > Pseudomonas > Pseudomonas sp. FeS53a. The sequence continues at coordinate 34,236 of NZ_JYFT01000030.1, forward strand.
AAGCTGAACCTCGATGGCGAGACGGCTTCCGACGATCTGCACGCGGTGTTCTCGCACATCCTGCAGAACAAGAAGAAGGGCACCCGCGCATCCCGCGGCGCCTGATTCACGTGGACATGAAAAAGCCCCGTTTCCGGGGCTTTTTCATGTCTGGCCATCCTAGCCCTGGCGAGCGGAGCCGGAGTGCGATTGCCGGTCCAGCTCACGGCAGGCGCGCTGGATCATGCCCTCGGTAATGGGGATCTCGCGTCCCTGGGCATCGATGATGGCGCCGCCCACCGGTTGCTCGGGTTTGAGCGGAACGACGCGACGGTTTTCGGTGCGGGTCTGCAGGCTCATGGGGAGGTCTCCTCATCAGGTGGTGTGCGCAGTCTAGGTCCCTCAGATGAAGGCAAGATGAAGGCGATAGCGCCGGGAAAACGTCACATCTTCGGGGTCGGAAGCCCGAAGCAGTTGCTGTGCCAGCGCAGCCGCAGCGGTTGACCCGGGCGCGGCAGGAAACGTTCAGACGAGGTGTGCATGTCGATATTCCGAATGGGTCTGATCATCAATCCCCTGGCCGGCGTCGGTGGCCCCGCGGCATTGCGGGGCAGCGACGGTGTGGCCGGGCTCGCACTGGAGCGCGGCGCCGTGCCTCAGGCCCAGCAACGTACGCGCCTGGCCCTGGAGCCTCTGTTGGGGCTGGCGGAGCGCATCGAGTTCCTTTGCCTGCCCGGCGCCATGGGCGGTGAGTTGCTGGCGCAGATGGGCTTTCGTCATCGCTTGCTGGGCACGCTGGACGGGCCGAGCGGTGCCGACGATACCCGTCGAGCGGTGCAGGCGATGCAGGAGGCGGGTGTCTCGCTGATCCTCTTCGCCGGTGGCGACGGTACGGCCCGGGATGTGGGGGACGTGGCGCGGGAAGGCCAGCCGGTGCTGGGCATTCCTGCCGGGGTGAAGATCCAGTCCGGTGTCTACGCCATCAGCCCCCGCGCCGCCGGGGAGCTGGCCCGGCGCCTGGTGGAGGGCGGCCTGGTGCGCCTGGCCAGTGGCGAAGTGCGTGACCTGGACGAAGCGGCGCTGCGTGATGGGCGTGTGGCCTCGCGCTGGTACGGGGAGCTGACGGTGCCGGTGGAGGGCCACTTCATGCAGCAGGTGAAGCAGGGTGGTGTGGAGTCGGAGGAGCTGGTGCTGCTGGAGCTGGCCGACTGGCTGGCGGAGGAATGGCAGCCCGGTGTGCGCTACGTCTTCGGTCCGGGGTCGACCCTGCACGGGCTGGCCGCCAACCTGGGGCTGGATGGCACGCTGCTGGGCGTGGACGTGGTGGAGAACGGGCAGGTAATTGCCCGCGACGTGACGGAGGCCGAGTTGCTGGCGCTGGTATCGGACCACCCGGCGTTCATCCTGGTGACCGCCATTGGCGGCCAGGGCCACATCATCGGGCGCGGCAACCAGCAGATCAGCCCCCGCGTGCTGCGCGCCGTCGGGCTCGACCGCTTGAGGGTGGTGGCGACCAAGCGCAAGCTCGCGACCCTGGAGGGGCGGCCCTTGCTGGTGGACAGCGGTGATCCGGCGCTGGATGCCGCATTCCCGGATGCGATACGGGTCTGGTCGGGCTATCGCGAGGAGCTGCTGTATCCCGTCGGTTGGGCAGCGGAGGAGGGCGAGTAGGCCGATGGCTACAGCCTGATCGGCCAGGCCGACAGCCTTGAGTCGACTCTCCGCCCTGGCTTGGTGGCCAGGCGGTGGGTAGGGTGTGCAGGCCTGCTGTCCCGGCTCCCATGCCCGGCGCAATCTCCTCAGGGCTTATGGTTGGGGCGTCGAGCATGGGGACCGGGGCGGCAGGTTCCTTTTCCGGTTTCATCTCCCTTTCGATCTCCCTCTTCTCCCGCCTCCTTCCCACACTGTGCGCCAGCGCCATGACGTCCTGGATGTTTCCAGCTAGGGTGGCGCCTGGATCCGTGCCCGTTCGCCAGGGCGCCAGCAAGGGAGGCCGGCATGTGCAGCAAGGCATTCAGGTTCGTACTGGGCATTGGCCTGTGGTGGTTCTGCCTGGCCGGGTGGGCGGCCGTCGACGGCGGGCGCCTGGTGGAGGCGGCCCGTACCCAGGTGGGGGTGACCCTCGGCTATGACCCCGCCTACCGGCGCATTGCCTACCCCGGCGGGGATGTGCCACTAGCGACCGGTGTCTGCACCGACGTGGTCATCCGCGCGCTCCGCGCCCAGGGCCTGGACCTCCAGCAGCGCGTCCACGAGGACATGCGCCGGCACTTCTCTGCCTATCCCCGGCATTGGGGGCTGAAACGCCCCGATCCCAACATCGATCATCGCCGGGTGCCTAACCTGATGACCTGGTTCGACCGCCAGGGCCTGTCCCTCAAGGTCGGGCAGGCTGCCGCCGACTACCAACCCGGCGACATCGTCACCTGGGACCTGGGGCGTGGCCTGCAGCACATCGGCATCATTTCCGACCGGCGCAGCCGCGAGGGTACGCCGTTGGCGCTGCACAACATCGGCCAGGGGACGCGGGAGGAGGACATCCTGTTCCGCTGGCCGATCCTGGGTCATTACCGTTTCGCAGCGCACTGAAGCGCGCCTATCATCTGCCCACATTTTCCCCGGAGCTGGATCATGCCCAGTGAGACCCAACCGCCCTTCATCGGTCCGGACGACCGCGTGGTGCTGTTCGACGGCGTCTGCAAGCTCTGCAACGGCTGGGCACGCTTCCTGATCCGGCATGACCGTCGCGAACGCCTCAAGCTCGCGTCGGTGCAGTCTCCCGAGGGGCAGGCGTTGCTCGCCTGGTACGGCCTGCCCACCGACCACTTCGAGACCCTGGCCTACATCGAGGGCCAGCGCCTGCATGTGCGTACCGATGCGGTGTTGCGGGTGCTCGGGCAATTGCCGGCACCCTGGCACTGGCTGAGGCTCTTCCGCGTGGTGCCCGCGCCCGTGCGGGACTGGCTCTACGACCGCGTTGCCCTGAACCGCTACCGGCTCTTTGGCCGGCACCCGGTGTGCATGCTGCCCCATCCCGATCATGAGAGGCGCTTCCTGCATGGCGAGCGCTGATCCCAGGCTGTACGCCAGCCTGGCCCGCTGGGGGCTTGCGCTGTTGTTCCTCTACCACGGCATCGTGCCCAAGCTGCTCTGGCTGAGCCCGGGTGAACTGGAGATGATCCGTGCCCACGGCTTCGAGCAGGCGCGACTCCTAGCGGCCCTGGCCGGTGTGGCCGAGGTGGTGCTGGCCCTGGCATTGCTGGTGGTGCGCAGGCGTCGCTGGCCGCTGGCCCTGAGTGCGCTGGCCTTGGTCGGCTTGCTGGTGGACGTGGCGATGGTGGCGCCGGGCTTCCTGGTGCAGGCCTTCAACCCGGTGTCTACCAACCTGACGGCGTTGTTCCTCTGTGCCGTCGGCTGGCTGGCGGAGCACCCGGAAAACCCGCAGAGTGTCGCTTCTTCCCGTTGATCGAGTCCTAGCATGGGTCTGCTTTCCTCTCGCCGGCGCGGTGCCCTGCGCATGGCGGCGCAATTCGTCGCGCCCTACCGCGGCCGGGTGATCGGTGCCCTGCTGGCGCTGCTGTTCACCGCCGGCATCACCCTGTCCATGGGGCAGGGCATTCGCCTGTTGGTGGACCGTGGCCTGGCGACCCAGTCGCCAGAGGCACTGAATCATTCGATCCTGTTCTTCTTTGCGCTGGTGGTGGCCCTGGCTGTGGGCACCTTCACCCGCTTCTACCTGGTGTCGTGGGTGGGCGAGCGCTTCGTGGCGGATATCCGCATGCGGGTGTTCAACCACCTCATCGAGCTGCACCCCGGCTTCTTCGAGAGCAACCGGGCCTCGGAAATCCAGTCACGGCTGACTGCCGACACGACCTTGCTGCAGTCGGTGATCGGCTCCTCGCTGTCCCTGGCGCTGCGCAACGGCATCATGCTGGTGGGCGGCATCGTGCTGCTCTTCATCACCAACCCCAAGCTGACCGGCATCGTGGTGGTGGCGTTGCCGCTGGTGGTGGCGCCGATCCTCCTTTTTGGTCGGCGGGTGCGCAGCCTGTCGCGGCAGAGCCAGGACCGCATCGCCGACGTGGGCAGCTATGTCGGCGAGACCCTGGGCCAGATCAAGACCGTGCAGGCCTACAACCACCAGGCCCAGGACCGGCTTCGCTTCGGCCACACCGTGGAAGGCGCCTTCGATACGGCACGCAAGCGCATCGCCCAGCGCGCCTGGCTGATCACCGTGGTGATCGTGCTGGTGCTGGGGGCGGTGGGGGTG